>NZ_JBYOJR010000024.1:0-112455 GCF_057798915.1 Cupriavidus sp. 22TCCZM01-5
CAGCAGGGACCACGGACAGTTTCGGGGCTCGTTCAATCAGCGCTCTAATCCTGCCCACGGACGTGCACCACGCGGCAGGCAGCCAGGCACACTCTGAAGTTCATACCCGTACAACACCCGCAGCACACTACGATCAATATTCGCCCGCTAGGGCAAGTAAACGCGCTTTTTGGTTACTTTTTGTCGCTCGGACAAAAAGTGACTCGCCGGCTACGCCGGCGAAACAGCAGCGCCCGCCAAGCACGACAACCTCATCATTACCCATTCCACCAAACAACCAAAAAAAATGCCCGACACCGCCACAGCGGAGCCAGGCTTCCGGAACGTGAATGCCATCCGGACAAGGGGGGAATGTCACCGTGGCCGTCGCACCTGCCCGCGGACGGCCGCAGCGTGCTACTCCCGGTGACGAGTCGCCAGCAACAAGCCGATCAGCGCACCGATCGCGGCGGCCAGCCCCACTGACTTGAGCGGGGATTCGGCCACCCGCTGCTGCGCCTGCACCACCGCTCCGTCCATGCGTTCGCGCACGTGGGTGACGCTGTCTCCGGCCTGCGCACGCAGGCGGTCGGTCATCTCGGCGGCACGTTCGCGCAGGCGGCGCCCGGCGTTCAGGCTCTGCTCCGATCCTTCGCTCGCCAGCACCTCGATGGTGTGCTGAAGCTGGGCGATCAGGGATCTCACCTCGTCCGAGATCGGTCCTGCCGCTTCGCGCGTGTCGCGCGCCGCGTGCCGGATCCGGCGAATGGTGCTGTCTGCGCTGTCGGCAAGGTGGTTGATTTCCTTCCGGACATTCGGGTTCTGCGTCAGCATAGGACTACTCCTCAGGGCACAGTTAGGGGGCGCGGATGCGCGTCACCGTCTGCGGACCAGACCCATGACGGCCGCGACCAGTGCCACGATCAGGAAGATGAAGAACAGGATCTTTGCGATCTCTACGGCGCCGGCAGCAATACCGCCAAAACCGAAAACCGCGGCGATCAGCGCAATAACGAAAAAGACGAGTGCATATTGCAGCATGACTGGAACTCCCGATGGTGGCGCCTGCCCGCCTGACGGACAGGTCGCCGGTTAGGGCTTGCGCGGTGACGGACAAGCTCATAGCCTCATCGTAGGAAGCCGTCCCCGGCACAGACACCGACAGCGGGCCGATTCCGCTGTCAGCCGAGTCCTACAGTGCCGTCCGGCGGCGGCACGCGCGCATCACGACCGCCCTGCGCGACGTGGCCGTGGTCACAATTGCTGGTTGACCCCACCCCTGGGATGTGATCCCATGACCACACCCCGGCGGCAAGCGCCTCACCGAGGAATTGCCTCATGTTCAAGCAGTTCAAGCAGTCTTTCCTGCCCCATACCCTGCTGCTCGCTGGCGGCATCCTGCTGACCCTGGCGGTACTGGTCGCCTCCGAGACCGGCAATATCCGCCTGCGCGAGAGCTACAACGATGTCATCCGCTCACAGCGCGTGCAGACGCAGCTGGCCGCGCTCAACGGCGAGCTGGTCAATGCCGAGGCCGGCGAACGCGGCTTCCTGCTGACCGGCAAGGACAGCTATCTGGAGCCCTACTACCAGGCGCTGCCGCGCATCAACGACTTGATGGCGCGCATCCGCGCGGACTACGCCAACGATGCCGAAGGTCTCAAGCTGTTCGGCGAGACCTCCAAGCAGATCAGCAGCAAGCTCAATGAAATGGCGCTGACGCTGCTATACGGCAAGCGCGACCTGGCGGTGGCGCTGGACCTGGTGCGCACCGACTATGGCAAGCAGACCATGGACAACGCGCGCCGCGGCCTGGACGCGCTGCAGGCGCGCGAAGCCGAAACCGTCGCGCATCGGCTGGAGGGCGCCGAGCGCGATGTGCAATTGTCGCGTTACGGCATCGCCCTGCTGACCGCCATCAATATCGTGTTACTGATCGCCGTTGGCCTGGGCCATGCCAAGCGCCTGACCTTGTCCGAAGCAGGACGCACGCAGGCCGAGGAGGAAGGCGTCCGGCTGGACCGCAAGGTGCGCGCGCGCACGCGCCAGCTATCGGCGCTCGCGGGCCACCTGCAACGCGTGACGGAAGACGAGAAGACCCGCCTCGCGCGCGAACTGCACGACGAGCTCGGCGCCATCCTCACCGCGATCAAGCTGGACCTGCACTGGGTCCGCCGGCGCGTGCAGGAAAGCCAGCCGGAAGCCGCGGACAAGCTGACGCGGGTCATGCTCCACGTGGACCAGGGCATCCAGATCAAGCGCCGCCTGATCGAAGACCTGCGCCCCACCGTGCTGCTCAATCTCGGCCTGCGGGCCGCGTTGTGCCAGCTCGTCGAGGACGTCGCGGGGCGCAATCACTGGGAGTCCGAAGTCGACGTGCCGGAAGACCTGCCGCGCCTGAGCGACACCGCCGCGATTGCGCTCTATCGCATCGCCCAGGAATCCCTCACCAACGCCAGCAAGTATTCGCAGGCGACCCATATCCGCCTGTCGCTGGGCTGCACGGACGAGCAGCTCACGCTGACGATCCACGACGACGGCAAGGGCCTGCCGCCTGATTTCGATGCCGGCAGCACCGCCGGCCACCATGGCCTGCTGGGCATGGAACAGCGCGTGACGGCGCTTGGCGGCAGCATGGAGATCGTGTCCTCGCCCAACACCGGGGTGAGCATCCGCGTCGAGGTGCCGCTCGCCGCGTCGATCCTGGCACCTGCGGAAGAACCGGCCGAAGTCCAGCCGGAATAGAGGAAAAGGCGGAATAGAGGAAAAGGGTCAGGAACCGGCGGCCGCGCGTTCCTCGATGACGCGGAACACCTGTTCGAGCTCCAGCGACTTGTCGAAGAAGTAGTCGGCCCCGGCGTCGGCGCACTGGCTGCGGTACATCGACACCTGCGCGTGGTTGGTATAAACGATGCGCAGGCCCGGCAAGCCTTCGCGCTGCATCGCGCGCAGCACGTTGATGCCGTTGCCCTGGCGCAGCTGCAGGTCGACGATCACCACGTCATAGGGCATGTCGCCGCTCACCATGCGCAGCGCCATGGCCTCGGTATCGGCCCAGTCGACGCTGCGCACATACGGGAAGTCGCTCAGGTATTCGAGGAGCATGCCCCGCAGCACTGCCGAATCCTCGATCAGCAGAACGCGCAGTGCCCGGTGGGGGGAGTTCGAAGCCTGCTCCGACATTCTTCTACGTTCAGTGGGGTGGTTGCAGCCGGCCCGCCATGCGGTCTGCGCAGCGGGTTCGCCTGTCCGTCATTCGACCAGGCCGTTCTTGATGGCGTAGTAGGTCAGGTCGGCATTGGTCTTCATGCCCATTTTCTCCAGGATGCGCGAACGGTAGGTGCTGACGGTCTTCACGCTCAGGAAAAGCTCATCCGCGATCACCGAGACCGACTGGCCGCGCGACAACTTGCAGAAGATCTGGAATTCACGCTCCGACAGCATCTGGTGCACCGGCTGCTCGGTCGGCTTGTCGAGCCCGCCGATCAGCAAGTCCGCCACGGCCGCGCTGACATAGCGGCGGCCCTGGGCCACGGTGCGGATGGCCTTGACCAGGTCGTCCGGATCGCTTTCCTTGGTGAGGTAGCCCGAAGCCCCCGCGCGAATCAGGTTGATTGCGTACTGGTCTTCGGGATAGGTCGAGAGGATCAGCACAGGCAGGTCCGGCTTGCGCTGGCGGATCAGCTTGAGCACATCGATGCCGTTGCGTTCGGGCATCGAAATGTCGAGGACCAGCACGTCGAACTCGCCGTCGCGCAATTGCGCCATGACTTCGTCGCCACTGCCGGCCTCGCCGGTGACCTGGATATCAGGCTCATCAGCAAGAAACTGGCGCAGCCCTGCGCGAACAATCTCGTGATCATCGGCGATCAGGACGCGGATCATCATGGGCTCCACTGGTAGGGCTTTCGCCCAGTCAACTCGGGTGCAGGCGGAACCGCTTGCTGTGTTTGCATTGTAGTGCCGCAAGCGGCTGCAGACTGTCGGTGTCAGGCTGACATTGATGCGCCGGCGCAAAAGACACCGGCACGAGAGAGGAAGGGACAAGTGCGGCACAGATAGCGCTACTGCCGCGCCGCATGGACGGCCGAGAGCACAAAAGCAAAGCGGGACGGCTGGAGGTCCGTCCCGCTCTGCTGCGATGCATCAGGCCGCATCGGCCCCGTCGGGCCAGATGCGGCCGGCCCGGCTTACTGGGCCTTGGCGCCCGCTTCGGCGCCCGCGCTGGCGCCCAGGCTGGCGTCGGCCTTGTCCTTCTTGTGCGACTTCGCGCTGTGCTTGCTCTTGGCCTTGGTGCCGGCATCTGCACTGGCGGCACTGCCCATGTCGACCGAGGTGGCCGATGTGGCCGCCGCGCCCTTGTCCAGCGAAGTCGATGCGCCCACACCTGCTTGCGCGCCACCTGCAGCCGGAGCCGGCGCGTTCACCGCGGCGCCGACGTCGGCCCTGACCCCGGCGTTGCCCGTGGCGGTGCCAGTGCCTTGCGCCATGGCCAGCGACGAAGCAGCAGCGATCGACAGGGCGGACAGGGAGATCAGCAGTTTCTTCATGGAAAGGCTCCTTTCAGGGTGATCCGCGGCGAAACATTCGCTGCGGCATCCACGCTGTTGTTCACGTGAACTTGGAGCCAGTCTAGGGGCGCGTCCGGCCCCGGTCTGTGAGCGATTGCAATGCAGTGTAAGGAGTTGTGAAGCGGCGCGAACAGCGCTTGCGCCCCTCCATGCTGCGATGCAAGGCGGATTTCCTGCCGCATCAAGGACCTGCGCCACGCGGGCGCCGCGCGATCGCGGCGCTCGGGCGACGCATGCAGTTACAGGTTGGGTGCCAGCGCCCGTGCGACGGCGTTGCGGTCCTCGTGGCGGCGGGCCGCCATGTCGTCGAGCTGGTCCTGGCCGATCTTGCCGATCGTGAAGTAGGTCGAGTCCGGATGCGACAGGTAGAATCCGCTGACCGACGCGGCCGGCGTCATCGCCAGCGATTCGGTGATGCCCATGCCGATCTCGGCCGCATCGAGGAAGCTGAACATCGGGCCCTTGACGGTGTGCTCCGGGCAAGCCGGGTAGCCGGGCGCCGGACGGATGCCACGATACTGCTCGGCGATCAGCTCGTCGTTGGAAAGCTGCTCCGCCGCGTCATAGCCCCACAGGTCCTTGCGCACGCGCTCGTGCAGGCACTCGGCGAAAGCCTCGGCGAGGCGGTCGGCCAGCGCCTTGAGCATGATGGCGCTGTAGTCGTCGTGGTCGGCCTCGAACTGCGCTTCCTTCTTGTCGACGCCGATGCCGGCGGTGACCGCGAACAGGCCGATATAGTCCGCCACCCCAGACGACTTCGGCGCGATGAAGTCGGCCAGGCAGCGGTTCGGACGGCGCACGCCGTCGACCA
The DNA here is from genome assembly GCF_057798915.1 of Cupriavidus sp. 22TCCZM01-5. NCBI lineage: Bacteria > Pseudomonadati > Pseudomonadota > Betaproteobacteria > Burkholderiales > Burkholderiaceae > Cupriavidus > Cupriavidus sp. 22TCCZM01-5. The sequence goes on from NZ_JBYOJR010000024.1 coordinate 5,362, forward strand.
CCGGGCGCTCGCTCTGCTGGCGCACGTTGTGCCAGGTCAGCGCGACCTTGCTGCGGGTTTCGTCGGTATAGATCTCGATATCGTCGTCATTGACGGTATTGGCCGGCAGCAGCGCCATGACGCCGTTGGCGGTCAGCCAGCGGCCCTGGATCAGGCGCGACAGCATGCTCTTGCCGTCCGAGAACACGCGGCGCGCGGACTCGCCGACGATCTCGTCGTTGAGGATGTCCGGGAATTTGCCGGCCAGGTCCCAGGTCTGGAAGAACGGGCCCCAGTCGATGAAGTTGGCCAGTTCCGCCAGGTCATAGTTGCGGAACACGCGCCGGCCGATGAACTTGGGCTTCGGCGGCACATAGGCGCTCCAGTCGATCGGCGTCTTGTTGGCGCGCGCCTCGGCCAGCGTCACCATCGGCGTGGCCTTCTTGCCGGCGTGCTGCGTGCGGATGCGCTCGTAGTCGGTCTTCAGCTCGTCGAGATACTTCGCCGCGCCTTCGTCCGACAGCAGGCTCGACGCCACGCTGACCGAGCGCGAAGCGTCCGGCACGTACACCACCGGGCCTTCATAGTTCGGCGCGATCTTCACCGCCGTATGCACGCGCGAAGTCGTGGCACCGCCGATCAGCAGCGGGATCTTCTTCACGCGGAAATAGTCGTCGCGCTGCATTTCCGAGGCCACGTAGGCCATCTCTTCGAGCGACGGCGTGATCAGCCCCGACAGGCCGACGATGTCCGCGCCCTCGACCTTGGCCTTGGCCAGGATCTCGTTGCACGGAACCATCACGCCCATGTTGACCACTTCGAAGTTATTGCACTGGAGCACCACCGACACGATGTTCTTGCCGATGTCGTGCACATCGCCCTTCACGGTGGCGATCACGATCTTGCCGCGCGAGCGCACATCGCCACCGGCCTCGGCCAGCAGTCGCTTCTCTTCCTCGATGAAGGGCAGCAGGTGAGCCACCGCCTGCTTCATGACGCGCGCGCTCTTGACCACCTGCGGCAGGAACATCTTGCCGGCGCCGAACAGGTCGCCGACGATGTTCATGCCGTCCATCAGCGGGCCTTCGATCACCTCGATCGGACGTCCGCCGCGCGCCGCGATTTCCTGGCGCGCCTCTTCGGTATCGTCGACGATGAAGTTGGTGATGCCGTGCACCAGCGCATGCGCCAGGCGCTGCGCGACCGGCACGGGCTGCTCCGGCGTGCCGCGCCAGGCAAGGTTCTCTTCCTTCTTCGCGCCGCCGCCCTTGAAGCGGTCGGCGATTTCCAGCAGGCGGTCGGTGGCGTCGTCGCGGCGGTTGAGCACCACGTCTTCCACGCGCTCGCGCAGTTCGGGGTCGAGCTGGTCGTACACGCCGAGCTGGCCGGCGTTGACGATGCCCATGTCCATGCCCGCCTCGATGGCGTGATACAGGAACACGGTGTGGATCGCTTCGCGCACCACGTCGTTGCCGCGGAACGAGAACGACACGTTCGACACGCCGCCGCTCACCTTCGCATACGGCAGGTTCTGCTTGATCCAGCGCGTGGCTTCGATGAAGTCCACCGCGTAGTTGTTGTGTTCCTCGATGCCCGTCGCCACCGCGAAGATGTTCGGGTCGAAGATGATGTCCTCGGGCGGGAAGCCGACCTCGTTCACCAGGAAGTCATAGCTGCGCTTGCAGATCTCGGTCTTGCGCGCGAACGTGTCGGCCTGGCCTTTCTCGTCGAAGGCCATCACCACGGAAGCCGCGCCGTAGCGGCGGATCAGCTCGGCGTGGTGGCGGAACTGCTCCTCGCCTTCCTTCAGCGAGATCGAGTTCACCACGGGCTTGCCCTGCACGCACTGCAGGCCGGCCTCGATCACTTCCCACTTGGAGGAGTCGATCATGATCGGCACGCGCGCGATGTCGGGCTCGGAGGCGATCAGGTTCAGGAAGCGGACCATCGCCGCTTTCGAATCCAGCATCGCCTCGTCCATGTTGATGTCGATGATCTGCGCGCCATTCTCGACTTGCTGGCGGGCCACGGCCAGCGCCTCGTCGAACTGGCCGTTCAGGATCATGCGGGCGAAGGCCTTCGAGCCCGTGACGTTGGTACGTTCGCCGACGTTGACGAAGAGCGTGTCGTCGTCGATCGTGAACGGCTCCAGGCCGGACAGGCGCATCGGGCGCGGGGGCAGTTGGTTCGTGCTCATGTTCTTTTCTCGCTGCCTCAGGCGGCTTCGCTGTACTGGCCCGGCCAGGTGCGCGGGGTCTTGTTGGCCACGCGCTGGGCGATCGCGGCAATATGTTCGGGCGTGGTGCCGCAGCAGCCGCCCACCAGGTTCACCAGGCCGGACGCGGCGAATTCCTCCACCAGCGACGAGGTGACTTCCGGCGTTTCATCGAAGCCGGTCTCGCTCATCGGATTGGGCAAGCCGGCGTTCGGGTAGCAGGAAATCGCCACGTCGCACACCTTCGCCAGTTCGGCGATGTACGGACGCATCAGCGTCGCGCCCAGCGCGCAGTTCAGGCCGAAGGTCACAGGCTTCACGTGGCGCAGGCTGTTCCAGAATGCTTCCACGGTCTGGCCCGAGAGAATGCGGCCCGAGGCATCGGTCACGGTGCCCGAGATCATCACGGGCAGGCGCTCGCCGGTGTCCTCGAACAGCTGGTCGATCGCGAACAGCGCGGCCTTGGCGTTGAGCGTATCGAAGATCGTCTCGACCAGGAACACATCGGCACCGCCCTCGAGCAGCCCCTTGCCCTGTTCGTAGTACGACGCGCGCAGCTCCTCGAACGTGATATTGCGCGCGCCCGGGTCGTTAACATCGGGCGAGATGCTGGCGGTCTTCGGCGTCGGGCCGAACGCGCCCGCCACGAAGCGCGGCTTGTCCGGCGTGCTGTACTTGTCGCAGGCCGCGCGCGCGAGTTTTGCCGCTTCGACATTCATCTCGTACGCGAGGTCGGCCATCTTGTAGTCCTCCTGCGCCACGCCCGTGGCACCGAAGGTATTGGTCTCGATGATGTCCGCGCCGGCGGCGAGGTACTGCTCGTGGATCTCGCTGATGACCTGCGGGCGCGTGAGCAGCAGCAGTTCGTTGTTGCCCTTCACGTCCACCTTGTGTTCCGTGAACCGGGCGCCGCGATAGTCGGCTTCGGTGAGCTTGTAGCGCTGGATCATGGTGCCCATGGCGCCATCCAGGATCAGGATGCGCTCGCGCAGCAGCCGGGGCAGGTTGGCAGCCCGGGTATAGGGACGCACGGTGGGTTGGTCAGGGGCACTCATGGCGGGGACGGTGAATAGGCGGGACAAATCGTCAAGAGGCCGATTTTATCAGGTGCATCAAGGCCTTGCGGGTGCCCGAGGTTGCCTGTGCATGGGCGGTGGGCCTACACTGAGAGGCGTAACGATCACCATCGCCGACCTTCCCGCCGGCTCCGCCGCCCTGCCATGGAACACCTCAGCCCCGCCGACGCCCAGAAGCTGCTGCTGGAGTCACCCGACACACTGTTCATCGATTGCCGCAGCGAAATGGAGTACCTGTTCGTCGGCCACCCCAAGAGCGCGCACAACGTGCCGTGGAATGACGGCCCGGACTGGGAGGTGAATCCCCATTTCGTGCAGGTCGTGAAAAAGCTGGCGGGGCACGTCTCGGCGCGGCCCGTGCTGCTGATCTGCCGCAGCGGCAACCGCTCCACGGCCGCGGCGCGGGCCCTGGAAGGCGCCGGGTTCGCGAACGTGTACAACGTGCTGCACGGATTCGAAGGCGATCTCGATTCCGAGCGGCATCGGAATACGGTGAACGGCTGGAGGTTCGAGGGATTGCCGTGGGAGCAATATTGATCCCACGGCTAAAACAACAACGCCCGCGTCACCGCGGGCGTTGCCAGATGCCAGGAAGAGCGGAAAGAGCAGACACTCAATGCATCACCAGCGGATGCGTCATCACCGTATCGAACTTCCCGAGGAAATCATCAACCTCTTCCACCGACGGCTCGCTTTCAATCAACCGTTGCACGTCGGCGCGGAAATTCTCGGCCAGCTTGCCGCCGAGGAAAATCTCGCGCTTCATGTTCTTGTCGACGATTTCGTAACCGCCGAATTCGAGAGGCGCTTGCTCGACATCCGCACCGAATTCGACGATGCAGTAGTTGTCGCTGTTGTAGATCATTTGCATGGCACACCTCCTGGCGTCATGGTTGGGCGGCCGGCCTTTTCATTGTTGCATTGAGAGGGGGCGCCGGGTCGTTACCTCCAAGCTAGGGGCGGCCCCGGCAATTTCAAGTTTTGCGTGCGGGCCGCCGTACGGATACGACGTTACCTGTCTCAGTAAGTTGGGCAACGGCAACATCAACAAGTTTCTTGAGAATAGGACATCACTGCGTTGTGCGTTATGGAACGTCGCATTGGCCGCCGCATGCGGCGTGGCCAAGGAAGCTGTCCAGGGCGGCGTGGAAGCGGTCTGGCTGCTCCACCGGCACCAGATGCGCCGCAGGCAAGACTTCGAGCCGCGCACCGGGAATCGCCGCGGCGATGGACTGCGCCATGGCCACCGTCGCACCCTGGTCGTGCTCGCCCGCCACGACCAGCGTGGGGCAATGGATGCGAGGCAGCGCACTGGCTGCATCGAATGCCATGATGGCCTGCCCCACGCCGACATAGCCGCGCACCGGCGTGGCCAGCAACATGGCGCGGATGCGCGCGACTTCGTCAGCATGCGCATGGCGAAAAGGTTCGGTCAGCCAGCGCTCCAGCGTGGCATCGGCCAGGCCCGACATGCCATGCGCTTCGACCTGCCCGATCCGGTTGTGCCACATCGGGTGTGCGTCGAGCGGTGTATGGCTGATGGTCGCCACCAGCGTCAGCGACAGCAGGCGCTCGGCATGGCGCACGCCCAGCGTCTGGCCGATCATGCCGCCAACCGAAATGCCGCAGAAATGCGCCTGCGGGATCTGCAGCGCGTCCATGATGGCCGCCACGTCGTCGGCCAGCCGCATCATCGCGTAGGGCCCTACCGGGGCACTGCTACTGCCGTGGCCGCGCATGTCCGGACGCACGACGCGATAGCGCGCGCACAGGTGGCGGGCGGTGGCGTCCCAGAGCGTGTGGTTGGCGCCGAGCGCGTGCGCAAGGATCACCCAGGGCCCGTCGGCGCCGTCCACGCGGACGTGCAGGTCGACGCCATCGACGTGGATGCGATGCGTCTCGCTCGGTGCGGTGGCTACGGTGCTGGCGGTCATGGCGAAACTCCTTGAAGGGGTGGCGGGTGAACGCGGGCAGGCCCCCGCAGGTCCGGTTACTGGCCCTCGGTACTGCGATAGACGAGGTCAATTTGCGTACCGTCCGGCTCGGTCTGGCGCAGCCTCACCGGCATCCAGCCAAGCGCCTGCGCGAGCCAGATCTCGACGCGCCGCCGGTCGCCGGCGTGCCGTTGCAGCCGCACGAAATGCTTGGCGCGTACCACGCCGCGGCCGATATCGATCTCCTCCTCTCCAACATACTGCACCTGCATCGGTTGCATGTCGCGCGTATCGGCCACCTGGAAGGTTTCGGTGACGCCCGGCGACGCATAGCGTTGCGGATTGCCGCGTACCCGCCCGACCAGTTGCAGGAAGACGCTGAACCGGTCCTGCGCTCCCGGGGCCAGCGCCGCCTGCGTGCCTGGCGAGAACGCCACCGTGCCGGCGGCCTGGTCGAAGCGCGCGGCTTCGGACTTGCCACGCCGGTTTTCCTCATAGCGCTCCGGCAGAAGGCCGTTCTCGGTCATGGCGCCGCTGCTCTGGAATGCGAAGCGAAACCACAGCACGCGCGTCTCGACCGACAGGCGGTAGCGCTTGCCATCCTGCTCCCAGCGGATCAGCCCATCCGGGTTCTGCACGCCGTTGACGAAGCTGGCGTAGTGCATGGTGGCCGAAGGCGGCGCCACGTATTTCTCGCCGTCCTGCGCGGGTGGGCCCGGGGGGGCCGGCGGGGAAGGCGCAGGCGTGGCGTTCGGCGCGGTACCGCTGCCGCCGGAGCCGGTAACGGTTTCCGTGGTGCCACGTTCGGATGTCGCCACGGCGGGCGCCGGCGGCTCTGGGGGCGTTTCAACCGGCTTGGGCGCGGGCTGCGGCGCCGCCGGGCGTGGCTTTGGCGCGGGCTTTGGCTCGGCGGGGGGCGGGCGCACCGGCTTCGGCGGCGGCAGCAGTACCGCCTCGAGCGCCGGTGTTTCGCTGACATCGAGCGGAATCAGCGGGCCAGGCATGCGCAGGAAGCCGATCACAGCCAGCATGTGCACGAGCAGCACCAGCAAGATGACGAGGATCCAGCGCCGGCGCCGCCACGCGCGCGGGTCGGCGCCGGATCCGGCGCGGGAATCAGGAGTTGCCGGTCCGTCCGGCCGTTTGGGCGGCGCCAAGGTAGCCGAGTTCCGATGAGAGCTGTTGGGCGATCTCACGCACGCGGCGATCGACCGTACCACCCCATTCTGCATCGAATATGCTCTGTGCGCCCAGCACGATCAAACCCATGGCCAGATGGCCGTTGGCATCGAACACGGGCATCGAGAAGGCGTTGATGCCGGGCAGCACGCCGCCGCGCGTACGCGCCGCGCCATGCGCGCGCACGTCGGCACAGATGGCATCGTAGTCGGCAGCGCTGGCCGGAATGTCGGGCACATCGTCCTGCCCGCGCGCGGCCAGTTCGCGCTCGATCAGCGGCTGGGTCTGCTTGCGCGACAGGTAGGCGCCGTACAGGCGGCCAGTGGCGGAGTTCAGCATGGGCATCACGTCGCCGAGCCGCAGGCTGACGGTGACCGGGTGGCTCGACTCCTCCCAGTGCACGATGGTGGGCCCGTGATTGCCCCACACGGCGATGCCCGCGGTCAGGTCGATCTCGTCGCGCAACTGCGACAGGATCGGCCGCGCCTTCTTGACCGGATCGAGCCGGTTCAGGCCCGCCAGCCCGAGTTGCAGGGCGAACGGCCCCAGGTCGTAGCGCCCGCTTACCGGGTCCTGCGCCACGGCCCCCAGCCGCAGGAAGCTGACCAGGTAGCGGTGCGCCTTGGCCGGGTTCATCTCGGCGGCGGCGGCAAGGTCGCGCAGCATCATCGCGCGCGGCGAGGCGGCCAGCGCCTGCAGCAGCTTGAAACCCACCTCGATGGACTGGATACCGGAGCGCAGCTTGGCGTCGTCTTCGTCAAGTTCGGTCATGCAGGGCGAGCGTTGGGGCAGCGTGAGTGGGGGCAGGCGGGAAGCACAGCAGGATTGTGGGGTATTCGCCGCCGCCAGCACAGGGGCTCCGGCGAAATCCCTACGTAAATTTACTATAGCGAAATCGATTTACCAATTTTTAAACGGTGAGTAGACTTTGCCGACAGACCCGGTGCGCCGGCCGGTCCGGTATGGACCACGGCGCCGCAAGCCACGCCGGGCTGAGAACACCAGACGGAGACACCCGATGACGCCTTTCCGCCCCGCGCGCGCCGCGCTGCGCGCCACCTGTACCTTTGCCGCCTTCGCCGCCACTGCTGTGCTTTCGCTCGGCGCCGCCGCACCCGCCAGTGCCACAGACGCATGGCCATCGCAGCCGATCCGCTGGGTGGTGCCTTACCCGGCCGGCGGCGGCACCGACGTGGTGGCGCGCACACTGGGCCAGGCCATTTCCCCGGCGCTGGGCAAGCAGGTGGTGGTCGACAACCGGCCGGGCGCGGCGACCATCGTCGGCGCTGACGCCGTCGCCCACGCCAAGCCGGACGGCTACACGGTACTGACCGCCGACACCGCGACGCTGGCTGCCAATCCGTCCCTGTACAAGAAGCTGCCCTACAACGCCGAGAAGGACTTCGTGCACGTTGGCATGGTGGCGCGCTTCCCGCTGGTGCTGGTGGCCGCGCCCAACTTCCCGGCCAAGACGCTCAAGGAAGTCATCGACTACGCGCAGAAGAACCCCGGCAAGGTCAACTTTGCCTCGCCGGGCGCCGGCAGCCCGCACCACCTGGCCATGGAACTGTTCATGGACCAGGCCCACATCAAGATGACCCACGTGCCCTACAAGGGCGCCGCACCGGCCGTGCAGGACCTGCTGGCCGGACAGGTGGACCTGATGTTCGTGGACCTGGCGTCGGGCCAGCAGAACGTCACCGCCGGCAAGCTGCGCGCCATCGGCGTGGCCACGCCCAGGCGCCTGGCCGTGCTGCCCAATGTGCCGACCGTGGCCGAAGGCGGCGTCGCCGGCTTCGAGGCCTACGCCTGGCAAGGGGTCGTGGCGCCGGCCGGCACGCCCAAGCCAGTTGTGACCCGTCTCAATGCCGAACTGGTCAAGGCGCTGAAGAGTCCCGAGGTGCAGAAACGGATGGAAGGCGTCGGCGTGGAGCCGGTCTCGAGCACGCCGGAAGAGTTCGCGCAATATGCGCACGCCGAAGCCGAGCGCTGGGGCAAGCTCATCAAGGCCAAGGGCATCACGGTAGACTAACGGCCGCCGCATGCGGTGCGCCCGATGTTCCCGCACCGCAAGCACCGACCTGATCAAGCCAAGGCTCTACCGACCATGAAACTCGCCACCCTCAAGGATGGCTCGCGCGACGGCCAGCTGGCGGTCGTCTCGCGCGACCTGAAGACCGCCCACTACGCCGCCGATATCGCCGGCCGCCTGCAGACCGTGCTGGACGACTGGGCCTTCTACGCGCCGCAACTGCAGGACCTGTACGACGCCCTCAATGCGGGCCGCGCGCGTCACCCGTTCCCGTTCGATCCGAAGCACTGCATGGCGCCGCTGCCGCGCGCCTACCAGTGGGCCGACGGCTCGGCCTATGTCAACCACGTGGAGCTCGTGCGCAAGGCGCGCGGCGCCGAGATGCCGCCCGAGTTCTGGACCGACCCCCTGATGTACCAGGGCGGCTCCGACGATTTCCTGGGCCCGTACGACGACATCGTGTGCGCCAGCGAAGCCTTCGGCATCGACTTCGAGGCCGAGGTCGCCGTCATCACCGGCGATGTGAAGATGGGTGCCACGGCCGAGCAGGCCGCCGAGGCCATCCGCCTGGTGATGCTGGCCAACGATGTGTCGCTGCGCAACCTGATCCCGGCGGAACTCGGCAAGGGCTTCGGCTTCTTCCAGAGCAAGCCGGCCACGGCGTTTTCGCCGGTGGCGGTCACGCCCGATGAACTTGGCGAGGCCTGGCGCGAGCGCAAGGTGCACCTGCCGATGACCGTGCACTGGAACAGCAAGAAAGTGGGCCATCCCGACTGCGGCACCGACATGGTGTTCGACTTCGGCCAGCTCATCGCGCATATCTGCAAGACGCGCAACGTGCGCGCCGGCAGCATCGTCGGCTCGGGCACCATCTCCAACGTAGACCGCAAGAAGGGCTACGCCTGCATCGCCGAAAAGCGCATGCTCGAGACCATCGAGGACGGCAAGCCTTCCACCGAGTTCATGAAATTCGGCGACGCGGTGAAGATCGAGATGTTCGACGCACAGGGCCATTCCGTGTTCGGCGCCATCGACCAGCTCGTGGCGCAGCCCTGACAGCAAGACCGCAGGCCGGACAGGGCCGTGCCGGATGTGCATATAATTTACCGACCGACCGGTTTGTGAATTGATCCAAATGGATCCATGCACCCGGCACGGCCCTTTTTCGATTGCGCAGCCCTGCCATGACGATACCGACCCCAGCCCCCACGCCGCTCTCTTCCCGCTACGAACGCTATCGCGCACTCACGCTGCGCCAGCATGGCCCGATCCTTGAAATCATCATGGGCGCGGCCCAATCGGCCAACCAGAAGCTGGCCACCGCGGACGCCAATATGCACCGCGAGCTGGCCGAGATCTGGCGCGACGTGTCGGCCGACCCCGAGGTGCGCGTGGCGCTGATCCGCGGCGAGGGCAAGGGCTTTTCCGCCGGCGGCGACCTGTCGCTGGTGGAGGCCATGGCCAATGACTTCGAGACCCGCACGCGCGTCTGGCACGAGGCGCGCGACCTCGTCTACAACGTCATCAACTGCGACAAGCCGGTGGTCTCGGCCATGCACGGCCCGGCCGTGGGCGCGGGCCTGGTGGCCGGGCTGCTGGCCGATATCTCGATCGCGGCGAAGACCGCGCGCATCGTCGACGGGCACACGCGCCTGGGCGTGGCGGCCGGCGACCATGCTGCGATCGTGTGGCCCCTGCTGTGCGGAATGGCCAAGGCCAAGTACTATCTGATGCTGTGCGAGTCGGTCAGCGGCGAGGAAGCCGAGCGGATCGGCCTGGTCTCGCTGGCGGTGGAAGAGGACGAACTGGTCGCGCGCGCGTTCGACGTGGCAAACCGGCTGGCGGCCGGTTCGCAGACGGCGATCCGCTGGACCAAGTACGCTCTCAACAACTGGCTGCGCATGGCCGGCCCCGCCTTCGATTCCTCGCTGGCGCTCGAATTCATGGGCTTTGCCGGCCCCGACGTGCACGAAGGCATGGCGAGCCTGCGCCAGAAGCGGCCGCCTGAGTTCAAGTAGTCCAACCAGACAGGACGGAGACAGACCGCGGCGCCCCTGCCTGCCCGGCTGCTCCATCCACGGAGCGCATGACATGTTCGGACAGATTCCTGATTTCACCAACGGCTTCGAATTCATGCGCAAGCTGTGGGGCAGCGGCGCGGGCTTGTCCGGCAGCCTGATGCCCGGCCTGCAGGCAGCCATGACGCCCCCCATGGATCTCGAAGACCTCGACAAGCGCATCCACGACCTGAAGGCCGTGGAAAGCTGGCTGCAGCTCAACACCAACCTGCTGCACACCACGATCCAGGGCCTGGAGGTGCAGCGCGCCACGCTGGTCGCGCTGCAGACCTTCGGCAATGCACTGTCGCCCGAGGCCATGCAGAACGCAATGGAAAGCGTCGCGCGCGCCGCCAATGCGCCGAGTGCCTCGCCCTCGCCCTCTGCGCAGCGCCCTGCCGCCAGCGACAAGCCGGCAGATGCAGCGGCGGCCTCTGCGCAGGAAGCGGCGGAACCCGGCGCGCAGGCGGGGTCAGGCAAGAGCGCGGACACGGCCCCGCCGCCCAACGCATCGCTATGGTGGGACATGCTGCAGCAGCAGTTCAACCAGATCGCGAGCGGCGCGGCGGCGGCCAGCATTGCCCCGTTCGGCATGAGCGGCTTTGCTACCGGTACGCCCGCCGCGGCGGCGAAGCCGGACGAAAAGCCCGCCGCCAATCCCGCTGGCACGGACAAGTCCGCGTCCGGCCCCGCGCGCAAGAGTGGCACCGCGCCGAAGGGGGCCACGAAGGACGCAGCCAAGAGCACTGCCGCGCGCAAGAAGCCATCGGGCGCTGGCAAGGCAGCCAAACCCGATAACGGCAACGAATAAGCGCGCCGACGTCCAGCGCCCGGCCGCTTTCAGCCCACCGCATGCATCGAGACAGCCTCCTCCACCATGAGGCCACGCCGCCACGCCACGGGCACCATGGCGGCGTGCAACGCAATGCCACCGCGCTGATCATGATGGGCGGCGGCGCGCGCGCGGCCTACCAGGCCGGCGTGCTCAGCGGCGTGGCGCGCATCGCGGCTCGGCATGGGCATGGCCACGAGCCGATACCGTTCGGCATCATCGCCGGCACCTCGGCAGGCGCCATCAACGGCGCCGGACTGGCGATCCAGGCGGCGGACTTCCAGGCCGCCGCGGATAGCCTGTCGGCACTCTGGCATGGCATCCACACCGACGACGTCTATCGCACCGACGTGCTGCGCGCGGGCGTGTCAGGCGCGCGCTGGTTGTCGGCACTGGCGTTCGGCTGGGTCACGCACCGCCGCGCGCCGCGCGCGCTGCTCGACAACGCGCCGCTTGGCAGCATGCTGGGCGAGCTCTTCGAAGGCCAGCGCGTGCAGGCCAGCCTCGATGCCGGCGTGCTGCAGGCGTTCGCGGTCACGGCGCTGTCCTACAGCACCGGACGGCACGTGACGTTCTACCAGTCGCACCGGCGCATCTACCCATGGCACCGCAGCCAGCGCATTGCGGTGCCCGCGCAGATCACGGTGGACCACCTGCTGGCCTCGTCCTCGATCCCGTTCCTGTTCCCCGCCATGGCGCTTGAACTTGAAGGCCATCACGAGTGGTTCGGCGACGGGACCATGCGCCAGATGTCGCCACTTTCACCGGCCATCCACCTGGGGGCTGCACGCGTGCTTGCCATTGGCTCCGCGTCGCGGCAGCGTCCGGGCTGGTTCGACACCGTGCCGGCCGGCGGCTATCCGTCGCTGGCCCAGGTCGGCGGACAGGCGCTGGCAAGCATCTTCCTGGACGGGCTTTCGGCCGACCTGGAGCGCCTGCTGCACATCAACCGCCTGCTGGCACGCATGCCGGAACTGGCGGGCGATACCGAAGGCTGGCGGCCCGTGCAGGTCATGACGATCTCGCCGAGCGAGCCCATCGAGGCCATTGCCGCCGAGCACCTGCAGCAATTGCCGCGCACCGTGCGCGCGCTGCTGACCCCGCTGGGCGGCACGGAAGCGCGCGGCGCCGCGTTTGCGAGCTACCTGCTGTTCGAGCCCGAGTTCACCCAGGCCCTGATCGCGCTCGGCGAACGCGACGCGGCAACCCAGGCGGATGAACTGGCGGCCTTCCTGTACGGCGTCATCCCGGGCACGCCGGCGACGCGTGGTGCCGACCACACAGGCGCCGCCCAGGTCACCCAGGCACCTGTTGCATAAAGACCGGTCGGCGCGCCGGCAAGCGCCGCCATTGGCACATTGCTGCGCACTTGTACCGCTAATCGCCCAAAATGGCGCCGAATCCGCTCGAACCACGGTGATAGTCGTTGCATTTGCGGCGATCCGCCCTAAAAAAAGGAAATAGAGAATAATTCGCATCTGGTAGAATCCGCCCGTAATTTCAAAGGCTTACCATGCTCTACCCCGAACTGTTCAAATCGTTGGAAGCGGTCCGCTGGCACATGGACAAGGACATCCCCTGGGATAGCTTCGACGCCAGCCTGCTGACCGACGACCAGGCCAAGACCATCCGCATGAACGCCATCACGGAATGGTCGGCCCTGCCGGCGACGGAGATGTTCCTGCGCGACAACCGCCACGACTCCGACTTTTCGGCCTTCATGAGCATCTGGTTCTTCGAGGAGCAGAAGCACTCGCTGGTGCTGATGGAGTACCTGCGTCGCTTCCGTCCGGACCTCGTACCGACCGAGGAAGAACTGCACGCCGTGCGCTTCGAGTTCGACCCGGCCCCGCCGCTGGAAACGCTGATGCTGCATTTCTGCGGCGAAATCCGCCTGAACCACTGGTACCGCCGCGCCGCCGAATGGCACTCGGAACCGGTCATCAAGCATATCTACCGCACGCTGTCGCAGGACGAAGCCCGCCACGGCGGCGCCTACCTGCGCTACATGAAGAAGTACCTGGCGCAGTTCGGCGACAACGCGCGCGCCGCGTTCGCCAAGATCGGCGTGCTGATGGCGTCGGCGCGCCGCACCGAAAAGCCACTGCACCCGACCAACCTGCACGTGAACAAGGCGCTGTTCCCGAACGACACCGTGCAGTCGCGCCTGCCCGATCCGGACTGGCTGGAGAAGTGGCTGGACGAGCAGATCCGTTTTGACGAAGGCTGGGAAAAGAAGGTGATCGAACGGATCCTGCACAATATGTCGCTGCTGTTCGAGCGCACGTTCGAAACCGTGCAGGACCTGAATCGCTATCGCAAGGAACTGAATTCGCGCCTGCAGGCCAGTGGCGGCGCGCAGCCGGCATGAGTTGCGGGATTTTCTGCTGCTGACGAAAAGCTCCATCGGATCGATGGGGCTTTTTTTTGGGGTTCTTCGCTGGATTGCGGGAATCGGGGAGGGGTTGGGGTGGGGTTAGTCATTCCCCATCCCCCATTCACCACGAAATCATTGAAATAAAAACTAAATCACCCCCCTTCGATAACGTGGTAATCAATATCGATTATCCATGCCCACTCCCGCAAACATTGGACGATTTAATCCAGTCCATTTTATAAGCACCGAAATATACGATAAGATGATCTCGCCTCCCACTCCGGCGAGGCCTTGCCCTGGCGGCGTGCAGGCTGAATCGGCTGCCAGGGGTCAAGCCGGGGTACCATTCCGGGGATGAAAAACCTGGCCCCAGACATGTCCGTACCCGATTTCGAATCCAAACTGACCCTGCCCGACGATGCCGCCGCGCTGGCCGCGCGCATCGCGGCGCTGCCGCGCCCGCTGGTATTCACCAACGGCGTCTTCGACATCCTGCACCGTGGCCACGCGACCTACCTGGCCCAGGCGCGGGCGCTGGGCGGCAGCCTGGTCGTGGGCGTCAACAGCGACGCCTCGGTCAGGATGCTGGGCAAGGGCGACGATCGCCCGCTCAACCATGAATCGGACCGCATGGCGCTGCTGGCTGCGCTGGCTTCGGTGGACCTGGTGGCCATGTTCCGCGAGCAGACCCCGGTGGAGCTGATCCGCCAGGTGCGTCCGGATATCTATGTGAAGGGCGGCGACTACGACATCGAGACGCTCGAGGAAACGCGCCTGGTGCGCAGCTGGGGCGGGCAGGCCATCGCCATCCCCTTCCTCCACGACCGCTCCACCACCAAGCTGCTGACCAAGGTCAGGCAGCATCGTTAAGGCAACGCGCCGGGGCCGGGGCCCTGATCCCGGCCCGTTATCCGCTTCTCTTACCGAAGCCGGGTCCTCAGGCGCCGCCGCAGTTCAGCAGCGTTTCCGCGCCGTAGCGCTGGCGCATGGCGTCCAGCCGCGCGCGCGCCGCTTCGTCGGCGCCGCGCACGCGCAGCCACGGGCGCATAAACGGGCGCGGCGCGTCGGCCAGCACGGCGGTGCGCACGCCTTGTCCGCGCAGGGTCTCCAGGTAGTGTTCGGCGTGTTCGCGTTCGCGGAACAGGCCCAGTGACACGGTGAACGACTCTGCTTCCGCTGCGCCGCTGGTCACCACCGAATAGTCGGTCACGTTGCGGCGGCGCAGTTCGGCCAGCTTGCGTTCGAGGTTCTCGCGCGTGGGCTGCGCCGGCAGGTGGATCCACCAGCGCACCTGTTCGCGGCGCTCGAATTGCTCTACCTGCCAGGAACCGCCGGCAAGGTCTTCGGCGGCGCGGCGCACGCCCTGCGCGCTGAACCCGCCGATTTCCACGCACTGGCTGTCGCTGCCCGCGCCCGCTACCGCCAGGACCTTGCCGGCCGGACCGGCGCCGCGCGGCGCCGCTGCGGGGGCCGCGCCGGACGCCGGAGGCGCGGGCTGAAGCTCCATGCGCTCGGTGCGTACCTGCTGGCGCAGCCGCGCCGGTTCTTGTGGCGAGCCGAGCCAGTCCGACAACGGGTCCGGCCCGAACACGCCCAGCACTGTCGCGAGCAAGACAACGTTTGCCAGCAGGAGCAACGGCAGCAGGATCGACAACCAATGCGGCTGGTCGGGCGGGCCTAGGCGGAACATGGGGGCGGTGCGGTGTGAAAAGTCGACGCGTTGACGATTGCGGGGTCGCCGGGATGTGGGCGGCGGTGTGTCCGGCGTGTCGCTCAGGGCGTTGCCATCGCGTGCAGCCCGAGCAGCACGAGATTATCGTGCATCTCGAACGGCACGGCGAGCGCGCCCGCCAGCGCGTGCCGCGCGCCGCCCGACAGCAGGCAGCGCGTGTGGCGGCGCGCGCTCAGCGTACGCCAGGTCCGCTCCACCGCGCCGGCCTGCGCGGCCAGGCAGCCCGCGGCAATGGCGTCATGCGTGTTGTCGGCCCACGGCAGGCGCGTGGCGGCGGCCGTGCCGGTGTCTGCCACATCCAGCGCCGGCAGTTGCGCCGTGTTGCGCGCCAGCGCGCCGAGCATCAGCGCCAGGCCCGGCAGGATCAGCCCGCCTTCAAAGCGCGCCGGGCCACCCGGCTGCGCCGTGACGATATCGAGCGTGGTGGCCGTGCCCGCCGTGACGATCAGCAGGGTCTCGCCGGGCAGCCAGCGGTGCGCGCCGATGCTGCCGACCCAGCGGTCCACGCCGAGCTGCGTGGGTTCGCGATAGCCATTGACGAGATCGCCGTGGGTGGCGGTGCTACGCACCCATTGCACTGCAGGGCATGCGCCGAACGCTGCCACGAGCATCGCGTCGACCTGGGTGGCAATCACCGGTCCCGCGACATTGGCGATCCATACCGACGGCATCGGCCCCTTGCCGCGCAGGTCGCGCAACGCACCGGCCAGCGCGCTCATGGCGCCTTCTTCCGTGTGCGCCACGGCACCGCCGTGCTGCCATGGCGTGGGCAGGTGCCCGGGTTCCGCCGCGGGTCCAGCCTCGCACCAGGCCCATTTCAGGCGGGTATTGCCGATGTCGATCAGCAGCACCGGCGCGCTCATGCCGCGCCTCCTGCGGGCCGCAGCGACAGTTCGCCGCTGGTAATGCGCTCCAGCCCGGCTGGTGTTTCCAGCAGCAGGTGACCGTCGCCATCGACGCCGCGCGCCATGCCTTCGGCCAGCACCTGGCCGTCGTGCAGCAGGCGCACGGGCTGGTCGCGATAGGCGTCCAGTGCGGACCACTGGGCCGCCATGGGCGCGAAGCCCTGCGCCAGGAACAACTCGCGCATCGCACCCAGCCGCGCGAGCACGGCGGCCAGCAGCCCGGTCGCGTCGCGCTGGGCGTCGAAGCCCGGCACGGCCTCGGCCACGCCGGCCAGTTCGCGCCCGAGCGCTACCTCCATCTGCGGATCGCGCACCAGGTTCAGGCCGATGCCGACCACGGCCCATACGCGCTGCGGACCGGCCGGCACGGCCTCGATCAGGATGCCGGCGAGCTTGCGCCCGTCGATCTGCAGGTCGTTCGGCCATTTCAGGCCGACGCGCGCGCCCAGGCCCGCGTCGACATCGCCCAGCGCCTGCGCGAGCGCCAGCCCGACGGCCAGGCTCAGGCCGCTCAGCTGCGACGGCGCCAGCGCCAGCGGCAGCGCCACCGAGAACGTCAGCCCGGCCTGCCCCTGCCAGGGACGGCCTTGCCGGCCGCGGCCGGCGGTCTGTCGGTAGGCCAGGCGCAGGATGGCAGCATCCGACCAGGGCGCCTGGCGGCAGGCCAGCGTCAGGTCGGCGTTGGTGGAACCGGTCTCTTCGACCAGTTCGAGCGCCCACCCTTGCAGTGCCTGGGGCAGCGCGGCGCGCAGGGCGACGGCGTCGATGCGCCAGGGTTGCGCGTTGGCGGGCTGCGGATGGGGGGCGGCGGTCATGGGAAAGCCTGAAAAGGACGTGGCAAGGGCGTGGAAAACCGGCAAGCGGCGCCGGTCTGGCCGGGTTCGGTAACCGCCGTGATGCAAGCGCCGGTTCCAAGGCCGCATTGTAGCCGCGGGCGCCCTTTGCTCGCGCCACCCCGGCCGGTGGCTTAGAATCGGGACTAAGCCATCACATTGCCCAGCCCTTGGAAAGCCAGACGACGCCTGCCTTCAACATCACGCGCCAGGACGGAACCGTCAGCGTGCAGCTGTGTGGCGACTGGACCGCGCTCGCCCTGGCCGGTTGCCACCAGGCGCGCACCATGCGCTCGCGGCTGCACGCGTTGACGGAAACGCCCGAGGACGCCCACTGGTCGCTGGCCGGCGTGGACAAGCTCGACCATGTCGGCGCGCAACTGCTGTGGCAGGCCTGGAACGGCAAGCTGCCGGAGCAGCTCGACGCAAGCGACGGCCAGCGCCGCGTGTTCGAGCGCATTGCCAACCTGCACAGCGACGGCTGGAAGAAACATATTGTCGACCGGTTCAATCCGATCACGGTATTCGGTGGCTCGGTGCTGTCGTTCGGCGAGCAGGCTGCCAACGGCGTCAGCATGCTGGGACAGCTCGCCTTCGACCTGATCCGCTTCGCGCGCATGCCGCAGCGCGGACCGTGGCGCGAGATTTCGGCCAATATCTACAACATTGGCTACAAGGCGCTCGGCATCACGGCACTGGTCGGCTTCCTGATCGGCATCGTGCTGTCGTACCTGTCGGCGAACCAGTTGCGCACGTTCGGTGCGAGCACCTTCATCGTCAACATCCTCGGCATGGCCGTGATCCGCGAGCTTGGCCCGGTCCTGGCCGCGATCCTGGTCGCCGGGCGCTCGGGCTCGGCCATCACCGCGCAGATCGGCGTGATGCGCGTGACCGAGGAGCTCGACGCCATGCGCGTCATGGGCATTTCCCACGGCTTCCGCCTGATCATGCCGCGCGTGGTCGCGCTGGCTGTGTGCATGCCGCTGCTGGTGGCGTGGACGGACGTGCTGGCCCTGACGGGCGGGATCCTCGCCGCACGCATGCAGCTCGGCATCAGCCCGACGTTCTTCCTGCGCGCACTGCCCGACGCCGTGCCCGTGGCCAATCTGTGGCTGGGCCTGGGCAAGGGGGTGGCCTTCGGCATGCTGATCGGACTGGCCGCCTGCCACTTCGGGCTGCGCATCAGGCCCAATACCCAGAGCCTGGGCGAAGGCACCACGGCTTCGGTGGTGGTGTCGATCACCATCGTGATCATTGCCGATGCCATCTTCGCCGTGATGTTCAAGGACGTAGGCCTGAGACTATGACCACCGCAGCCACAACGACCACCCTGCCCGCCCTGCCCGCCGTATCCCCGACCCCGGCCCCCGCCCGCGGCGATGCCGTCATCGAGGTGCACGACCTGGTCAAGCGCTACGGCAAGGCCGTCGTGCACGACGGGGTGAACCTGGACGTGTACCGCGGCGAAGTCCTGTCCATCGTGGGCGGCTCGGGCAGTGGCAAGACGGTGCTGCTGCGGCAGATCGTCGGGTTGGAGCGGCCCACCTCGGGGTCGATCCGTGTCTTTGGCGAAGATCCGACCCGCCTGAAGCCCGCACAGCTGCAGGCACTGCGCAATCGCTGGGGCCTGCAGTTCCAGGGCGGGGCGCTGTTCTCGGCATTGTCGGTCATCGACAACATTGCGCTGCCGCTGCGTGAACTCCGGGCCCTGCCCGACAATCTGATCTGCCAGGCGGCCCTGCTCAAGCTGCAGATGGTGGGCCTGTCGGCGCGCGATGCCGACAAGATGCCCTCGGACCTTTCCGGCGGCATGACCAAGCGCGTGGCGCTGGCGCGCGCGCTGGCGCTGGAGCCGGAACTGCTGTTCCTGGACGAGCCCACCGCCGGCCTGGACCCGATGGCCTCCGACGGTTACGTGGCATTGATCCGCGAGTTGCGCCGCGAACTGGGACTGACCGTGGTGATGATCACGCACGACCTCGACACGCTAGTGGCGCTGTCCGACCGCGTGGCCGTGCTGGCCGACCACAAGGTGCTGGCCGCGGCGCCGATCGAGGAAGTCGTCAAGGTGGACCACCCGTTCATCCACGACTACTTCCTCGGCGAACGGGCGCAGCGCGCGATGCAGGCCCTGCAGCCGGCCTCCGGCGGCGCGCAACCTGGAGAAGCATGATGGAAAACAAGTCACACGCATTCCTTGCCGGACTGTTTACGATCGGCCTGGCCGTGCTGGTGCTGTTCGCGATCTTCTGGTTCAGCAGCGACCACGCCGTGCGCGTGCCGTACGACCTGATCACGCGCTCGACGGTGAACGGCCTGGGGCCTCAGGCGGACGTAAAGTACCGCGGCCTCGAAGTGGGCAAGGTGGTGTCGATCCGCTTCGACCCGCAGGTGCCCGGCCAGATCATCGTGCGCGTCAATGTGAACAAGGACACGCCGATCACGCGCACCACGTACGCCACGCTGGGCTTCCAGGGCGTGACCGGCATCGCCTACGTGCAGCTCGACGACACCGCTGCGGAGGAGGGCGCTGTCACGTCGCCGCCGCTGCAAACCTCGCCCAAGGCCGTGGCGCGCATCGCCATGCGTCCTGGCTTCTTCGAGGAGCTGGAAAAGCGCGGCGACTCGCTGCTCACGCAGGTCGAGACGATCATGACCTCGCTCAACGACATGTTCCAGGCCAACAACCGTGCCGAGCTGATGGCGGCGATCCGCTCGATCCACAAGACCGCTGACGACTACTCGAGGCTGTCGGCTTCGCTCGCGCCCGCGGCGGCGCAGTTCCCGCAGGTGACCGACAACCTCAATGCGACGCTGCAATCGACACGCCGGCTCACGCATGAACTGGCCAACCCGAACGGCACGGTGCTGCGCACGGTCGATACGGTCGGACACGACCTGCAGGGCGCGGCCGAGTCGATCCAGTCCGCCGCCGGTACGCTCAGCCAGGAAACGCTGCCGCAGGTCAACGGCCTGGCGCGCGACGCACGTCAGACCGCGCGCACCTTCGAACGCGCGGCCGGACAGTTCAGTGACAGCCCGAACAGCCTTCTGTTCGGCTCGCCAACGCCGGTGCCGGGTCCGGGCGAGCCCGGCTTCAGCGCCCCGTGACCGGCAGGCCAGCCCTGATGACCCACCGAGGCCAACCGTGACATCGACACCAGACCTGCCCACTGCCCGCCGCGCCGCCAGGACCCTGTTCGCCGCGCTGGCCATTGTGTCCGCCCTTGCCGGCTGCGCGCTGACCCGCTCGTCGCCGCCCGTCACCACCTACGACCTGGGGCCGCCGCTATCCGCGGAGAATTCGGCCGGCACGCTGCCGAAACTGAGAATCGCCCAGACCGACGGTCCGACCTGGATGGAAGGCAATGCGCTGTTTTACCGCCTGCAGTACGCGCAGGCGCAGCGGATGCAGTCCTATGCCACGCAGCGCTGGGTGGTCCCCCCCACGCAACTGTTCGACGGCCGCCTGCGCGAAGCCGTGGCCGCGCGCGGCGCGCTCACATGGTTTGGCGACACCTCCGTGCCCGCGCTCAAGGTCGACATGCTCGAGTTCGAGCAGGTCTTCGACAGCGCCACTGAAAGCCGCGGCGTGGTGCGCGTGCGCGCCACCGTGTACCACCAAGGCATGATTGGCCAGCAGACCTTTACCGCGCGCGAGCCGGCGCCCAGCGCCGACGGCGCGGGTGGCGTCAAGGCGCTGGCGGACAGCACCGACAAGGTGATCGCCGACATGCTGGCGTGGGCCGCCACGCTGCCCTTGCAGGGCAAGTAGGACAACAGCATCATGGTGCCGGCCCCCACGCCGCCTCCCATGCCGCCGCAGGCACCGCCGCCGGAGGCGAACGAGCCCAGGCACTCGCCACTGGCGCGGGTGGGTCTCGTGTGCTTCACGCTGCTGGTGGTCTACGCCAGCCTGTACCCGTTCAGCGGCTGGACCGATAACGGCATCTCGCCGTTTGCGTTCCTGAGCGCGCCCAAGCCGCGCTATATCACCGAGTTCGACCTGCTGACCAATGTGCTCGGCTACTGTCCGTTCGGTGCGCTGGTGGTGCTTGCCTTGCACCCGCGCGTATCGGGCGCGCGCGCCACGCTGATCGCGTTCGTCGCGGGGGCCCTGCTCTCCTGCTGCATGGAGGCGCTGCAGACCTGGCTTCCGAGC
Source organism: Cupriavidus sp. 22TCCZM01-5 (assembly GCF_057798915.1). Taxonomy (NCBI): domain Bacteria; kingdom Pseudomonadati; phylum Pseudomonadota; class Betaproteobacteria; order Burkholderiales; family Burkholderiaceae; genus Cupriavidus; species Cupriavidus sp. 22TCCZM01-5. The sequence continues at coordinate 26,675 of NZ_JBYOJR010000024.1, forward strand.
CGCATCTCCTCGAACATCGACCTCATCACCAATGCACTGGGCGCGCTGCTAGGCGGCGCCGTCGTGGCACCGTTCACCTCCGCGCTGATCGACCGCGGCACGCTCACGCAACTGCGCACCGCGTGGTTCGAACCGCATGCGAGCTTCGCCATCATCCTGCTGCTGCTGTGGCCGTTCGCGCAGCTCTTTCCGCAGGAGCACCTGTTCGGCATGGGCGGCATCGTGCGCGAATGGCTGACCGACCCTGACTCGTGGCCCATGCAGGTGCTGCAGATGCTGGTGCCGTCGCTGCCGGCGTGGCAGGAAAGCATCGGCCTGCGCCCGGAGGACATGCAGAGCCAGCAGTTGCTCGAAACGCTGGTGACGGCCAGCAGCTGGCTGGGCACCGGGCTGTTCGCATCGATCGCGATGCGCCGGCACGCGCCGATGCTGCGCATCCTGGCCGGTCTGCTGGCCACGGCGCTGCTGATCAAGGCCGCCGTGGCGGAACTGCAATTCCCCGATGGCAACGCCTTCATCTGGTTGTCGGAAGGCGGCCGCTTTGCGCTGCTGACCAGCTCGCTGGCCCTGGCCCTGCTGCTGTATGTGCCGCGCTGGCTGCGCGCGGTGCTTGCCCTGGCCGCGCTGCTCACGCTGGTGGTGCTGACCAATGTGCTGCCGTCCAATCCGTATGCGTGGATCTCCGAACAGGGCTGGCGCATGGGGCGCTTCGTCCATTTCAACAGCCTGGCGCAATGGCTCGGATGGCTGTGGCCGTTCCTGGCGTTCTGCTATGTGATGTGGCGCTTTGAACAGGTGAGCCTGGGGCGGCATGAGCGGCGCAAGGCGGCGGCGGCGCGCAGGGCGGCGGTGAAGAGGGAGAAGGTGACATAGCAGCGCGCGAGGCAACGATGGCGATTGCCACCGGATTCGGCGCTTGCAGAAGGGAGTTCGCGGAGAAGTGGCCGCCGGTCTGGAGACCGGCCGGCTACAGTAGTGGATGGGCTCAGTGCAACTGCCCACCCTGTTCACGTACATCGACCTCCGTTGCCAGCGTTGTGGCAACAGCCTGGCGGATACCGCGGATCATCATCTCCAGGGACATGCTGGGCTGGCCCGGATGACGCGCTGCCTGCTCGGGCAGGTAAGGTATATGGATAAAGCCGCCACGCACGCCTGCGCCGGCAGGCGTCGCGAGGGCGTGCATCAGTCCGTAGAACACGTGATTGCAGACGAACGTTCCTGCCGTTTGCGAGACAGCGGCAGGGACACCGGCCTCGCGCATGTCACGCACGATAGCCTTGATCGGCAGCGTCGAGAAATACGCAGCCGGACCCTGCGCGGCGATCTCGGTATCGATGGGTTGCGCACCGGCGTTGTCGGCGATGCGGGCATCGTCGACGTTGATTGCCACGCGCTCGACCGACATCTCGGCGCGTCCGCCTGCCTGTCCAACCGCGATGGCCACGGCGGGCTTCTGTTCGCGCAGCAGCGCGCCCATGGCGTCGATCGCCGCGCCAAACACGCACGGCAACTGGCGCGCAATGACGATGGCATCGCCAATTCGCTCGCCATCGAGCGCGCGCACCGCTTCCCATGACGGATTGACCGGCTCGTTTTCGAACGGCTCGAAGCCTGTGAGCAATACGGTGCGCATGGCGGGTCTCCGGATTACATGAGGAAGTACAGCAGTGCGATATTGGCGGTCAGGATGGCCAGCGCGGTAGGCACCTGCGCGCGAATCACGGCGTTCTTGTCTTCGAGTTCCAGCAGCGCGGCCGGCACGATGTTGAAGTTCGCCGCCATCGGCGTCATCAGCGTACCGCAATAGCCCGAGAACATGCCGATGGCCGCCATCACCGCCGGGTTGCCGTGGAACATGCCGACCAGGATCGGCACGCCGACGCCGCCGGTCATGACCGGGAACGCGGCAAAGCCGTTGCCCATGATCACCGTGAACAGCGCCATGCCGACGCAGTACACCACCACCGCGACCAGCTTGTAGTCCATGTTGATGTACGCGGTGGTCAGGTACGCCACGGCCTTGCCCACGCCGGCGTCGGCAAACACGAGCCCAAGCATCGCCAGCATCTGCGGCAGCACCAGCGCCCAGCCGAGCGAGTCCGTCAGCCGGCGCGATTCGCGCACGCCCTGCACAACCGAGTCGCGCGTGAGCCAGCACACCACGCCCAGCGAGATCAGGCAGCCGATGCCGAGCGAAACGAAGGTCACGTTCTTCGGATCAAGCAGAGGGATACCCGCGATCTTCACATCCTTGAACAGCACGGTGCCGATCACCGTCACCAGCGGAATCAGCAGCGCGGGCACGAACAGCTTGTTGCCAAGGCGGCGCGCGCTGGCGCGGCGCTCTTCTTCGGGCAGCGTGTCGTGCTTGCCGTGGCCTACGCCGCCAAAGCCGGCAATCAGCGCCATCACCACGGCGCCGATGCCCACTGCCGCGGGCGGCAGGCGGTCACCGATCAGGAAGACGATGGCATACAGCAGCCAGAACAGGCCCGTGCTGAAGCGGCGCGGATGCTCGCGGTCGGCGAAGGTCAGCAGCGCGGTAATGGCAAGGACCAGCCCCGCGAGCCAGTACAGGTATTCGATGGAGATGATCATGGCTTACTCCCCGCTCTTGGCAGCGACATTGACGGCGGGAGCCTTGCCCCCAAGCTCGCGCTCCAGCCACCCATCCAGGCGCTTCAGGCGCACCGCGTGGATCAGGAACGCGCAGATCGCGGTCGGGATGCCCCATGCGGCGATATGCAGCGGCTCCACGTCGATGTTCGACGACAGCAGGAAGGTATGCATCAGCGCAATCGCGCCGAAGGCCACGAAGATATCCTCGCCGAAGAACAGGCCGACGTTGTCGGTGGCCGCGCAGAACGCCAGCACGCGCTGGCGGATCGGTTCCGGCAGGTGGCCGAAGCGGTTCTCCGCCGCGCCTTCCGCCATCGGCGCCAGCAGCGGGCGCACCATCTGCGGATGCCCGCCGAGGCTGGTGAGGCCCACCGCCGCGGTCAGCTCGCGCACGCCGAGGTAGACGATCAGCAGGCGGCCCACCGTGGCCGATGCGATGCGCGCGATCCATGCCTGCGCATGTTCGCGCAGCCCGTGCCGCTCCAGCAGGCCGATCACGGCCAGCGGCAACAGGATGATCAGCGGCAAGTTGCGCGCCTTGACGAAGGCGGTGCCGATCGCGGTGAAGATCTGCATGACCGGCATCGATGCCGCAAGGCCCGTGGCAATGGCGGCGAGCGCCACCACCAGCATGGGATTGAAGCGCAGCACGAAGCCGATGATGATGACGCCGACCCCGATCAGGGGCCAAAGGTTGACTGCCTGTTCCATAAGAGACCCCTGAGAGCGTGATGGAAACGAGCGGCCTTCAGCCGTCGGACGGAATGACGGGGAAGGCCGTGGAAAATACCGGTAGCCGGGCTTGCCGCCTCAGGCTCCGGCGCGGACCGCGATGCCTTCGGCGCCGAGCCGCTCGCGGATGCGGCGCGCGAAGTCGAGCGCGTGGGCGCCGTCGCCGTGCAGGCACACGGTTTCGGCACGGATCGGTACCCAGCTGCCGTCGATGGCGCGCACGCGCTGCTCGCGCACCATGGTCAGGGTCTGGTTCAGGGCGACTTCCTCGTCTTCGTGCAGCGCGCCGGGCGTGCCGCGTTTGACGAGCGAGCCGTCGGGGTTGTAGCCGCGGTCGGCAAAGACTTCTTCCTTGACGCGCAGGCCGGCCTGGCGCGCCACCTCGATCATCTTGCTGCCGGCAAGGCCGAAGAAAACGAGGTCGGAATCGAAATCGCGCACGGCACGGACGATTGCCCCGGCCAGCGCCGGATCGCGCGCGGCCTGGTTGTACAGCGCGCCATGCGGCTTGACGTGATGCAGTTGCCCGCCCTGCGCGCGCACCATGGCGGCGAGCGCGCCGATCTGGTACAGCACGTCCGCGTAGACGGCTTCCGGGTCGCGCTGCATCTCGGTGCGGCCGAAGTTGTCGCGGTCCGGGAAGCTCGGGTGCGCGCCGATGGCGACGCCCCGTTCGATGGCCCACTTCACGGTCTGCAGCATGGTGGCGGCATCGCCCGCATGCCAGCCGCACGCCACGTTGGCGGAACTGATCAGCGCGAGCAGCGCCTGGTCATTGCCACAACCTTCGCCAAGGTCGGCGTTCAAATCGATCTGCATTGCGTTTCTCCTTAGGCTGCGGCGCGCGTACGGGTGCGGCGGCGCGCGGCTATGGTCATGCCATCGCCCTGCCATTGCAGGGCCTGGTCTATCTGGCGCAGGTAGCGATCCACTGCTGCCTGCGCGGCAGCGGCCTCTTCGAGCGTGACGCGCACAAAGCGTACCGGCGCGCCCAGCGGCACCTGCGCCAGGCGCCACAGGTCGGCGCCAATCACGACGCCGATCTTCGGGTAGCCGCCGGTGGTCTGTGCATCGGCCATCAACGCGATCGGCTGGCCGGCCGGTGGCACCTGGATCACGCCGGGCACCACGCCATGCGAGAGCAGGTCGGCACTGCGCTCTGCCTTGCGCGCGAGCGCCGGACCTTGCAGGCGCAGGCCCATGCGGTTGCTGTTCGGCGTGATGGTCCAGTCGGACTCCCACAGCGCGGCCTGCGCGGCGGGCTCGAAATCGTCATACTCGGGGCCGGGCAGCAGGCGGATCGGCATGGCGCCGCCGGCATCGGCGTCGGCAACAGGCAGCGCCCACGACGGCGCCTGTACGCCGAGCCAGCCCGAGTCCCCCGTCACACCGGGGCGTGCCGCAGGCAGGCGATCGCCCTCACGCAGCGCACGGCCGGCATAGCCGCCGAAGCCGGCCTTGAGGTCGGTGCTGCGCGAGCCCATCACCGGTTCCACGTCGATGCCGCCCGCGACGCACAGGTAGGCACGCGTGCCGCCGCGCGTGGCGGGCAGCGTCAGCGTGCTGCCGCGGCGGACGTCGAAGGCATGCCAGGACCAGACCGGCACGCCGTCCAGGTTGGCGCTGCACTCGGCGCCGGCCAGTGCCACGCGCAGATCGTCATGGAAGCGCACGGCCGCACGACCGAGCGTGAATTCGATGGCGGCGCAGCCAGGCGCATTGCCGAGCAGCCGGTTGCCGAGGGTCAGCGCCAGCGGATCCATGGCGCCGGCGCGCCCCACGCCGAAGCGGCGAAAGCCGGTGCGGCCAAGGTCCTGCACCGAGGCCAGCGCTCCGGGCCGGATGATCTCGATCACGCGATGACCTCCTCGACAACAAAACGCACGGTATCGCCGGGGGCGAACAGCGAAGGCGGATCGCGATCGGCCACGAACAGCGCGGCATCGGTACGCCCGATCAATTGCCAGCCGCCCGGGGCGGACGCCGGATAGATGCCGGTCTGCTCGCCGCCAATGCCGACCGAGCCGGCCGGCACCGCCAGCCGTGGCTCGCGACGGCGCGGCGTGGCCAGTTCCGGCGCCAGTCCGCCCATGTAGGCAAAGCCGGGCTGGAAGCCTAGGAAGTAGACCACGTACTCGCCTGCGCTGTGGCGACGCACCACTTCCTGCGGGCTCAGGCCCGTATGCGCGGCCACATCGGCCAGGTCGGGCCCGTGCTCGCCGCCGTAGCGCACGGGGATCTCCACGAGCCGGCCGGCGGCCTGGCTCGCCTCGCCCGACGCCCACGCGAGCTTCAGGTTGCGCTCGAGCGCCGCGATATCGGCCGTCTCGTCGAAGATCACTGTCAGGTTATTCATGCCGGGCACGACGTCGACAACGCCACGCCAGTCGCCGGCACGTGCCGCCATGGCCCAGATGCGCCGCTGGACCTCGAGCGAGGCCGGCGGCGGCACGCTGCAGAGCAGCGCCTGTTCGGCAAGACGGTGGACGGTACAGGAAGTCATGGGCAACACCGGCAGGAACCCTGCTGATCAGTGTAGGCCCGTATGGCACCAGATGTGACTCACCAGCAATTCATCGACAATTTATCGATGAATTCATCATAACGAAACATGGAAGGGCCCGGCACTAAGGATTGACCCTAATAGGGACGAACAAAAGCAAGACGGCCGGGTTTCCCCGGCCGTTTTGCTCATTCCGATGCGATGGCGCCGATCAGGCAAACCCCGCCTGATGCGCCTGCTGGTCGGCGTGGTACGAGCTGCGCACCATCGCGCCCACGGCGGCGTGCGTGAAGCCCATCTTGTAGGCCTCTTCCTCGAACATCTTGAAGGTATCGGGATGGACGTAGCGCAGCACCGGCAGGTGGTGGTTCGACGGCGCGAGGTACTGGCCGATGGTCAGCATGTCGATGTCGTGCGCGCGCATGTCGCGCATGACTTCGAGGATTTCCTCGTCGGTCTCGCCCAGGCCGACCATCAGGCCGGACTTGGTCGGCACGTTCGGGTTGCGGCGCTTGAACTCCTGCAGCAGCTTGAGCGAGTGCGCGTAGTCGGCGCCCGGGCGGGCCTGCTTGTACAGGCGCGGCACGGTTTCCATGTTGTGGTTCATCACATCGGGCGGGCAGGCCTGCAGGATGTCCAGGGCCTTGTCCAGGCGGCCGCGGAAGTCCGGCACCAGCACTTCGATGCGGGTTGCCGGCGACAGCTCGCGGGTCTGGCTGATGCAGTCCACGTAGTGCTGGGCGCCGCCGTCGCGCAGGTCATCGCGGTCGACGCTGGTGATCACCACGTAGTTCAGCTTGAGCTGGGCGATGGTGCGGGCCAGGTTGCCCGGCTCGTTCACGTCGAGCGGATCGGGACGGCCGTGGCCGACATCGCAAAACGGGCAGCGGCGCGTGCACTTGTCGCCCATGATCATGAAGGTGGCGGTGCCCTTGCCGAAGCATTCGCCGATGTTCGGGCAGCTCGCTTCCTCACACACCGTCACCAGGTTGTTCGCGCGCAGGATGTCCTTGATCTCATAGAAGCGCGAGTTGCCGGTTGCGGCCTTCACGCGGATCCAGTCCGGCTTCTTGAGCTTCTCGGCCGGCACGATCTTGATGGGAATGCGCGCGGTCTTGTCGGCAGATTTCTGCTTGCGGGTCGGATCGTACTGCTCCGCGGGGGATTGCGGGGTGTCGCTGGAGGAGGCGATCAGGGCGTCGCTCATAAATATCTCCGCACGCCAGGGCGTGCAATTCGCTTGTCAGCTTGTCACTAAGAGGCCAGGGCCGGCGTGGCGGCAGTCTTGTCTGCCGCCAGCGCACGGGCTTCGCGCGCTGCCAGCACCTCGCACAATGCCGCCGCCAGGCGTCGCGCGATGTCAGGTTGTTGTGCGGCGGTCACGGGCTGGTCCTGCCAGTGTCCACCTGCGGTGGCCATGTCGACTGTTTCCAGGCCGGCATAGCCACAAGGATTGATGCGCAGGAACGGCGCCAGGTCCATCTGCACGTTCAGGCTGACGCCGTGGTAGCTGCAGCCATTGCGGATCTTGAGCCCGAGCGCGGCAATCTTGGCGCCCCGGTGCGGCCCGTCCGACAGGTAGATGCCGGGGGCGCCGGGCTTGCGCTCAGCCGCGAGATTATACGCCGCGAGCGTGTCCAGCACGGCCTGCTCTATGTCGGAAACCAGCTCCCGCACCATCAACTTGCGGCGCTTGAGATCGAGCAGCAGATAAGCCACCACCTGACCGGGGCCGTGATAAGTGATCTGTCCACCACGATCGATCTGCACCATCGGAATGCGCTCGTCCGGTGCCAGCAGGTGCGCGGGATCGCCCGCCTGGCCCAGCGTGTAGACCGGCGGATGCTCGACCAGCCAGAGCTGGTCGGGCGTCTCGGGCGTGCGCGCGGCGGTGAAGGCGCGCATGGCGTCGAAGCAGGGCTGGTAATCCTCGCGGCCCCGCTCGATGACTTGAATCGGATGCATGGCGAGAGTTTAACGAAAAGGGCCGGCTTGCGCCGGCCCCTGCCACGCTCACGCGGGTATCCGTCAGGCCCGCCGCGCGTCCGGGCTGCCTGGTTCATCACCTGGCTTCGACCAGACCAGGCGCAGCTGTGCCGCGCTTGGCGAGGATAGCCTGTTCATTGGCTCAGGCGGCCGTGACGTGATCGTCGCCTGGCGTCCATTCCGTGCCTCGAACCAGGCGCCGCAGTGCGCGGTACACGAGGTGCGGGACATCGGCCAGCGTCGGCACCGGGCGGCGCGCCTCGGCAATCAGCGCCAGGCGCACGGCGCGGCGCGCGCGCGGATCGATGCTCAGCACCACTTCATCGCCACGCCGCAGCAGCAGGCTCGCGCCACAACGCAGCCAGTAGTCCTCGGAATCGCCTTCGCGCGTGATCCACAGGTCGACGCCGGCGGCGTCCTCCACATGAAGACGCTGTGCCGCGTGAATCGACAGCGCGGTGACTTCGCCGGGGCTGAGGGTGAATACTGTCGTTGTGAGCAGGGCTTGCATGTTGGATCTCCTATCCGCCGGCCTCGGCAGGTTTGCCGAGTCTTGCCATCTGACCGGTACTGGCCTGGTTTTTCCGCCAGGCCACTTCAATTCGCAGAGGCAATGGGGCGCCGGTGATCTGAATTCTAGTGATTGCCCGGGCACTGGCAAAACGATATATTTTTGAAGTTCTTGTTAGGCAAATTCACAAAGCGGAGGCTGTCATGGCATGGAAGGGTGCATGGGAAAGGGACATGCCGCGCGGCTGGCACCGTGAACTGCCACGCCTGCCGGCCCTGACGGCGCTGCGCGCGTTCGAAGCGGCGGCACGGCACGAGAGCTTTTCGCGCGCGGCGACCGAGCTGTTCGTCACGCACGGCGCGGTCAGCCACCAGATCCGCGCACTGGAAGACGAGCTGGGCATGCCGCTGTTCGAGCGCCACGGCAAGCGGGTGGCGCTGACGCCGTCCGGGCGGCTGTACGCCGAGCGCATCCGCGATGCCCTGTTGCAGATTGCCGACGCCACGCGCGTGCTGCAATCCGGCAACCGCGACAAGCGGCTGACCATCAGCACCATGCCGTCCTTTGCCGCGCGCTGGCTCACGCCGCGCATCGGCAGCTTTATCGAACGGCATCCGGAACTCGACGTCGAGTTGCTGTCATCGAACACGCTCGTGGATTTCGGCCAGGAAGAGGTCGATATCGCGCTGCGCATGGGAACGGGCGACTACCCGGGACTGTATGTGGAAAAGCTGCTCGATGATGTGTTTTTTCCGGTCTGCAGCCCGGGTTTCAACGGCGGGCGCCTGCCGGAACAGCCAGGTGACCTGGCCGGCCTGAACCTGCTGCGCGGCGAAGGCGACCCATGGAAGCCGTGGTTCGAAGCCGCGGGGCTGGACTGGCCCGAGCCGCGCAAGGGGCTGCTGCTCGAAGATTCGTCCCTGCTGCTGCAGGCAGCGGCCGAAGGCCAGGGCATTGCGCTGATCCGCTCCTCGCTCGCCTACAACGACCTGCTGTCCGGGCGGGTGGTGCGGCTGTTCGATGTCGGCATTCCGTGCCCGTGGCTGCTTTACTTCGTATGCGCACCCGGGGCACTGGATACACCCAAGGTGCAGGCGTTCCGGGGGTGGCTGTTGCCAGAGATAGACCGCTTCCGGGAAGTGCTGGCGCAGTGGGCGGACTGAGGGCTCAATCCTTCAACGGCGGCGCCTCGTCGTCGCCGGCATCGTTCTTCGCCGCAGCGCGCCCGGCCCTTGGATGGGCCTTGTCATAAACCTTCGCCAGATGCTGGAAATCCAGCGACGTGTAGATCTGCGTGGTGGCAATGCTGGCATGTCCGAGCAGCTCCTGCACCGCCCGCAGATCGCCGGACGACTGCAGCATATGCGTGGCGAACGAATGCCTCAGCATATGCGGATGCACGTCGGCGGGCACGCCTGCGCGAATGGCCTGCTCCTTGAGCCGCAACTGCACCACGCGCGTCGACAGCCGTTGTCCGCGCGCGCCAAGGAACAGTGCACACGCATCCTCGGGAGCGGCCCCCGGCTTCAGTAGCTGCTCGCGCACGGCAAGCCACGCGCGCAACGCCTCCATCGCCTTGCTGCCAACTGGTACGGTACGCCGCCTCGAGCCCTTTCCGGTCACGGTCAGTTCCGCACTGGCCAGGTCCAGCCAGCCGGCCGACTCGTAGCCGTCCAGCCTTTCATAGCGCAGGTCAAGCTGCACCAGCTCCGACAAGCGCAATCCGCTGGAGTAGAACAGCTCCCACACGGCCTGGTCGCGCAGTGCCGCGGCATCGGTCCCCGCAGGATGCGATACCAGCGCCACGGCATGTTCGACGGAGAGCGCCTTGGGCAGCCGGTGTCCGGAGCGCGGTGCGCGCACACCCTCCACCGGATTGGCCTGGACGCCAAGGCCGTGCTGCGCCGCCCACAGATAGAAGCCACGCCAGGCCGACAAGGTGCGGGCAATGCTGGTGCCGGCCAGTCCTTCGCCATGCAGGCGCGCGGCAAAGGCGCGGATATGGCGGGTCTCCAGCGCCAGCAACGCAAACCCCGGCGCGTGCCTGGCGGCGTGCGCCTGCAACGCGGTCAGGTCGCGGCGATAACTGCGGATGGTGTGTTCGGCCAGCTTGCGGCTGCCTTGCAGCCATGCCAGATAGCGCGCGATGGCCGGGTCGGCCGCCGGCGGCTCCGCATCAGCCCCTGGGGCATTGGCCGGATCGGTGGTCATCGGCGTGGACTGAGCGACCCGCGGGATGTCAGTCGCGCAGGCGGTTCAGCGCGGCGCCGGCCACTTCGCCGATCTGCGCCAGGTAGGCCGTGCCCATGCCTTCGAGGAAACGACGCGGGTCGGGCGAGCCCAGCACCAGCAGGCCGAAGGCCGCGCCCGGCACCTCGCCGGCGGTTCGCACGGGCGGACGCAAGGCCACCATGGCGATAGAGGCAACTTCATCGAGTTCCAGCAGGCCGGCTGCCTCGAAACCCGCGTTGGCGCCACAGTATGGTGCGCGCAGGCCTTCGGAGAACAGTCGCAGGTCATCGCTGCCACCCTGCGCCACTTCCATATGGGCATACTGCTCGGCCACGTTCCAAAGCTTGAGCGCCACGGCGGGCACGTCGAACACCTGCTGCAGGCCATCCTGTACGGCATAAGGCAGCGCGTGAGAGTCCGGCTCGCCCATCAGGCGCATTTGCCAGGCGTGCATGCGCTGCTGGGTGCGGTCGTTGTCGTGCCCGTGGCGCATCAGGTCGGCCAGGCGCAGTTCCAGCACCTTGTTCTTTTCACGCAGGATTTCCATCTGCCGTTCCTGCAGCGACACCGCGCGGTGGCTGTGCGGGCTGGTCAGCTGCACGGTGGCCAGCAGCTCGGCATGGTCTTCGAAGAAGTCGGGATGGCTCTGCAGGTAGGCGGCAACGTCTTGGGCGTTCATGGGCTTCGAACCGAGAGAATTTTGCATGGCAGTTTAGCAAAGCGGGGCGCATGCGCGCCGCCCCTTGCCATCCGCCCTCTCAATTACGTCTGGATCAGCCGTTTCTGTCGGGAAATCGCCATCAGGATGCCGATGCCCGCGCCCAGCGTCACCAGCGCCGTGCCGCCGTAGCTCATCAGCGGCAGCGGCACGCCCACCACGGGCAGGATGCCGCTCACCATGCCCATGTTGACGAAGGCATAGGTGAAGAAGATCAGCGTGATCGAACCGGCCAGCAGCCGCGAGAACAGCGTCGGCGCATTGGCCGCGATGAACAGCCCGCGGAAGATCAGCAGCAGGTACAGCACCAGCAGCACGGCATTGCCGATCAGGCCGAATTCCTCGGAATACACCGCGAAGATGAAGTCGGTGTGCTTTTCCGGGATGAACTCCAGGTGGGTCTGGGTGCCCTTGAGCCAGCCCTTGCCTTCGACCCCGCCCGAGCCGATCGCGATGATCGACTGGATCGTGTGGAAGCCCTTGCCCAGCGGGTCGGTGGTCGGATCGAGCAGCGTACACACGCGGTGCTGCTGGTAGTCATGCAGGATCGGCCAGTTCACGCCGGGCGCGCAGATATCGTTCTGGAACGTAATCAGCAGCGAGACCGCCACCACCAGCACACCCAGCAACGGCAGGATGATGCGCCACGACAGCCCGGCGAAGTAGATCACGTAGATGCCGGCCGCCATCACCAGCAGCGCGGTGCCCAGGTCAGGCTGCTTGGCGATCAGGCCGACCGGGATCAGCAGCAGCACCAGCGCCACCACGAAGTCGTACCATCGCACCACGCCCTCGCGTTTCTGGAAATACCACGCCAGCATCAGCGGCATCGAGATCTTCATGATCTCGGACGGCTGGATCACCATGCCGACGTTGAGCCAGCGGCGCGCGCCCTTGCGGATCAGGCCGAACATGGCCACCGCGATCAGCAGCGCCACGCCCACGGTATAGATCGGCACCGCTACCCGCATCAGCGTCTGCGTGGGCAGGTAGGCGATCACCAGCATGATCACGTAGGACAACAGGATGTTGCGCAGCTGGTCCTCGACCTTGCCTGGCATGTCGATGGCGGCCGAGTACACGGCCACGATACCGGTGGCGAACAACAGGAACACGATCAGCGCGAGCGGCTTGTCGAAGCCGGTGAACGCCGTCTTGATGAGCGACAGGACGCGACGCTTGTCCATGCGCGTCTCCTTCAGCGGGTGACGTCGGCGCCCGTCGCCGCCGTGGCGGCAACGGGCTTGACGCGTGGTTTGGGCGCGGGCGCCTTGGCGGCGGCCGGCACGGAGGCGGGTGCCGCGGGCCGCGGCTTGCTGTGGCCCAGCGCCTGCAGCATGCGCTCGTCGAGCGTCTGCACCGCCGAAGCCGGCGGGATCGCGGCCGGGTCAAGCGCCGGGGCCGCCGCGGAAGCGCTCGCCACCGCGGCGGCGCTCGCCATCGCGGATGAGGCCGACGCCACGGATGAGGCACCCACCGCGCTGGCCGCCACGGTGCTGGCGCCGCCGGACATGACCGTCGCGCTTGCAATGCTTGCCGTCTGGCCTGTGGTGAATACGCTGGCCGTGTCGACCGGCGGACGCTCGGCCGGCGGCGGTGCCGAAGCCTCGAGTTCGGCGGGCCACTTGCCGAGCAGGTAATAGTCCATCACCTTGCGCGCGATCGGCGCCGCCACCGCGGCGCCGAAGCCCGCGTTCTCGACGATCAGCGCGAGCGCAATCTTCGGGTTGTCGGCCGGCGCAAACGCGGTATAGAGCGAATGGTCGCGCTTGCGTTCATCCAGCGCATGGTGGTTGTACTTCTCGTTCTTGCCGAGCGTGTAGGTCTGGGCCGTGCCGGTCTTGCCGGCGGACTCATAGGCGGCGCCGGCAAATGCCCGCGCGGCCGTGCCGGAGTGCGTCACCGCCACCATCGCTCGCTTGATCACGTCGATGTCGGCCTGCTTGAAGTCCAGGCGGTAGCTTTCCTTGGGCACGGTCAGCGTGCGCTTGCGCGTGACCGAGTCCTCCACGGCCTTGACCAGGTGCGGCTTCATCGCCGCGCCGTTGTTGACGATGATCGAGATCGCATTGGCGAGCTGCAGGATCGTGAAGCTGTTGTAGCCCTGGCCGATGCCCAGCGAGATGGTCTCGCCGTCATACCACTTCTGCTGCTCGGGCTTGCGGTAGGTCTTGCGCTTCCACTCGGGGGACGGCAGGATGCCGCGGCTTTCGCCCTCGATGTCGATGCCCGTGATCTGGCCGAAGCCCAGCGGCTTCATGAAGTCATGGATGGCATTGACGCCCATGTCGCGCGCCAGCGAATAGTAGTAGGTGTCGCACGACTGCACGATCGAGGCCTGCATGTCCACCCAGCCGTGGCCGCCCGGCTTGTCGTCGCGGAAGGTATGGTTGCCCAGCGTGAACGAGCCCGGGTCATGCATGCCCCAGGCGGCGGTGCGCTTGCCGGTGGTGAGCGCCGCCAGCGCCATGAAAGGCTTGTAGGTCGATCCGGGCGGATACGTACCCCGAAGCGGGCGGTTCAGCAGCGGCTTGTCCGGCGAATTGTTGAGCTCGTTCCAGGTGTTGCTGTCGATGCCCTCGACGAACAGGTTCGGGTCGAAGGTCGGCTTGGACACGAAGGCCAGGATGTCGCCCGTCGAAGGCTCGATCGCCACCAGCGCGCCGCGGCGGTCGCCGAACAACTCTTCGGCCAGTTGCTGCAGGCGGATATCGAGCGACAGGATCAGGTTGTTGCCCGGCGTGGCGGGCGAGGTCGACAGCGTGCGGATGGGCCGGCCGCCCGCGCTCACCTCGACCTCCTCGAAGCCGGTGAGCCCGTGCAGTTCGGTTTCGTAGCTCTGCTCCAGGCCGATCTTGCCGATGTAGTTGGAGCCCTTGTAGTTGTCGGCGTCCTTGCGCGGGTCGTACTTCGCGCCGTCCGCATCATTGGCCTCGTCCATGGCCTCGATGCGCTCCTGGTCGCGCTGCGAGATGCGCCCGAGATAGCCGATCACGTGCGAGGCCGACTCGCCCAGCGGATATTGCCGGAACAGGCGCGCGCGCACGTCCACGCCCGGGAAGCGGAAGCGCTGCGCGGAAAAGCGCGCCACTTCCGCGTCGCTGAGCTGGCTGCGGATCGGCAGGCTCTCGAAGCTGCGCGATTCCTCCATCAGGCGCTTGAAGCGGCGCCGGTCGCGCGGCTGGATATCGACCAGCGACGACAGCGCCTCGATGGTGTTGTCCAGCGTATCGGTCAGCTTGGACGGCGTGATCTCGAGCGTGTAGGCGGAGTAGTTGCGCGCCAGCACGATGCCGTTGCGGTCCATGATGATGCCGCGGTTGGGCTCGATCGGCGCCACCGAGATGCGGTTGTCCTCGGCCTTGGCCGAGTACTGGTCGTGCTTGTACCACTGCAGCCACAGGAAGCGCGTGAACAGCAGGCCGAAGCAGATCACCGTGAACAGCGCCGCGGCCGCCACGCGGAGGCGGAAGCGGCCGATTTCCAGTTCGACGTTGCGGATTTCGGTCATGGTACTGCCGGGTTGGATACGTTGGTCGCGGTCAGATCGGACGCGTTTCGTCCACGTCGACCGAACGGCGCTGCGGTGCGAGCAGCACGGCGGTAGCCATCGGCCAGAGCAGGGCTTCGATGCCGGGCGCCAGCAGCAGCGGCCAGCCCGGCAGCGGTGCGCCCATGGCCAGGCGGATCAACACGGGCACCGCGTGCGCGACGAACAGCAGCGGCAGCACGTGCAGCGCCTGCGTATAGACCGTGAACCACAGCACGCGGCGGTGGATGGTGATGGCGAAATAGGCCAGCAGCGTATAGGCCACCGCATGCTCGCCGAGCAGGCGCGCGTCATGCACGTCCATCAGCAGGCCCAGTGCGAACGCCACGCCCATGCCGACCTTGCGCGGCTGGTGGATATTCCAGAACACCAGCACCAGCGCCACCATGTCGGGAATCCACAGGATGGTGCCCCACGGCATCAGGTTGAACAGGAAGGCGATGACAAAGCTGAATGCGATGAACGCGGGGTTCACCGGGCGCAGCAGGTACTGAGGATTGGTCACTGTTGAGCCTCCTTGGCGGCGGGTGCGGAGGCGGACTTTGCCGCCGCGGCACGGGCCGCGGCCGACCGGGCGCCCTTGGCGGGTGCCTCTGGCTTGCCCTCGGTGGTCTCGCGCGGCGGCATGGCCGAGTCGTAGCGCACTACCAGCAGCTGCCGGTGCGCACGCACGCCCGCCACCGGTTCGCACCACACGCGCGAGAAAGCGGTATCGGCCTTGCGCTCGATATGCGAGATCTTCGCCACCGGCAGGCCGGGCGGATACGTGCCGTCGAGCCCCGACGTCACCAGCAGGTCGCCCTGCTGCAGGTCGGCCGCCGCGGCCATGAAGCGCAGGTCGAGCTGGCCGGCGCGCGCGCCGCCGAAGGCAACGCTGCGCAAGCCGTTGCGCACCACCTGCACGGGAATCGCCTGGTCCTTGTCGGTCAGCAGCGTGACTTCGGACTGGAACGGCGAGACCCGCGTCACCTGCCCCACCACGCCGCGCTCGTCGATCACCGGATAGCCTGCGCGCAGTCCGTGCTGGCTGCCCTTGTCGATAACGATGCGCTGCGAGTACGGATCGCGCGCGTCATAGAGGATTTCCGCCGCCGTGACCGGCGTGGCCGACTCCTGTTGCAGGCTCAGCAGCTTGCGCAACTGGTTGTTCTCCGCCTCGAGCTGCGCCTGGCGCACCGAGGCTTCAGCCTGCTGCACGGCGCTCAGGCGCAGTTCGCGGTTCTCGCTGGCCAGCGTGGCGGACGACTGCGCGTAGTCGAACACCGCGCGCAGCGCGTCGCGCGGCACCAGCACGACACGTTCGACTGGCATCAGGACCGTGGCGGCCACCTGGCGCACGATGCTGAGCGCATTGAAGCGCGCATCGACGATCAGCAGCGCCAGCGCGATGGCCACGTACAGGACCAGGCGCGCGACGGCCGAAGTCCCTTGCTTGAAAAGCGGCGGTGGAGAGTAATCCATTTAGCCGGGCGCGGGCGTTGACGGGAGGGAAGACGGAAGCGATGACGCAAAGACATTGCCGCCCCGGCGTGCCGGGGCGGCAATCGGTGCCGCGGGAGCGCTCCCGCGGGCGCGGCGTTGCCCCGCAGCCCTGATCGCGAGATCCGGCAGGCGGCGCATCGTCGCGTGCAGTCCTGTGCGCTTACTCGTACGAGAAGATGCTGCCCAGCTTGTCCATGCGTTCCAGCGCCATGCCGGAGCCGCGCACCACGCAGGTCAGCGGGTCTTCGGCGACCAGCACCGGCAGGCCGGTTTCCTCGGCCAGCAGGCGGTCCAGGTCGCGCAGCAGCGCGCCGCCGCCGGTCAGCATCATGCCGCGCTCGGCAATGTCGGCGCCCAGTTCCGGCGGCGTCTGTTCCAGCGCGATCTTGACAGCCGACACGATCTGGTTGAGCGGATCGGTCAGCGCTTCCAGGATTTCGTTGGACGATACCGTGAAGGCACGCGGAATGCCTTCGGACAGGTTGCGGCCCTTGACTTCCATCTCGCGGACCTCGGAACCCGGGAAGGCCGAGCCGATTTCCTTCTTGATGGCCTCGGCGGTCTGTTCGCCGATCAGCATGCCGTAGTTGCGGCGGATGTAGTTGACGATGGCCTCGTCGAACTTGTCGCCGCCGACGCGCACCGAACCCTTGTAGACCATGCCGCCCAGCGAAATGATGCCCACCTCGGTGGTGCCGCCGCCGATGTCCACCACCATCGAGCCCGACGGCTCCGACACCGGCAGGCCGGCGCCGATCGCGGCCGACATCGGCTCCTCGATCAGGTACACCTGGCTGGCACCGGCGCCCAGCGCCGATTCGCGGATGGCGCGGCGCTCGACCTGGGTCGAACCGCACGGCACGCAGATGATGATGCGCGGGCTCGGACGCAGCAGCTTCGAGTCATGCACCATCTTGATGAACTGCTTGAGCATCTGCTCGGTGACGGTGAAGTCGGCGATCACGCCGTCCTTCATCGGGCGGATGGCTTCTATATTCCCGGGCACCTTGCCGAGCATCTGCTTGGCTTCCTTGCCCACCGCCTGGATGGTCTTCTTGGCGTTGGGGCCGCCTTCCTGGCGGATGGCCACGACCGAAGGCTCGTCCAGGACGATGCCCTTGTCGCGCATATAGATCAGCGTGTTGGCGGTGCCGAGGTCGATGGCCAGGTCGTTGGAAAAATAGCTGCGGAGAAATCCGAACATCAGGAATCCTGTTTCTGTTGGGTTCGCGGGTAGGCGAAGTGGCCGGCACCGCCTGCGGGCCGGCCACAAAATAGGTTCATGCGGGTAAGGTCGAGGCTTCCCGGGCGCCGGAAGTCCGTCATCCGCCCCCTGGGGAGGATGACGCCGGCAGACCGCCGCAGTGCACTCCCGCGCACCGCTCTACGGGAACCTTTGATTAGACCTCACGAAAAAGTTCGCGAAAAGACTACGTCGGTGCCACTTTGCGGAAGATCAGCAAAGCAACGGAGGGCTAATCAGAGGAACCCAGACCATCGTGCTTTGGACACCACCCCCACAGTGTGGCGGCCAGTGCAGCCCGAAGCACGTTTCATGACAGCGAAGCCCACCGCCGCAAAAGTGACAAATCGTGCACTCATGCAGCCGTGCCGGCGGAGATGTGGCGAGGACGCTGCCAAAGGTCGGGAGCACGGAATGATACCTTATAATTCCTGCTGATTCGGGCGGTTACGACCTGAAAACCACAGCTAATCCGATGACCCGGGGCGCCCCTCCGGCACCCCGCCCCGGCGGCGCGACGCACCCGCCGCATGCCTCGGGCGCCTGTGCTGCAAGCGCCTTTTTGCACCCGACATATTCACCTCGCCATGGCCCTCGACCTTTCCGACGTCAAGCGCATCGCCCATCTGGCCCGCATCGAAACCAGCGATGAAGAGGCGTCCCAGACGCTTGCGCAGCTCAATAATTTCTTCTCGCTGGTCGAGCAGATGCAAGCGGTCGACACCACGGGCATCGAACCCCTGGCCCACCCGCTGGCAACCGTGCGCGACATCGCCCAGCGCCTGCGCGAAGACGCCGTGACCGAAAGCGACCGGCGCGAGGACTACCAGCGCCCCGCGCCCGCCACCCGGAATGGCCTCTACCTGGTGCCCAAGGTCATCGAATGACCTCGGCCGAATGATCCGAGAATGATCCGACATTCCGCCGCACCCGCACCGACGCACGCCACCCCTGATGCCAACCGACTGTCATGCCCTTTTCCGCTGATTCCGTGACCTCCCTGCGCCAGCTTGCCGATGCCCTGGCCGCGCGCACCGTCTCCGCCGAGGAACTCGCCCGCACCTACCTGGCCCGCATCGAGCAGGCCGGCGCCCTGAACGCCTTCACCCATGTCGACGCCGAACGCACGCTGGCCCAGGCACGTGAAGCCGACGCGCGCCGCGCGCGCGGCGAGGCGACGCTGCTCACGGGCGTGCCCGTGGCCCACAAGGACGTATTCGTCACGCGCGGCTGGCGCTCGACGGCCGGCTCGAAGATGCTGGCCAACTATGAAAGCCCGTTCGATGCCACCGTGGTCGAGCGCATGGCCGCCGCCGGCATGGTCACGCTGGGCAAGACCAATATGGACGAGTTTGCGATGGGCTCGTCCAACGAGAACTCCTTCTTCGGCGCGGTGCGCAACCCGTGGGACACCGACCGCGTGCCGGGCGGCTCGTCGGGCGGCTCGGCCGCCGCCGTGGCCGCGGGCCTGGCGCCGGCCGCCACCGGCACCGACACTGGCGGCTCGATCCGCCAGCCGTCGTCTTTCTCGGGCATCACCGGCATCAAGCCGACCTATGGCCGCGTGTCGCGCTACGGCATGATCGCGTTCGCGTCGTCGCTGGACCAGGCTGGCCCGATGGCTCACACCGCCGAGGACTGCGCCCTGCTGCTCAACGCCATGGCCGGCTTCGACCCGAAGGATTCGACCAGCATTCCGCCCGAGCAGGGCGGCGTTGACGAGGACTTCACGCGCCACCTGGGCCGTGCCCGCGCCGGCGCCACCGAAAGCCAGCCCCTGGCCGGCCTGCGCATCGGCCTGCCGCGCGAATACTTCGGCAAGGGCCTGTCGCCCGACGTGGAAGAGACCGTGCGCGCCGCGCTGCGCCAGTACGAGCAGCTCGGCGCCACGCTGGTGGAGGTGTCGCTGCCCAAGACCGAGCTGTCGATCCCCGTTTATTACGTGATTGCACCGGCCGAGGCTTCGTCGAACCTGTCGCGCTTTGACGGCGTGCGCTACGGCCACCGCGCGGCCGAGTACCGCGACCTGCTCGACATGTACAAGAAGTCCCGCGCCGAAGGCTTCGGCGCCGAGGTCAAGCGCCGCATCATGGTGGGCACCTACGTGCTGTCGCATGGCTACTACGACGCCTACTACCTGCAGGCCCAGAAGATCCGCCGCATCATTGCCGACGACTTCCAGCGCGCCTTCGCCCAGTGCGACGTGATCATGGGCCCGGTGGCACCGACGGTGGCATGGAAGCTCGGCGAGAAGAGCTCGGACCCGGTGCAGATGTACCTGGCCGACATCTTCACGCTGTCGACCAGCCTGGCCGGCCTGCCTGGCATGAGCGTGCCGTGCGGCTTCGGCGAGGGCAATATGCCGGTCGGCCTGCAGCTGATCGGCAACTACTTCGACGAAGCGCAGCTGCTGCAGACCGCGCACGCGTTTCAGCAGGCCACCGACTGGCACCTGCGCCGTCCCGCCAAGGGGTGAGCATGAATCGGCTTGCGCAAGGCTTCCGCCTGATCCTCGCCGCGGCACTGGCCGCGGTGGTGGCCGGCTGCATCCAGTTGCCGATCATCGGCAAGCCGACGCCCATCGCCAGCCGCGATATCGACGTCGTCGGCGACTGCCGCCGCACCGAGGAAGACGGCTTCCGCGAGGACGCCCAGCTGCGCGTGTCGGACAACAGCGTGCAGCAGCTCTCGTGGAAGCTGTGGGTCGGCAAGCGCGGCTCGTGCACCTTCAACCTGGCCGATTTCCGCCAGGTCCAGAAGAAGCCGCACATCGAGCTGCGCGCCAATGACGGCAGCGGCTGCAAGCTGATGGTCTGGCAGGATCCGCGCCGCATCACGCTCGCGCACGCCAACTGCGCGCAACGCTGCACGCCGGGGATCTACGAACAGGCCTGGCCGGTGATGTTCGAGCCGGGCAGCGGCGCCTGCGCGCAAACCCGCTGAGGCCACCCGCGATGACCGCCAGGCCCGCCAGCAACTGCCCGCATTGTCTGCACCGGCTCGCCACGCGCGTTGCCGGCGCGGCCGGCATGCTGCTGGCTGGGACCGTGCTCGCGCACACGCCCGCGCCGCCGACACCGGCACTCGTACAGCCGGCCAATACCGCCCCGCTCACCGCGCTCGCCCCCGGCGCCACCACGCGCACGGCGCCGGCCGTGCGACCGGCTACGCCGGCACTGCGCGTGCAGCTCCCCGGCGAACAGGGCGCGCCGGCGCTGAATGCCTACTGGTTCGTGCCGCGCGAAGCCAGCACGCCGCGTACCCAGACTCTGCCCGTGGTGATCGCACTGCACGGCTGCAACGGCCTGACGGCCTCGCGCCCCGAGGCCACGCGGGTGGAAGCCGGCCACGCCGGCGACGGCGATGCCGCGTCCGCGCTGCAGCCGCGTTATCGCGAGTACGCCCAGTGGCTGGCCGAGCGCGGCTACGCCGTGCTGATGCCCGACAGCCTGTCCGCGCATGGCAGGCTGCAAGGCTGCGGCGATTCGCCCGAGGCGCGTGGCCTGGACGATCGCCTGCGCCGCGCCGATGCGCTGGCGGCGCTGCGCTGGGTGGCGCGTCAGCCCGGCATCGATGCCGCGCGCATCGTGCTGCTCGGCTGGTCCAACGGTGCGCAGGCGGTGCTGGCCACCGTCGATGCGAGCCGGCCGTGGCCGGCCAACACGCCGCAAGTGGAACGCGCCGTGGCGTTCTATCCCGCTTGCAAGCGGGCCGTGCAGCAGCACAATTTCCGCTTGCGCGCACCGGTGCTGCTGATGATCGGCGGCGCCGACGACTGGACCCCCGCCACGCGCTGCGCCATGTTGCAGAGCGCGGTGCTGGCGCGCCAGCCGAACGCACGTTTCCGGCTGGAGATCTACCCTGGCGCGTATCACGGCTTTGACGGCACCAGCGAATTGCAGGTGCGCCGCGACGGGCCGGGCGGATCGCGCGCCGGCCGCGGCGTGACGATCGGCGGCGATGCCGTGGCCCGCGTGGCCGCCATGGCCCAGCTAGACTCCTGGCTCGCCAGTCCCGACCCCTGAGCGCGCGCCAACACAGATACATGGGCCCGGCGCCTGCGCCGGCCCTTTGCAACAGACAGAACCCAAGAACCGAACAGGAATACCGCCATGCAATGGGAAGTGGTGATCGGCCTCGAAACGCACACGCAGCTCTCGACGGCCTCCAAGATTTTCTCCGGGACCTCCACCGCCTTCGGCGCCGAGCCCAATACACAGGCCTCGCCGGTTGACCTCGCGCTGCCGGGCGTGTTGCCCGTGCTCAACAAGGGCGCGGTGGAACGCGCCATCCAGTTCGGGCTGGCGATCGGCGCCACCATCGCGCCGCGCAGCATCTTCGCGCGCAAGAACTACTTCTACCCCGACCTGCCCAAGGGCTACCAGATCAGCCAGTACGAGATCCCCGTGGTGCAGGGCGGCAGCATCACGATCCAGGTCGAAGGCAAGAAGGGCGAGGTGTACGAGAAGACCGTGCAACTGACGCGCGCCCACCTGGAAGAAGATGCGGGCAAGTCGCTGCACGAGGACTTTGCCGGCATGACCGGCATCGACCTGAACCGCGCCGGCACGCCGCTGCTCGAAATCGTGACCGAGCCCGACATGCGCAGCTCGGCCGAAGCCGTGGCCTACGCCAAGGCGCTGCACTCGCTCGTGGTGTGGCTGGGCATCTGCGACGGCAACATGCAGGAAGGCAGCTTCCGCTGCGACGCCAACGTCTCGGTGCGCCCGGTCGGCCAGAAGGAATTCGGCACGCGCCGCGAGATCAAGAACCTGAACTCGTTCCGCTTCCTGCAGCAGGCCATCGACTACGAAGTGCAGTGGCAGATCAACGAGATCGAAGATGGCCGCAAGATCCAGCAGGCCACGGTGCTGTTCGACCCGGACACTGGCGAAACGCGCGCCATGCGCACCAAGGAAGACGCGCACGACTACCGCTACTTCCCCGATCCCGACCTGATGCCGCTGGAGATTGACGCAGCCTGGGTCGAGCGCGTGCGCGGCGAGCTGCCGGAACTGCCGGCCGCCATGCAGGCGCGTTTTGTTTCGCAATACGGCCTGTCGGCCTATGACGCCAGCATGCTGACCGCCACCAAGGCGCTGGCCGGCTACTACGAAGCCGTCGTCACCGACGCCGGCGCGGCCAACGCCAAGCCCGCGGCCAACTGGCTGATGGGGGATGTGGCTTCGCAGCTGAACCGCGAAGGCATCAGCATCGATGCGGCGCCGGTCAAGCCGGCGCAGCTCGCCAGGCTGCTTGCACGCATTGCCGACGGCACGGTATCGAACAACACCGCCAAGAAGGATGTCTTCCCGGCAATGTGGGCTGGCGAATCCGACGGTGACGCCGATGCGATCATCGCCGCCAAGGGACTGAAGCAGATGTCCGATACCGGTGAACTTGAAAAGTTCATCGACGATGTGCTGGCGGCCAACGCCAAGTCGGTGGAAGAGTTCCGGGCCGGGAAGGAGAAGGCCTTTAATGCGCTGGTCGGGCAGGCTATGAAGGCGACCAAGGGGAAGGCTAATCCGGCGCAGGTGAATGAGTTGTTGAAGAAGAAGTTGGGGTGATCCCCCCGTGGTTTGATTGCCGCCTCGTGCTTTGGCAGATGCTGCTGTTCCGGCGGAACAGCAGCATCTGGAAGCACACCTCCCCCATCCGACAAATCAGGCCAACAAAAAGTCCCCCCGGATCCCCTCCCCCACCTCCCTGACCTTCCCAAGAAAATCCCCAAGCCACCCGTGGATTCCCACGGCAAGGATGTCATCGATACGCACGAACTTCAGTTCAGCATGGAGCCGTCCCGCCCGCCTCTCGGTGTTGGTCGAATGCCGGTTCCGAATCTGCGCGAGGATCGCCACCACCTCCTGCATGCTCGCCGCCAGTGAGCGCGGCATGGCCGGATTCATGATCAGCAGTTGCGCCACCCGCTCCGGCGTAATGGCGGAACGATAGACCTTGCGATACGTTTCCAGCCCCGACAGCGCGCGCAGCACCGCCGCCCAGTAGTAGGAATCCTCCTCCTGCGGCACACCGCCGGCGGTGTGGAATTTCACGTCGAGCAGCCGCGCGGTGTTGTCGGCACGCTCCAGGAATGTCCCTAGCCGCAGGAAACAGAAGGCTTCGTCCTTGAGCATCGTGCCGACTTCGACGCCGCGCGCGAGGTGCGAGCGGAATTTGACCCATTCGAAGAATCCGGAAGGATCGTGCACCGGCATGCCGTCGCCGACCCGTTGGTTCGCTTCGAGCCATGTGGCGTTGATGGTTTCCCACAATGGCGTGGTGAGCGCGCCCCGCACCGCACGCGCGTTCTCGCGCGCGGCGCGCAGGCAGGAGAGGATCGATGCGGGATGGCTCTGATCGCCCGACATGAAGGCGATCATGGCCTCATGCCCGAGACCGCCATGGCGCGCGGCATAGCAGGGCGTGAGTTCGGTGATGTCGAGCATGGCGCGCCAGCCCTGCTCGGCCGCGTCCGCGCCTTGCGGCAGCAGCGCGGTCTGGTAGTTGACGTCCAGCATGCGCGCGGTGTTTTCCGCGCGTTCGGTGTAGCGGGCCATCCAGTACAGGTGGTCGGCGGTGCGACTCAGCATGGCGGCTCCCGTGGTATTGCCCATCATCGGTCAAGCAATTGCCTTGCCAGCCTGCGGGATCGCTCAGTCCACCGGCACCACCGTCACGCCGACGTCCACGCCGTGCGCGCCGCCGCCGACGATCACGCCATGCAGCAGCGGCACGTCGCTGTAGTCGCGGCCCAGCGCCAGCGTCACGTGGCGCGTATCCGCCAGCACATTGTTGGTCGGGTCGAGGTCGACCCAGCCCGCGACCGGGCAATACACCGACACCCACGCGTGCGAGGCGTCGGCGCCGACCAGGCGCGGCTCGCCGGGCGGCGGCTCGGTGCACAGGTAGCCGCTGACGTAGCGGGCCGCCAGCCCCACGGATCGCAGGCAACCGATCATCACCTGGGCAAAATCCTGACACACGCCGCTGCGCTGCGCGAATGCCTGCATGGCCGGCGTGTCCACTTCGGTGGATTCGCTGTGATATTCGAAATCGGCATGGATGCGCCCCATCAAATCCATTGCGCCGGCCACGACCGGTACGCCTGCGCCAAAGCTGGGCAGCGCGTACTCGCGCAGGCTCGGATGCAGGGCAATGTTGGGCGAGGCAAAGACGAACTGCGTGGCAGGCTCGAACGGCTGGCCCGCGTGGAAGCGCAGCGATTGCGCCACCGTCTCCCACGGCGCGGACGCGGCCGGGTCCAGCGCCTGCCACCGCGGCGTGAGCACCACGGTGCTGGTACAGGTCAGCTGCATCTGCGTATGCGGTACGTCGAGCATGAAGTGCAGTACGCGGTTGCCGAACGCATCGGTACGCACATGCTGGTGAGTGGGCGCGGGCTCGATGCGGGTGTCGTGCTCGGTCACGGCCTGCCACGGCAGGTCCGGCGGCGTGGCCACGGCACGCTGTTGGGCATGTTCGACCGGCTGCGAATAGCGGTAGGCGGTGGTATGCAGCACGTGGAGCGTGCTGCCGCCGGCGGGAGATATCACGGCGTCGGTCACGGCTGGTCGGCTTCCGGGTTGGCGCCGGCATGGCTGAAATAGCGTGCGCTGATCTCGTCGGACACGCGTGCCATGCGCTCGAGGAACTGGCCGCACAGCGCCGACAGCGCGCCCGCATCGCCGCCCGCAGCGTTTAGCGCCTCGCACAGCGCCGCGCGCGTTGGCAGGGCGCTGGCCGCAGGCAGCAGTTCCGCGAGCGGCACACGTGCCTGCGCGCTGCCTCCGGGCGCAAGCTGCTCGAGCTTGCTGCGCAGCCGTTCCAGCAACCCATAGAGGCCGCGAGGGTTGGTCGGCTCCAGCACGAGCAGGTCGACCAGCGCGGCCAGGTCGCTGCGGCCCGGATAGAGCGAGCGATAGGTCAGGGTGCAGTCGAACAGGTGCAGCAGCAGCTCGAAGCCACTGCGCGAGCGCAACGCGCCCGTGTCGATCGCGGTCAGCAGGAAGCTGCTCATGGTAGCCAGGCGCTCGATATGGCGCCCGATGAATACCAGGCGCCACGCTTCGTCGCGCGACATGCGGTCGCCCTGCGCGCCGTTGATGGCGCCAAGCTGCATGGCCAGGTGCTCGAGCGCGGCCAGCACGCGCGCGCGGTCGTAGCTGGCGGTACCGCCGTCGTCGAGAGACAGCGTGGCCTCCATCATGGCGTCGCCAAAATCGTTGCGCGCGGCGAGGATGGTGCGCCAGTGGTCGTTGGACAGGCGGTTGCGGATCTCATTGGCCGCGGCGGCATGCGCGGCAAGGTTCTGCACAAGGCCAGTGCTGCCGCGAACGTCGGCCAGCGTGGCAACCAGGCTGCGCTCGAACAGGCGCAGCGACATTTTTGGCGACGGCGCCTCGGCGGGCACCAGGCCCGCCATCTGCGCGAGCTGGCCGAGCATCGATAGCGTGCCGTCATCGGTATCGTCGCTGCTTTCGATGGAACCGAGGATCTGCCGGCACAGCCTCACATTGTTCTCGGCGCGCTCGGCATAGCGCCCGGCCCAGAACAGGTTCTCGGCAGCGCGGCTCGACACCACCAGCGCCCGCGCCGGTGTCGGCGCCGCGAGCCCCGCGCGCCCGGCCAGCGGCGCGGCCGGCACCGGCTGGCTGGACATCACCCAGGTATCCGCGCTGGTGCCGCCGAGCTGCATCGATACCGACTCGAGCTGCGGCGCCGCGAGCCGGCTGAAGCCGCCCGCCATGACCTGCCAGCCGCCATTGCCATCCGCCACCGCGAATACGCGCAGCATGGCCGCGCGCGAACCGATCCGGTCCCCTTCCCAGCATGGCGTGTGCGACAGCGGCAGGGGCGGCTGCAGCGTGTAGCGGTCGGGCATGCGGGCGATGCGCTCGCGCCAGCCGTCTAGCGCCTGCAGGCCCAGCTCCATGCCCACCGCGGGCTCGTCGCTCAGGTCGGCGCGGCGCGGGTAGGTCGGCATCACGAAGGCTTCGGGCAGCGTGGCCAGCGCCTGCTCGCGCGCGGCGTCCTCCCCGCACCACCAGCTGGGCACGCCTGGCAGCAGCAGCGGCTCGCCCAGCAGCGCTTCGGCAATGCCGGGCAGGAAGCCGTGCATGGCCGGGGATTCCAGGAAGCCGGCGCCGGGCACGTTGGACACCATGACATTGCCCGCGCGCATCGCCTCCAGCAGCCCGGGCACGCCCAGCGTGGAGTCGTGGCGCAGCTCGAGCGGGTCGCAGAAGACATCGTCCAGGCGCCGCAGCACCACGTCCACGCGTTCGAGTCCGCCGAAGGTCTTGAGGTAGACCACGTCATTGCGCACGGTCAGGTCCTTGCCCTCGACCAGCGTGATGCCAAGGTAGCGTGCGAGAAACGTGTGCTCGAAGTAGGTCTCGTTGTAAGGACCAGGCGTGAGCAGCACGATGTGGTGGCCGGTAGCGGACGCAGCCGTCCCGTCGCGCCCGCTGCCAGCCTCGGTCGCGGCGGCCAGTGGCGCATGCGCGAGCGTGGACACCAGTTGCGCGAACGCCGGCGGCAGGCGGCGCACATGCAGGTCGCGGAAAGCATCGGTGAACAGGCTGGAGATGATCAGCCGGTTCTCGAGCGCGTAGCCCATGCCCGAAGGCGTATCGGTACGGTGCGCCATGACGGTCCAGCCGTCTTCGGTGTGCACCAGGTCCACCGCGACGATCTGCAGGAAGCTGCCGCCCGGCGGCTGGTAGCCCCGCAGCGGATGCAGGTAGCCCGGATGCCCATACACCAGCCCGGGCGGCAGCAGCCCGCGCGCGAGCAGCGTCTGTTCGCCATAGATGTCGGCCAGGATCGCATTGGCCAGCGTCGCGCGCTGCGCGGCGCCGCGCTCGATGACCTGCCAGTCCTGTTCGGTGACCAGGAACGGAAACAGCTCCAGTGGCCACGCGCGCGCCGCGCCCTGGTCGGCATAGACGTTGTAGGTCACGCCGTTGTCGCGGATCTGCCGCGCCATGGCCGCCGCGCGCGGGGCCAGCTCCACGGCGCCGGGCTCGCCTACCACGGCGAAGAAGCGCGCCCACGCCTCGCGCAGCGTGCCGGCCGGCAAACGCAATTCATCCAGGTGTCCGGCAGGCACCGGCTGCGCGAGGCGGGCAGCGGCGGCAATGGCCGCCGTGGCGTGAGGGGCGTCGGTGTCGTCGGCGGGCCGCGACAGGGGCTGGGCCAAGGTCTGGTCTCCGGTTGGCGGCTGCGCCGGTCCCGGCGCAGCCGCGCTGCTGCATGTCTACCCCTGGCGCAGGTCTAGCGTGAAGGGAAACTCGAGGCTGCGCCGCGGCGCCTGCGCAACGGTGCGCCCCGGCGTGTGCCCGTAGGCCGAAAAGCGTGCCAGGCGCCGGCTTTCCGCCTCATAGGCGTTGACGGGGAAGGTCTGGTAATTGCGCCCACCCGGATGCGCCACATGATACTGGCAGCCACCGATACTGCGCTCGCTCCAGGTATCGACCACGTCGATGGTCAGCGGCGCGTGCGGCGCAATGGTCGGATGCAGCGACGACGCCGGCGCCCATGCGCGGTAACGCACGCCCGCGACGAACTCGCCCGCGCGCCCGGTGGGTTGCAGCGGCACGGCCTGGCCATTCACGGTGACCACATGGCGGCTGTCATTCATGCCGAGCACGTGCACCTCGAGGCGTTCCACCGACGAATCCACGAAGCGCACCGTGGTGCCGGCCGCGCCTTCCTCGCCCATTACATGCCACGGCTCCAGCGCGCCGCGCAGCGTGAGTGCCAGGCCACCGGCGGCAAGTTCGCCAATGCGCGGGAAGCGGAATTCGAAATGCGGGGCAAACCAGCCGGCATCGAAGGCAAAGCCGGCAGCGCGCATGTCGGCCAGCACGTCGTCGAAATCCATCTGCACGAAGGTTCCCAGCATGAAGCGGTCGTGCAGCGCCGTACCCCAGCGCGTGAGCGGCGCCTGGTACGGCTCGCGCCAGAAGCGTGCCACCAGCGCGCGCAGCAGCAACTGCTGCACCAGGCTCATGCGCGCATGCGGCGGCATCTCGAAGGCGCGCAGTTCCAGCAGGCCGAGCCGGCCGGTCGGGCCGTCCGGAGAGTAGAGCTTGTCGATGCAGAACTCGGCGCGATGCGTGTTGCCGGTGACGTCGATCAGCAGGTTGCGCAGCACGCGATCGACCAGCCACGGCGGCACATAGCCGTTCGTGCCGTCCAGTTCGCGCCCGGCAAGCTGGCGGCGCAGTTCGGCGAACGCGATCTCCAGCTCGTAGAGCTGGTCGTTGCGTGCCTCGTCCACACGCGGGGCCTGGCTGGTCGGCCCGATGAAGAGCCCGGAGAACAGGTAGGACAGCGACGGATGGTTGTGCCAGTACGCAATCAGGCTGGCCAGCAGGTCCGGCCTGCGCAGGAACGGGCTGTCGGCCGGCGTGGCCCCGCCCAGCACGAAGTGGTTGCCACCGCCGGTGCCGGTATGCCGGCCGTCGAGCATGAACTTCTCGGTCGACAGGAAGCACTCGTGCGTGGCCTGGTAGAGGAACTCGGTGTGGTCGACCAGTTGTTCCCAGTTGGCGGCGGGATGGATGTTCACCTCGATCACGCCGGGATCGGGCGTGACCTGCAGCACCTTGAGCCGCGCATCGCGCGGCGGCGGATAGCCTTCCAGCACGATCTGCACGCCAAGGGAGGCGGCAGTGGCCTCCACTGCCTGCAGCAGAGCGAGGTAATCTTCGAGCCGGGGTAGCGGTGGCATGAAGACGTAGATGACGCCGCGCTTGTCGTCCGCCTGTTCGGCCTCGACACGCGGGCCTGCCGCGCGCGCCGGATGGCGGACCTCGACGCACAGTGCCGTGCGCACGACGCCGGTCGCGGATTGCCCGCGTGCGGGCTCGACCTGCGCTGTGCCACTGGTGCCGCTGCCCGTACCCATTGCAGCGGTAGTGGTGGCGGCGTGCCGCGCCGGCGCCGCCGATGTCGCGGACAAAGGTGCTGGTGACTGTCGGCGCAGACCCGCTGCCGCCGGCAGCGGCGCGCGCGGCGCGAAGGGATCCTGCTCGAACTGCTGCTCCCGGTCGGCCGGACTCGACCACGGGAGGGCATCGAGCGGCAGCCGGTAGCCCATCGGCGAATCGCCGGGCAGCAGATACAGCCGCTCGTCGCGCAGGTACCAGCGGCCGCTGCTCCAGCCGCCCGCTTCGCCAGCCTGCTCCGCCTGGCTTTCGTCCCGTGCCAGCGGCAGCACATAGCCAGTCACGCTCGCCAAGCCCGCATCGAACACGCGGCGCAGGCGCATGCGCTCCATTTCGTCATCCAGCCGCGAAGCATGCGGATCGACGTTGACGGGCAGCCGCCGCTCGCGCCACAGGTAGTACCAGGCATCCTCATAGCCTGGCAGCGCATAGGAGGTGTCGAGCCCGAGCCGGTCGCACAGGGCCATCATGAAGCGGCGCGCATCGGCGTCGGTATAGTCGCCGGGATGGCGCTCGTCGGCAAAAAGCGCCGGGTCCTGCCAGCAGGGCGCGCCGTCGGCGCGCCACGCAATCGTCAGCGCCCAGCGCGGCAATTGCTCGCCCGGATACCACTTGCCCTGCCCGAAATGCAGGAAGCCGCCCGCTCCGTAGCGCTCGCGCAGGCGATGCACCAGTTCGGCGGCCAGGCCGCGCTTGGTCGGCCCGAGCGCATCGGTATTCCACTCGGCGCCGTCACGGTCGCGCGCCGAGACGAAGGTCGGCTCTCCTCCCATCGTCAGGCGCACGTCCATCGCCTGCAGTTCGCGGTCCACCGCGGCGCCGGCGGCGCTCACAGCCTGCCACTGGTCCTCGGTATAGGGCAGCGTCACGCGCGGCGACTCATGGACGCGCGTGATGGTCATCGCATGGCTGAACTCGGCTTCGCATTCCTCGACCTCGCCGGTCACTGGCGCGGCGCTGCCGGGCTCGGGCGTGCACGCGAGCGGTATATGCCCCTCTCCCGCAAGCAGGCCGGAGGTGGGATCCAGCCCGATCCATCCTGCGCCAGGCAGGTAGACCTCGCACCAGGCATGCAGGTCGGTGAAGTCGCGCTCGGCGCCGCTCGGGCCGTCGATGGCCTTCACGTCAGGCGCCAGTTGCAGCAGGTAGCCCGAAACGAAGCGCGCCGCCAGGCCGAGGTGGCGCAGCGTCTGCACCAGCAGCCAGCCCGAATCGCGGCACGATCCCGAGGCATTGGCGAGCGTGGTTTCCGGGCTCTGCACGCCCGGCTCCATGCGGATCAGGTAGCGGATTTCTCGTTGCAGGCGCTGGTTCAGCGCCACCAGGAAATCGAGCGTGCGGCATTCGGCGCGATCGATGCTGTCGACAAAGGCCGCGAAGCGCGGTGTCAGTTCTTCGCGCACCAGGTAGGGCGCCAGGTCATGTGCGAGGCCGGCGTCATACGCGAAGGGAAAGCGCTCCGCCGAAGGCTCCAGGAAGAAGTCGAACGGGTTGTAGACCGACATCTCGGCCACCAGGTCGACCGTGACCTTGAACTCCGTCGTCGCTTCCGGGAAGACCAGGCGCGCCAGGTAATTGGAGAACGGGTCCTGCTGCCAGTTGATGAAGTGCTGCGCCGGCTCGATGCGCAGCGCGTACGACAGGATCGGCGTGCGGCAGTGCGGTGCGGGCCGCAAGCGCACCACCTGCGGCGACAGCTTCACCGGACGGTCATAGCGATAGTGCGTGACGTGATTCAGTGCGACATGTATGGCCACGGCGCCCTCCCAGGCGGTTGCTGCGATTGGTGTCGCCCTGCCTCAAGCAAGACTTGTTCCCTCTCCGGCCGCTCACATCGAGCCGCCGGCCTTCGCGCGCACGGACTCCTCCAGCAGCGAGCGCAGCTTGGCCAGCGCGCCCGGATCGCCATGGGCCGCCGAGCGTGCATACCAGATCTTGGCCTGTTCGATGTCCTTGCCCACCACGCCGGGTTCGCCGCGCTCGTAGTAGCTGCCGACAATGTACTGGGCCCCGCCGTCGCCCGCGCTGGCGGCGCGGCTGTACCACTCGAACGCCTTGGCATAGTCGCGGGACATGCCGCGGCCGGTGAAGTAGTTGGTGGCCAGCGCCATCTGCGCCTGCACATGGCCGCCCTGCGCGGCGCGCTCATACCAGCGATTGGCCTCTTCCAGCGAACGTGGCACCAGCTCGCCGCGCTCGTACAGGTCACCAAGCGTGAACTGCGCGTGTGTCATCTGGTTGTCGGCAGCCTTGCGCAACCAGACCAGCGCCTCCTGCGGCTTGGGCGCCGTACCCTCGCCGCGCAGCAGCATCATGGCGTAGTTGAACTGGGCCAGCCGGTTGCCCTCCCGCGCCGCGGCGGCAAAGCCACGGAGCGCGGTATCGAACGCCCCGGCCTCATAGGCGGCGAGCGCTTCGCGGGTCTGCGCCTGGGCCGGCTGGGCAGGCGCGGGCGTGGCCTGGACCAGGACGCCGGGGCAGATAGCCAGCACGATTGCCAAGAGGGCAATGGCCAGCGCACGACGAGGGGCCGGGCCGGCTGTTGCGGCGGGCCAGAGCGAGGGGCGGGCTAGTGGCATGGCGGACTCCGGATGCGCTGGGCCTTCTTGAATCCAGTGTAGGAGGCGGCGATGCGGCCCGGAAGCCAATGACGATGGCGCAATTATTCAAGCGAATAATCAACAACCAAAAAAATTATCGAATGAAATCCATACAACTAATAAGCCCCCCTCAGATCCATCCGGCGCGATGCAAACGCCGCCATAGTCCGCCGCACGCGACGACTGTTACACCGATCACAAGCGGGTACGCGTAGTGGAACTTGAGCTCTGGCATGAACGAGAAATTCATGCCGTAGAGGCTGAACACCACCGTCGGGATCGCCAGGATGGCGCCCCAGCCGGCGAGACGCTTGACCACCTCGT
The DNA here is from genome assembly GCF_057798915.1 of Cupriavidus sp. 22TCCZM01-5. Classification (NCBI taxonomy): domain Bacteria; kingdom Pseudomonadati; phylum Pseudomonadota; class Betaproteobacteria; order Burkholderiales; family Burkholderiaceae; genus Cupriavidus; species Cupriavidus sp. 22TCCZM01-5. The sequence goes on from NZ_JBYOJR010000024.1 coordinate 59,135, forward strand.
TCTGCCTGACCGTGACCAGGGCCAGGTTGACCTGGACGGCGGTGGTCAGCATTTCGCGCACGACGTCGAGCGTGCGCACCAGACGGCTCGCGTGGTCCTCGATATCGCGGAAATAGGCGCGCAGTTCCTTCGGCACAAGCTCTTCGTGCAGGCGGATGAGCTGGCTGCAGATATCCTCGACCGGATTCACCGCATTGCGCAGGCGCAGCACTTGCCGCTTGATCTGATAGAGGCGCTCGATCGCCGCGCGGTCGAATTCGTCGCGGAAGATGCCCTGCTCCAGTTCAGCGAAAGTGTCCTCGAGCCGCGTTACGATCGGCAGGTAGTGGTCGACCACGAAATCCATCAATGCATACAGCACATAGCCCGGGCCATTGGCCAGACCCTGCGGGTCATGCTCGCAGCGCTCGCGCACCGGCGCGTAAGTGCTGCTGGCGCCATGTCGCACCGAGACCACATAGTTGGGGCCGACAAACAAGTGGGTTTCGCCCACCACGACCTCGTCCCCAACGAGCTGGGCAGTGTTCAGCACCACAAACACCGAGTCGCCATAAGCCTCCAGCTTGGGCCGCTGGTGTGCGTCAAGCGCATCTTCCACCGCCAGGTCGTGCAATCCGAATGACTGCTGCACCTGGCGCAGCAGAGACAGGTCCGGTTCGTGCAGGCCCAGCCAGACAAAGGTGCCTGGCACGCTGAGCGCCTGCGGAATCTCTTCAATGCCAACGGTGCCGAGCCGCTTGCCTGCCCGGTAAGCCACACAATTGACGATCGCACCCATGACGGCTCCCCTCTGCAGATGGCGCAATCGTAACAAGGTGACGTGACGAGCGTCTGGACGGCCTGATCGCGCTGCCGCCGGCACCACTTCTGCGCGTCCAATGGATTGCGTGCGGCACCTGGGGATAAAGTCGGCCTATTTGTTACAGTTCGCACCGAAGACGCAGTTAGAATGTGGCATTTCCACGGTCACCCGGCTATGTCACAGAAGAAATCGCCACGCTTCGAGCTGCGCAGTGGCAATGTAGACGCCCTCCTTCTCGCCCTCCAGACCGCCGACATGGCTGCACTGCGAGACGACCTGCTCTCCCGGTTCGAAGCCACCCCCGATTTCTTCTCCAATGACGTGATTGCGCTGGACCTGCGCGCGCTTGAAAGTGACGATGAGATCTCTCTCGACACGGTGATCGGCACGCTGGCGACGCTCAAGGCCCGTGCGATCGGCGTGGTCGCGCGCCCTGGCCAGCACGAGTGGGCGCAGCGCTTCGGCCTGCCGTTGCTTGACAGCCAGAGCCGCCGCGGCCTGAGGGAATCGGCAGAAGCCGTCGAGGCTGCCGAACGCGCCCTGGCAAAAGCCGCCGCCGAACAGGCCGCGCGCGAGGAAGCGGCCCGCACCGCTGCCCAGTCCGCCACCGAAGCCGCCGTCAAGGCCGCCATCCAGCAGACCCAGACCATCCTGATCGACAAGCCGCTGCGCTCGGGCCAGCAGGTCTACGCGCAGGGCGACGTGGTCATCATGGACGTGGTCAGCTACGGCGCCGAGGTGATCGCCGAAGGCAACATCCATGTCTATGCCCCGCTGCGCGGCCGCGCGCTGGCGGGCGTGAAGGGCAACACCAGCGCGCGCATCTTCAGCACGTGCATGGAACCCGAACTGATTTCCATTGCCGGCATCTATCGCACGGCCGAGCAGACGCTGCCGGCCGACGTGCTCGGCAAGACCGCCCAGGTTCGCCTGGCCGATGAAAAACTGATTCTGGAAGCCATCCGGTTCAAATGATCCGGCGACCAGTCACCACCTGAATTACTGCAGCGCAAGCTTCAACCTAATTACGGACCAAAGAGCCATGGCAAAAATCATCGTTGTGACCTCCGGCAAGGGAGGCGTCGGCAAGACCACCACCAGCGCCAGCTTTGCCGCGGGCCTGGCCCTGCGCGGCCACAAGACGGCCGTGATCGACTTCGACGTCGGCCTGCGCAACCTCGACCTGATCATGGGTTGCGAGCGCCGCGTGGTGTATGACCTGATCAACGTGGTGCAGGGCGAAGCCAACCTGAACCAGGCCCTGATCAAGGACAAGAAGTGCGAGAACCTGTTCATCCTGCCGGCCTCGCAGACGCGCGACAAGGACGCGCTGACCAAGGACGGCGTCGAGAAGGTAATCAAGGGCCTCGTCGACATGAACTTCGAGTACATCGTCTGCGACTCGCCGGCCGGCATCGAGTCGGGCGCGCTGATGGCCATGTATTTCGCCGACGAGGCGCTGATCGTGACCAACCCGGAAGTGTCCTCGGTACGTGACTCGGACCGCATCCTGGGCATCCTGGCCTCCAAGACCAAGCGCGCCAGCGAAGGCGGCGAGCCGATCAAGGAACACCTGCTGATCACGCGCTACAACCCCAAGCGCGTGCACGGCGGCGAGATGCTGTCGCTGACCGACATCCAGGAAATCCTGCGCATCAAGCTGATCGGCGTGGTTCCCGAATCCGAGGCCGTGCTGCACGCGTCCAACCAGGGCACGCCCGCCATCCACCTGGAAGGCAGCGACGTGGCGGACGCCTACGGCGACGTGGTGGACCGCTTCCTGGGCAAGGACAAGCCGATGCGCTTCACGGACTACCAGAAGCCTGGCCTGCTGTCGCGCATCTTCGGCAACAAGTAAAACAAGTACGGAGGACTCATCCCCATGTCGATCCTGTCCTTCCTGCTGGGGGAAAAGAAGAAATCGGCCTCGGTCGCCAAGGAGCGGCTGCAGATCATCCTGGCCCATGAACGCACGGGCCATTCGGCCCCGGCCGACTACCTGCCGGCCCTGCAGCGCGAGCTGGTCGCCGTGATCTCGAAGTACGTCAAGATCAGCGACCAGGACCTGCGCGTGAGCCTCGAGCGCCAGGACAACCTGGAAGTGCTCGAAGTCAAGATCGAGATCCCCCAGGGCTGATTCGCCAGTCCTGCCCGCTTAGCCACCGGCGCCCCCCTGCAGCAAGGGGGCGCCGGTGTCGCTTCCTCCCTCCCCACACGGCCAACTAGTGTCCGATGCTGGTGCAACGCACCAACACGGTATTGTGTAGCGGCCAGACAACGGATTTGCACCAAAATCCTGCTCGAATCCGGCCTCCCACGCGTATTTGTGTCCTTCGCTCTGACGTTTTGTTAAATTTTCGCGGCGTTTACAGGAAACGTAGACCCCGTGCCCCGCCGTGATCCGGCGGAGACCAGAACAGAACAGAAAAGGAGCACCATGAAGAAATCGGCCATCGTCCTCGCCGCCGGCAGCCTGCTGGCAGGTTCCGCTTTTGCACAAACTTCCGTCACGCTGTACGGCATCGCCGACGTCAGCCTGCGCTATACCAACCACGCCGACGCTGCGGGTCACGGCCTGACCGAACTGACGGACGGCGCCATCACCCAGAGCCGCTGGGGCCTGAAGGGCGCCGAAGACCTCGGCAACGGCCTGAAGGCGATCTTCCAACTGGAAAACGGTTACAGCCTCGACACCGGCAAGATGAACGGCGCCTCGACCGGCCAGCTGTTCAATCGTCAAGCCTATGTCGGCCTGAGCGGCAACTTCGGTGCGATCAAGCTGGGCCGCCAGAACTCCGAAGCATTTGCGTTCTTCGGCGACTACGATCCTCTGACCGTCGGTAACTACTTCCAGAACTCCTGGATGTACGGCACCCTGGCCCGCCTGCGCAACAACAACGTCGTCAACTACAGCGGCAAGTTCGGTGGCCTGGACGTCGGCGCCAGCTACGCCTTCGGCGAAACCCCGGGCAGCTTCACCAAGGCTTCGGGCGCCCCGACTTCCAATGGCTCGTCGGTTCCGTACTGGGGCGTTCACGCCGCGTATGAGTACGGCCCGTTCGGCTTCGGCGGCGTGTTCCAGGAATCGCGCGACCAGGTTGGCAACAAGCAGCAGTTCTGGGGCGTTGGCGGCAAGTACACGGTCCAGGCATTCAAGCTGTTCCTGGGCTACCAGGGTGGCAAGGACCGCACCGGCGCAGCTGACATCAACCTGAACCAGAACATCAACTCCCCGGCGGCTACGGCAATTATCGCCGGCGCGGCCAACAACCCGCGCAAGGACAACATCGCCTACGCTGGCACGACTTGGCAAGCCAGCCCGGCCCTGGCTGTGACGGGCGCGTTCTACTATGACTGGGCTCAGAACGTGAACGGCACGACCGCCAGCGGCAAGCGTTACACCGGCGCGCTGATCGCCGAGTACTCGCTGTCGAAGCGCACGCAAGTCTACGGCGCTGCCGACTACAACCACGTTTCGGGTCAGTCGATCACCGAACTGCCGAGCTCCAACAACCAGTTCGGCGTGGCCGCTGGTATCCGCCACATTTTCTGATCGTTTCCCGATCAGTTGACTGTTTGGCAGAAAGGCACCTTCGGGTGCCTTTTTTTATTGTCGGGCCGTTTACCATGCTTGGCAGGTGGCGCAGCAAGGCACTAGCTCACGCAGCTTCGCTCTCCGCCAGCTCCAGCCGGTACCCATGCGTATAGACGGGCGTCAGCCGGAGTCCATTCTCGGCATGCAGTCCCAGCTTGCTGCGCACGCGCGACACATGCGTATCGATCGTGCGTGACAGCGGCGAAATCTCGCGGCCCCAGACCGTGGCAATGATGTGGTCGCGCGTGACGATGCGCCCCTCATTGCGGAACAGCAGCACCGCCAGGTCGAACTCCTTTGGCGTCAGGCAGACCGGATGCCCATGGAACGTCGCCTGCCGCGCCACGCAATCGAATACATAGCCGGCCAGGCGCAATGGCGCGTTGCGCGCGAAATCCCCCGGACAGGTGCGGCGCAGCACTGCGCCGATGCGCGCCGACAGCTCCGCGGCACGGACGGGCTTGGTCATGTAGTCGTCCGCACCGGCAACGAGTGCGCTGACGATATCGGCCTCGGCTCCATGAGCGGAAAGGAAGATGACGGGAATGCGCCGGTCGAGATTGCCGCGCACCCAGTTCAGCACCTCGCGGCCGGACATGCCCGGCATCTGCCAGTCGAGCAGCAGCAAGTCGAAGGCGGTGTCATGCAAGGCCAGCAGCAGGCGCCGGCTCTGGCTGAAGCTCACGCATTCATAGCCGGCTTCATTGACGATCCTGCGGACCAGTGCCGCATGGACCGGATCGGCTTCCAGCGAGGCAATCGTCTTTCCCATAGTCTGTCTTCCTCAGCGTTTGCGCTTGAGGAAATTAGAAACCGGGAACCGGGACATCAGAATAGGAGGTGCCTCAAAACTGGATTTCAACAATCGTTTACTCCGTGCCGCAGCGCGGGTCCCTACCATGGGCGACTGCCATGCCGGCCTTTGCGCCGGCTTCCTGCATTCAGAAGCGCCAGGAGACTCGACGTGAGAATTGCCGTTTTGGAGGCCGACCCGACCCGGGCCGTCAGCATCGACCAGACCCTTCGCCTCAATGGGCACCAGTGCTCGCGCTACATCCACGGCAAGTCCCTGATCCAGGCACTGCGCGGTGGCACCTTCGACATGCTGTTGCTGGACGGTGACGCGCCGGGCATTTCGGCGCTGGACGTTTTGTCATGGGTGCGCCGCACGCTCGGGCATGAATTGCCGGTGATGCTGCTCGGAGACAGCGACGACGACATGCATATCGCTGCCTGCTTTGGCGAAGGTGCCGACGCCTATCTGCGCAAACCCGTCGGCATGGCGGAACTCGCCGCGCGGGTGATGGCGCTGCTGCGCCGCGCATGTCCGGCCGGTGCGCACGCCTGCGATCTCAGCCACGGCGCCTTCCGCTTCGCCACGGCCGACCGCCGCGCATGGGTCCACGGCCGGCCGGTGGCGCTGGCGCCAAAGGAATTCGACCTGGCCGTGCTGCTGTTCCGCAACCTCGGCTCGCTGGTGCTGCGCCAGACCATGGTCAACGAGGTCTGGCGCTATCACGTCGATGCGGCTTCGCGCACGGTCGACAGCCATCTGTCCCGGGTCCGTACCAAGCTCGCGCTATGGCCGCACAACGGCGTACGGCTGTCCGCCGTCTACGGCCTCGGGAACCGGCTGGACCCGGTGGAGAGCGTCAGTCGGCCTTGATGCCGGCTTCCTTGACGATGCGGGCGTTCTCCACGGATTCGTCATGGATGGCCTTGGCGAACTGCGCGGCCGTGCCGCCGGTCGGCACTTCACCGCCCTTGAGCAGGCGCTCGCGCACCCCGGGCTCGGCCAGCGCCTTGTTGAGTTCGGCGTTGAGTTTGTTGACGATCGCCGCCGGCGTCTTGCCCGGGGCAAAAATGCCAAAGGTCGAGGTCAGGTTCGCCTGCGGGTAACCGAGTTCCGCGAGCGTCGGCACGCCGGCCAGGCTCTCGATGCGCTTCGGTGCGCCCACGGCGAGCGGGCGCAGCCGGCCAGCCTCCATGTGCTGCGTCAAAGCGGGACTGGCATTGGTGCTCATCACCTCGAACTGGCCGCCGAGCGCGTCGTTCATCTGCTGGCCTGCGCCCTTGTATGGGATCAGCGTCAGCTCGGCCTTCGACTTCGCCTTCACCTGCTCGAGCACGACATGGCCAACCGTGCCGAGGCCCGAAGTGGCCCAGCGCACCGAGCCCGGCTTGGCCCTGGCTAGTGCGACGAGGTCCTGGAACGTCTTGCCGGCAAAGCTCGGCGTGGCGACGATCAGCACCGGCGAGTACATCACGCTCATGACGGGCGCCACATCGCGCTGCGGGTCGTAGTTGACATGGCCCACATGCGGGTTCAGCGTGAGCGGGCTGGTCGAGGCAAAGCCGAGCGTGTAACCGTCCGGCGCGGCCTTGGCCACCGCATCGATGCCGATGCTGCCGCCGGCACCGGCCTTGTTCTCGACCACCACGGAGGTGCCCATCTGGGCCGAGAGCCGCTCGCCGAGCGCGCGCGCCACGGTATCGCTGATCCCGCCGGTGGGATAGGCGACGATCATGCGGATCGGGCGGCTCGGGTAGTTGTCGGCGGCTGCAGCGGGCAACGCTGTGGCCATCAGGCCGGCAGCGCCAAGCGCGGCCAGTACGGGCAAGCGGGAATGAAAAGCCATGACAGGTGCGGGAGATAGAAGGGCGCGGGGCGTGGCACGTGGCCGCGTCGCGTATCTTAGCCGATCGACTGGCGCGGCTTGCCGCCTTAGCGCACCAGCGGGTGTTCCGGCACCCATGAGACAAAGAGCTCGTTGGCGCGGTCATACAGGCGCCAGACCGTGCCGCAGTCGCGGCAACAGAAGGTCAGCATGCTGTACGGAACGCCAGCCACGCTCTGGCTGACCAGCGGCGCGGTACTGCGCAGCGCCAGGCAGGACGGCGGCTCGCGGCGCCGCGGATCCGCCGCCAGCGCCAGGCAGCGCTCACAGGCGGGAACAGCGGTGGAAGGGGAAGCGGGAAGCGAAGGTACGGCGGACGTCATGCCCGCCATGATGCCGCAAAACACGCGCTTGCTGCGCGCCTCGCAGCATGCAGCGGCAATTCGCGCCGTCGTGCGTCGTATTCACTACATATATCGCAGCCAATCCAATTCGCGCGCATGCACACACGCGGCACGCGCGGTCCCTGATGCCATTCGCGCCCATTCGCTCATTTTCGCGCTTTAAGGAACAGTTAAGATTTCCTGAGCGAACTTTTACGAACCCGCGCTCGTGCCGCTTCCTAGACTGCCTTGCATGCGGCGGCCAGCACCGGCCTGATGGCGCCGCGATCCGGATCGCCACTGGCGCCGGACTTGCCAATCGCAGGCCGCCCGGGCACCGATGGTGCCCCTGAAGGAGACAGGTTCATCATGGCAGTCACAGGCAACACCCACGGCTTCACGCAATCACACCAACATGCACAAGCAGCGCCGCGCTTCGATATCTATGGGCGCATCCACAAGGCGCTGCGCGCCTTTATGGCCGACACGCTGCTGCGCGTCGGCCGCACCGACACCGACGACGAGGCCGAGCTGCGCGGCACGCTGAGTCAGGTACGCGATCTGCTGTCGGCTTGCGAGCAGCACCTACATAAGGAAGACGACTACGTGCACGCCGCCATGGAAGCGCGCGTGCCGGGTTCCACGGCGCGCATCGCCCACGAGCATGTGACCCATATGGCCGAGATCCGGGCGCTGCTGGCGCTGACCGACCGCGTGGCCGCCACCATGCCGGCGGCACGCCCCGACGCCATCCGCGAGCTGTACCGCCAGCTGTCGCTGTTCGTTGCCGAGAACTACGAACACATGCATTTCGAGGAGACCCGGCATAACGCCGTGCTGTGGGCCAGCCATACCGATGCCGAGCTGCTCGATGTGGAGAACCGCATCGTGGCCTCGCTGCCGCAGGAGACGGTCGGCGTGATCGCCCGCTGGATGCTGCCCAACGTCACGCCCGCCGAGCGCGCGCTGATGCTCGCCGGCATCCGCGAGAACGCGCCGGCGGAGGCCTTCACCGGCCTGCTCGAGGTCTGCCGCACGCTGCTGCCGATGCCGGACTGGATGAAGCTCACGCGCGCGCTCGGTCTGCCGTCCGGGTCGATGCAGGCCATCTGGGCGGCGGGCTGATCAGCCGCCGCGCTCCACGTGCTCGATCCGCAGCGGCCGCGCCACGCGCAAGGCGAAGCGGCCGCGGCCGGTGCGCTCGATGCGCACGCTGGCGTCGCGCTCCACCAGCCGGCGCGCCAGCAGCACCAGCCGCGCCTCGAGGTTGTCGCTGATGTCCGGCAGGCCAAGCGCGGGATCGAGCCGCAGTTCGCGATTGGTGAAGGCTTCGCGCCCGGCGTGGAGGTAGTCGCAGACCAGGCGCCGGAAGATGGCGCCGGCCACGCCCTTGATGAGGTAGTCATCGTCGAGGAAGACGCTGCCGTCGGCCTCGAAGTAGCGCACCAGCACCGGCTGCGGCGCGGGCGGCGGCACATCGCCGGGCATCGCGGCCACGGCGGATTCGTCGGCCGCGGCGTCGGCGCTGGCCTGCAGCCCGCGCATGGCGTGGCCGAGCTGCGCGGCAAGGATCACCAGGGCGTCCTCGTCCTCATAGGTAAAGCGCTGTTCCCGCTCGCTTTCGACGAACAGCACGCCCAGCAGCGTGTGACCGGCACAAACCGGCACGGCGAGCTGGCTGCCCGGCGCGCGCAGCCCCGGCAGCGGGATCTCGGTTTCGAGCCGCGCCGACAAACCCGTGTCGATCACGCTGTCGCGCATGGCGCGGCTGTAGCTGCGGTCGGAAGTCATGTGCATGATGCGGATCGGCGTACGCTCGCGCGCGGCCACGCCGATGACGCCCTCCCCCAGCGCGATCTCGGAACCGACGCCAGACACTGCGTAGCCGTGGCTGGCGACGGTGTAGAGACGTCCGGCAAGTGCGTCGTGCATGAGCAGCATGGCATGGTCGACGCCGAAGTCTGCCGCCAGGCCGCCCATCGCCACGTCAAAGAGCTGGCCGGTCTCGGTGCAGGCCGCCAGCCTTTCCGTCATGCAGCGCAGTGCGCCGAGCCGTTGCCGGCGAGCCTGGCCCGACGGCACAGCCAGGCGCCCGCCGCCCGGCACGGCTTCGATGGCCGAGACCCGGTACACGTCCGCGCCCTGCAGCCTGAAGACATTCTCCATGCCCGAATGCGAAGCAATGCCGGCGAGCCTGGCCCTCATGTGCTCGAACAGCGGGCCGGCGGTCTCGGTGCGCAGGTAATGGACGGTCAGGCGGTACATGGCCGCCGTGTCCGGATCAATCATCAGCACCGTACCCACGGGATTGCCCAGCACGTTCTCGCGCGTCTTGTTGAAGAACTGGAACGACAGCGCGACATGCTCGGGATCGACGTACTGCACGTGCGAGAGATACGCGACGTTGGGCGTGCCGTCCGCCGCGCAGGTGGCCATCACGGCGGGAATCACGCCTTCCAGGCAATCGCGGATATCGGCGGCGTTCAGCGGGGCCGTCATGGTTGCGCGCGCGGCTTCGGTGTCACGTTGTTGCCGGGCTGAGTGCCTGCCCGGCCTGGGCACCGGGCGTCTGCTGGAACGCCTGCGCCGGGGTGAAGCTGACGGCGACGAGGTCATCGTCCGGGCACGCCAGGAAGGCGTTGGCAAGCGCCGCTTCCAGTCCGATCAGGCTGATCTCCTCGCCAAGCGCCAGGCGGTAGGCGGCCACGCGCGCGCAATCGCCAGGCTGCAGAGGCGTTTCGCGCGCGTCAAAGCCCTTGAGCTGCAGCGTGCGGTGCGTGGTCGGTTCACTGAACACCACGGCGATCGACCGGTTGGCCGCGATGTCGGCCAGCACCTGCCGCGACTGCTGGCGGCACAGGAATACGGTCACGATGGCATCGTCGTCATCGATGCGGAAGCCGACCGCGCGCATCAGGTGCGGCACCATGGCGGCGTCGCGCGTGGCTGCGATCACCGATACACGGCGTTCAAGCACTGCGGCGTGGCCATCCGCGCGCAGCGCCGCCAGCGCCGAGGATGGCGCGGCTGGCACTGGCATGGGTGGGGATGACCGGCGTGCAGGCATGGTCATGCCAGTGTAGAAGACACCGGCCCCAGTGAAAAAGCCCCGTCCGGGTGGGGTGCGATGGCGCTTGGTGCGCCGGCGCGCGTCAGGCGGTCTTGCGCTTGCCGCCCAGGTCGGGCAGGAACACCGCCAGCAGACCCAGCAGCGGCAGGAACGCGCACAGCCGGTAGACAGTCTGGATGCCGTGCGTGTCGGCCAGCCCGCCCAGCACCGCGGCGCCGATGCCACCCATGCCGAAGGCCAGGCCAAAGAACAGGCCCGACACCATGCCCACCTTGCCGGGAATCAGCTCCTGCGCGAACACCAGGATCGCGGAGAAGGCCGACGCCAGGATGAAGCCGATGATGAAGGTCAGCACGCCGGTCCAGAACAGGCCCACGTGCGGCAGCACCAGCGTGAACGGCGCCACGCCAAGGATCGAGGCCCAGATCACCCGTTTGCGCCCGATGCGGTCGCCGATCGGCCCGCCCAGGATGGTGCCCGCCGCCACCGCGAACAGGAACACGAACAGGTAGACCTGCGCGGTCTGGCGCGCCAGGCCGAACTTCTCCATCAGGTAGAAGGTGTAGTAGGTGGTGAGGCTCGCCATATAGAAATACTTGGAAAACACCAGCACCAGCAGCACCAGCATGGCCCGCACCACCACGCGCGTCGGCACCGGGCTGGCCTTGGCGCCGGCCGCCTTGCCCTTGCGCGCGCGGTGCGCGAGCTGCTGCGCGTACCAGCCGCCGATTTTCCACAGCACCCCGATGGCCAGCAGCGCCGCCAGCGAGAACCACGCCACGCTGGCCTGCTTGTGGACAATGCCCGCCGCCAGCAGCGGCCCCATGGCGCTGCCGCCATTGCCGCCGACCTGGAAGATCGACTGCGCCAGCCCGTGCTGGCCACCCGACGCCATGCGCGCCACGCGCGACGACTCCGGATGGAAGATCGACGACCCGGTGCCGACCAGCGCCGCTGCCACCAGCAGCACGCCATAGGTCGGCGCGACCGACAGCAGCAGCAGCCCGGCCAGCGTAAAGCCCATGCCGATGGCCAGCGAGTGAGGCTTGGGATGCTTGTCGGTGTACAGGCCCACCACTGGCTGCAGCAGCGATGCCGTGACCTGGTAAGTCATGGTCAGCAGGCCGATCTGCACGAAGCTCAGGTTGAAGCCGCCCTTGAGCATCGGATAGATCGCCAGGATCAACGACTGGATCATGTCGTTGAGGAAGTGCGCGAAACTGATCGCGGACAGGACGCGGAAGCCGGTGCGCTCGGCGGCTTGCTCAAAGTGAACGCCGGACGCTGCAGCGTTGGAGTCGATGGTTGTGCTCATTGGCGGTCTCGACAGGACGGATGACGAACCGCTGGGGGCGCTCGTCGGGACAGTAGAAATGCGATGCTATCTGGCCCTAAATCGCCTGTCCTGCGAGAATGGGTCCGCAACCCTGGAGAAAAGGACATGCCTGCCTCACGTGTGTGGAAGCCCGCACCGGCGCAAACCCAGGCCCTGGGAGACACGCACACCCACCCGCCGCGCTATGTGCACTTTGATCGGGGCCCAATGCCGGTCACGGCCATGGCGGCCGACTACCATTCCGGCGACGTCACGGCCCGGCACCAGCATCCGCATGCCCAGCTGATCCACGCCGTCCGCGGTGTGATGGTCGTATCGACCGACGAGGGCCAGTGGATCGTGCCGCCCACGCGCGGCATGTGGATGCCCGGCGGCACGCTGCACTGGATCCGCATGGTGGGACCGGTGCAGATGCGCACCGCCTATATCCGGCCCGACGCGGCGCCGGACCTGCCCCAGCGCTGCACGGTGCTGGGCATCTCGCCGCTGCTGCGCGAACTGATCCTGGCCGCGATCGACATGCCGCTGCCCTACTCCGCCGATTCGCGCGACGGCCGGCTGGCGCGCTTGCTGCTCGATGAGGTGGTCCTGGTGCCGACGCTGCCCCTGCACCTTCCGCATCCCGTCGATGCGGGACTGCGGCAGATCTGCGACGCCATCGTCGCCGCGCCCGATATCCCCCTGACGCTGGCCGATTGGGGCGCACGGCTTGGCGTCGATCCCAAGACCATCCAGCGCCGCTTCGCGCGGGAAACCGGGATGACGTTCGGACAGTGGCGGCAGCAGGCGCGGTTGCTGGCGGCGCTGGAGAAACTGGCCGCAGGCGGCAAGGTGGTGGACGTGGCGCTCGATCTCGGCTACGAGAGTCCGAGCGCGTTTGCGACGATGTTCAAGCGGCAGTTCGGGGTGCCGCCGAGTGCGTTTTTTCGCTGAAGCCGCTGATCGATGTGTACCGGGCCACCGGCCTACCGGGCCAGATAGCGCTCCACCAGCCTGGTCCAGTACGCCGCGCCAACCGTCAGGTTCTCGTCATTGAAGTCGTAACCCGGGTTGTGCAGCAATGGCTGGTTGGCGCCATTGCCCAGCCGCACGAAGCATCCGGGCCGCTGCTGCAGGAAGTAGGCGAAGTCCTCGCTGCCGGTAATGCGCGCCGCCTGCGTCACCACCTTGTCGGCGCCGACCAGTTCCTCGGCGATCTGCCGCGCGAAATCGGTTTCCCGTTCGCTGTTGATCAGCACCGGGTAGCCATGCACATAGTTCACCTCGGCCACCGCGCCGTAGCCCTCGGCGTGCGAGATCGCAAGCTGGCGGATGCGGGTCTCCAGCGACGCCCGCACTTCCGGGCTGAACGAGCGCACGCTGATTTCCATGCGCGCGCTGTCCGGGATCACATTGGGAGCATGGCCCGCGTGCAGCGTGCCGATGGTGACCACGGCGGTTTCGTTCGGGTCGACATAGCGCGACACCACCGACTGCAGCGCCAGCACCAGGCTGCCGGCCACCAGGATCGGATCGACCGACTGGTGCGGGCGCGCGGCATGGCCGCCCTTGCCGCGGATGGTGATGGTGACGGTGTCGCAGGCCGCCATGAACGGGCCCGCGCGGAACAGGAAGTGGCCCTGCTCCACGCCGGGATGGTTATGCAGGCCGAAGATGGCGTCGCACGGGAAGCGTTCGAACAGGCCATCGGCCAGCATGCGCTCGGCCCCGCCGCCGGCGCCGATTTCCTCGGCCGGCTGGAAGATCAGGTGGACAGTGCCATTGAAGTTGCACGTACGCGCGAGCTGCTTCGCGGCACCAAGCAGAATGGCGGTGTGGCCGTCATGCCCGCATGCGTGCATGCGCCCCTCGTGCGCACTCGCGTATGGCAGGCCTGTGCGCTCGTGGATGGGCAATGCGTCCATGTCGGCGCGGATGCCGATGCTGCGCCCACCGGTGCCCGCCTTCAGCGTGCCGACCAGGCCGGTGCCGCCCACGCCGCGCGTGACCGCGTAGCCCCAGCTTTCCAGCAGGCTGGCGACCAGCCCGGAGGTCCGGACTTCATCGAAGGCTAGTTCAGGGTTCTGGTGGATGTTGCGCCGTATGGCTTCCAGTTCGGCGCGGCTGTCCAGGGTGTCGGCCAGCGCGCAGAAACGGCGCTTCAGCGTGGTACCGAGGTAGGTCTCGATCTCGGGGGCGTGCTCGGACATGGCATTGCTCTTCTGGCAGAGACTGCGGGACGGTCAGGACGCCGTCCTTACAATCAGTATTTCACGCAGAAATCGCAACGGAAACGTCAAAGGCGGGATTTGATGTAAATCGATGTAACCCGGCCGTTTTCGACACCGGAACTGTTGCTCTCATGGCACGCTTTGTATGGGAACCCAACGCTTTGTATAAAAGCGTTTCGACGGGGAACCTGGCGGGCGCCTTGCACGCCCGCCCTGCGCGACGCATGTCGTGCGCTGTGCCGCCCGGGCGGATCACTCAGGCGTAAGGCACCACCTTCTGCGCCTGCACGCCCAGGCCCTCGATGCCCAGACGCATGGTGTCTCCCGCCTTCAGGAAGCGCGGCGGCTTGAAGCCCATGCCTACGCCCGGCGGCGTGCCCGTGGCGATCAGGTCGCCGGGTTGCAGCGTCATGAAGCGGCTGACGTAGCTGACCAGCGTGGCCACGTCAAAGACCATGGTCGCGGTGCTGCCCTTCTGCACGCGTTCGCCATTGACCTCCAGCCACAGGCCGAGCGCCTGCGGATCCGGCACTTCGTCGCGCGTCACCAGCCACGGGCCGACCGGGCAGAAGGTATCGCAGCCCTTGCCCTTGTCCCAGGTGCCGCCGCGTTCGATCTGGAACTCGCGCTCGGAGACATCGTTGACCACGCAATAGCCCGCCACATGGCTCAGCGCGTCCTCGCGCGAGACATTGCGCGCCGTGGTGCCGATCACGACGCCCAGCTCCACCTCCCAGTCGGACTTCTGCGACCTGTACGGCAGCATCACGTCATCGTCCGGACCATTGAGCGAGCTGTTGGCCTTCAGGAAGACGATCGGCTCGGCGGGAATCGGCATGCCGGCCTCGGCCGCGTGGTCCGCATAGTTCAGGCCGATCGCGATGATCTTGCCGATACCGGTCCAGGGCACGCCGAAGCGCGCGCCCTCCACCACCGGCAGCGTGCCGGCGTCCACCTGGGCCAGGCGCGCGAGCGCCTCCGGCGACAGCTGCGATGCAGAAATGTCCGCCACCACGCCGGACAGGTCGCGCACCTTGCCCTGCGCGTCGATCAGGCCCGGGCGCTCGGCGCCGGGCTGGCCAGTTCTTACCAGTTTCATTGTCTTCCCTTGGATGGATGGGCCTGACGGTCGGCCGCCCCTGCGAGCGAACGCGCGACCACCGTCAGCACTTCATTGGCGGTGTTCTCGGAATGCCGGCGCAGTACCTGCGCCAGGCGCGGACGACCGGGCTCGCGCAGGGCCGCCATGATCTCCTCATGTTCCTCATGCGACTCCTGCCAGCGCAGCGTATCCGCATTGGCGGCGCCGCGCGCGCGGTGCACCTTGCTCATCAGCGCGGCATAGACGGCGGCCAGCACTGGGTTGGCGGCCCCGTCGATGATGAGCTGGTGGATTTCCTGGTTGATGCGGAAATAGTCGGTACGCCGCCCCGCCGCATGCGCTTCGATCATGGCCACGTGACGGCGCTCCAGCTTGGCCTGCGCCGCTTCATTCAGGCGCTGCGCGGCCAGTTCGCCGGCGGTCGCCTCCAGGCCGTGCAGCGTCTCGAAGGTGGCGCGCAGTTCGTCCAGGTCCAGCGGCGCGACGCGGTAGCCGATGTACTGCCGGTGCAGCACCAGCCCTTCGGCCACCAGCACCTTGAGCGCCTCGCGCAGCGGCGTCTTCGAGACATCGAACGCCTCGCAGAAGGCCCGCTCGTCGATTCGCTCGCCGGGTGGCAATTCGCCCTCTTCGATCATCGTGCGCAGCCGCGCGGCGATTTCGGCGGACATGCCCAGCGTGCGCAGACGGGCGGTTTTCGGAAGCGTTTGTGTCACGGACGTCACCAGCATGGGGAATTTGCACCAAACGAAGGCTATCACACCCAGAATTGTGCTACCGCAATCTCGTAAAATCAATGACTTACGAGAGTTGTAATTACAGATTACGTATCCTATACTCCGAACCAGTTGCGCGACACCCACTACAAGCGCCTCAATCGAAGGACCCAAGGAGTAAGGAGACACCTCGTCATGCAAACGACAAGCCAAGCCGGCACCCTCACGGCCACGCGCAGCAGCGTGCGCTGGAAGATTTTCCTGATGATGCTGATGCTCGTCGCGATCAACTACATCGACCGCGCGTCGCTGTCGGTGGCCATGCCGCTGATCGCCAAGGAGTTCGACCTCAGTCCCGCCATGCAGGGGCTGATCCTCAGTTCGTTCTTCTGGACCTACGCATTCATGCAGATCCCGGGCGGCATGCTGGCCGACAAGTACAAGCCGCGCATTGTGATCGCCTGCGCCACCGTGTGCTGGGGCTTCTTCCAGGCGATTGCGGCGGTCTGCACCAACGCCACCTCGCTGCTGCTCACACGGCTCGGGCTGGGCGCCTCGGAGGCGCCGATCTACCCGGCCGGCGGCAAGCTCAACGCCATCTGGATGACGCAGAACGAACGCGGCCGCGGTGCCACGCTGCTTGACGGCGGCGCACCGCTGGGAGCGGCGCTCGGTTCGCTCATCATCGCCGGGCTGATCAGCGAACTCGGCTCGTGGCGCATGTCGTTCGTCGTCGCCGGCGTCGGCACCGTGCTGGCCGGCTTCGTGGCCTGGTGGTACATCCGCAATTCCCCGCGCGAACACAGCGGCGTCAATGAACTCGAAGCGCGCCACATCGAGGAAGCCCACGCACGCGAGCACAGCACCGAGCCGACCAACCTGTCCGGTCGTTCGCTCGATTTCTTCAAGTACCGCTCGGTGTGGTGCATGGCCATCAGCTGGATGTGCTTCAACGCCGTGTTCTATGGCCTGCTGACCTGGATGCCGACCTACCTGAGCAAGGCGCGCGGCTTTGACCTGAAGACGATGGGCGGCGCGAGCTTCCTCATCTTCATGAGTGGCTTCGTCGGTGAACTCGTCGGCGGCTGGATCGCCGACAAGTGGAAGGAAGCCGGCGGCCGCCCCAACGTGGTCATGCGCACGCTGTTCGGCATCGCGGCCGTGGTCGCCACCGTATCGATCTTCTCGGTGGCTTATGTCGCCAACGCGGTAGCCGTGGTGGCGCTGCTCTCCTCCACCATGTTCTTCCTGCGCTGGTGCGGCCTGTTCTGGTCCGTGCCGTCGATGCTGGGCACCCGCAACAAGATCGGCTTCCTCGGCGGTCTGATGAACCTGGGCGGCAATATCGCCGGCATCAGCGTGCCGATCATCGTCGGCCTGATCGTGCAGGCCACGGGCTCCTACTTCCTGGCGCTGATGTTCTTCGCGGCCGCCGGCGTGGGCCTGCTGCTGGCTTCCACCTCGATCGACTACGAAACCAAGCTTCCGGTCTGACCGGCACCGGTCCCCAAAAAAAGCCATATCCGCACCCGTCGCGCAGGCGTCCGTCCAACGGACGGCGCGCGATGGAGGAGACACATCATGACTCGCATCCCCCGCATGCTGGCCGCCGCCGTGCTTGCCGTCGGCGCCCTGCAGGCACACGCCGCCCCGGCGGCACCCGCCCGTGCAAGCGCCGACGGCATTCCGAGCGCGCAACCCGAAGCTGTCGGCGTCGACTCGGCCAAGCTCGTGGCTTTGTCCGAATGGATCCGCCGCGACAAGCTCGACGTGCGCAGCCTGCTCGTCATCAAGGACGGCAAGCTCGTGTTCGAGCGCTACGGCGACGGCCTCTCGCGCGACTACAACCATGAGCTGTATTCCGTCACCAAGTTCATCAGCGCCCTGCTGGTAGGCACGCTGGTCGGAGACGGCAAGCTCAACGCCGAGGACGCGCCGGCCGCACGCCTTGCCGCCGCGCGCCCCGACCTTGCGCCGGCGCTTGCCAACAAGCAGGCGATCCAGTTGCGTCACCTGATGTCGATGTCGAGCGGGCTGTCGTACAAGCTCGTGGAAGGCACCGACACGCTCTACTACGGCGTGCCCGACCGGCTCAAGGTCGCGGCCTCCGCCAGCGTGCGCGTCGCGCCTGGCACCGAGTTCGACTACATCGACGTCAATCCCGTGCTGGTCGGCGCCACCATCAGCCAGGTCACCGGACTGCCCGAGCAGCAATATGCCGAGAAACGCCTGTTCAAGCCGCTCGGCATGCAGCACTACCGCTGGGACGGCGCCGATGGCAAGGGCGCGGTCTCCGGCGGCTGGGGCCTGCGCCTGCGCTCCATCGATATGGCGCGGCTCGGCATGCTGATGCTGAACCAGGGCCGCTGGAACGGCGAGCAGGTCGTGCCGGCATCCTGGGTCGCACGCATGACCACGCCGTCCGGACCGGCGCCGGACTATGGCTTTTACTGCTGGGTCAATAACATCGTGAAGAGCGAGCGCGAATTCAGCGCCATGGGCTACAAGGGCCAGTTCATCACCGTGCTGCCGAAGCAGAACGCGGTCATCGTAATGAACAGCATCATGTCCACGCAAGGCGGCCTGCGCGACGCGGCCTACCTCGACCTGTACCGGCGCATGGTGAACGACTACGTGCTGCCCGCGCTGCAGGCAGGCAAGGCCGTGCACCCGGACGCCGCGCGACAGGCGGCGCTGCGCAAGGAGCTCGA
Source organism: Cupriavidus sp. 22TCCZM01-5 (assembly GCF_057798915.1). Taxonomy (NCBI): domain Bacteria; kingdom Pseudomonadati; phylum Pseudomonadota; class Betaproteobacteria; order Burkholderiales; family Burkholderiaceae; genus Cupriavidus; species Cupriavidus sp. 22TCCZM01-5. Next base: position 77,678 of record NZ_JBYOJR010000024.1, read on the forward strand.
GCTGGCACGCACCAGCCAGCGCGTGCCCGGCACCGCCCTCGCCTTCAACGACAAGCCCGAACAGTAAGCCCAAAAACAAACAGCGGAGCGCCGCGCATGACGGCGCCCGCACCACTCCTGAGAACCATTGCAATGACCAAGCAAATCCGCCTCGGCATGCTGACGCCGTCCTCCAACACCGCGCTCGAACCGATCACCAGCGCGATGGTCAGCGGCCTGCCCAATGTGAGCGCGCATTTCTCGCGCTTTACCGTCACCGAGATCTCGCTGCGCGACCAGGCGCTGGGCCAGTTCGACCTGGAGAAGATCCTGGCCGCCGCGCGCCTGCTCGCCGACGCGCGCGTCGACGTGATCGCGTGGAACGGCACGTCGTCGGGCTGGCTCGGCTTCGACAAGGACGAGGCGCTGTGCAAGCAGATCACCGAAGCCACGGGCATCCCCGCCACCACCTCGGTGCTGGCGCTCAACGAGATCCTGGAGAAGACCGGCGCCCGCCGCTTCGGCCTGGCCACGCCGTATCTCGATGACGTGCAGCAGCGCATCGTCGCCAACTACCAGCGCAGCGGCTTCGACTGCTCGGCCGAGCGCCACCTTGACCTGCACGTAAACTACAGCTTCGCCGAGGTCGAAGAGGACATCATCCGCACCATGGTGCGCGAACTCGCCAAGGATGCGCCGCAGGCCATCACCACGTTCTGCACCAACCTGCGCGCGGCGCACCTGGTGGAAGCGCTGGAAGCCGAGACCGGCATTCCCGTGTACGACACCATCTCCACCGTGGTGTGGAAGTCGCTGCGCCTGGCCGGCGTCGACACGCGCGCGCTGACCGGCTGGGGCCGGCTGTTCCGCGAAGTCCAGTAAGGCAGCGACATCAAGAAACCGGAGTGATGACCATGCCCGCAGACAACAACCTCGACCTGGTGATCCGCAATGCCGACGTGGTCACCGCTTCCGATCGCTTCCAGTGCGATATCGGCGTGCGCGACGGCCGCATCGTCGCGCTCGGCCAGGGCCTGCCGCAAGGCAATCGCGAAATCGATGCCACCGGACTGCTCGCGCTGCCCGGCGGCGTCGATGGCCACTGCCACCTGGACCAGCCCATGCCCGACGGCATGCGCATGGCCGACGACTTCTTCACCGGCACGCGCGCGGCCGTCTGCGGCGGCACCACCACGGTGATCCCGTTCGCCGCGCAGGAAAAGGGCGCCTCGCTCAAGGCCGCGGTCGAGGATTACCACAGCCGCGCCGAAGGCCGCGCCGTGATCGACTACGCGTTCCACCTGATCGTGGCCGACCCGACGCCCGCGGTGCTGCAGGACGAACTGCCGGCGCTGATCCGCAAGGGCTACACCTCGTTCAAGGTCTACATGACCTATGACGACCTCAAGCTGTCGGACCGCGAAATGCTGGAGGTGCTCGACGTCGCGCGCGAACACAAGGCGCTCGTGATGGTCCACGCGGAGAATTCGGACTGCATCTCGTGGCTCACCGGCAAGCTGACCGGCGAAGGGCGCATCGCCCCGCGCTTCCACGGGCTCGCGCGTCCCGCGCCGGTCGAGCGCGAGGCCACGCACCGCGCCATCACGTTCGCGGAACTCGTCGATGTGCCGATCCTGATCGTGCATGTCTCGGGCAAGGAAGCGATCGAGCAGATCCGCTGGGCACAGGGCCGGGGGCTGAAGATCCTCGCCGAGACCTGCCCGCAGTACCTGTACCTCACCGCCGAGGACATGGGCCTGCCCGGCGATGACGGCTACGAAGGCGCCAAGTGCGTCTGCAGCCCGCCGCCGCGCGACCCCGAGAACCAGGCCGCCGTGTGGCGCGCGCTGGTCAACGGCGTGTTCAGCGTGTTCTCGTCGGACCATGCACCGTTCAACTACGACGATCCGCAGGGCAAGAAGCTCGGCGGCAGCACCGAGCATTCGTTCGACCACATTCCCAATGGCGTGCCGGGCATCGAAACCCGCCTGCCGCTGTTGTTCGACGGCGTGGCGCGCGGCAAGCTGTCGCTGCACCAGTTCGTCGAGCTGACCTCGTACCGCCCGGCCAAGATCTATGGCCTGTATCCGCGCAAGGGCACCATCGCGGTCGGCGCCGATGCCGACATCGTGCTGTGGGATCCCGCACGCAAGGTGCGCATCACCAACAGTGCGCTGCATCACGCGGTCGACTACACGCCGTATGAGGGCATCGAAGTGACGGGCTGGCCCGTGACCGCCTTCTCGCGCGGCGACATGCTCGTGCGCAATGGCGAGTATCTGGAGCCCGCGGCCGGACGCGGCAGGTTCCTCGAAGCGGGGCAACCCGAGGTCTGAACCAGAATCCATCGCAAACCCAACATGAATCTCCTGATCGTCAACCCCAACATCAGCGAGTCGGTCACCGACCTGATCCACGCGGAAGCCCTGCGCACCGCCGCGCCCGAAACGCAGATCACCATGGCCACCGCGCAGTTCGGCGTGGCCTATATCGAAACGCGCTTTGAAGCGCTGGTCGGCGGCTACGCCACCGCGTGCGCGGCCGCCGAACATGCCGGCAAGTTCGACGGCCTCGTGGTCGCCGCGTTCGGCGACCCGGGCCTGGCCGGCCTCAAGGAGCTGTTCGACGTGCCCGTGGTCGGCATGACCGAAGCCGCGCTGGCCAGCGCCTGCCTGCTGGGCCAGCGCTTCTCGATCATTGCGATCTCGCATCGGATCGAGGCGTGGTATCGCGAATGCGTGGCCAGCAACGGGCTCGCCTCGCGCCTGGCCAGCATCCGTTCGCTGCAGGAGCCGCTGCGCGATATCGGCAGCGTGCAGGAAGACCATGCCGCGCGCCTGGAAGAACTGAGCCTGCAGGCCGTGCGCGAAGACGGCGCCGACGTGATCATCGTCGCCGGCGCGCCGCTCGCGGGACTGGCGCGTTCGCTCAAGGGCCGCATTCCGGTGCCGGTCGTCGATGGCGTCAGCAGCGCCGTGCGCCATTGCGAATCGCTGGTCGCGCTGCAGGCCGGCACCACGCGCGAAGGCAGCTTCGCGCGCCCGCCGCGCAAGCCCAATGCGGGCCTGCCGGCAGCGCTCTCGCAACTGCTCGCCTGATCGCACGCTCCTGTGCAAATTTGCAGGGCCGCTCCGCGCCCCTGCGCATTGCCTGCCACCGGGGCGAGTCCTAGACTGCCTGCACGGCCACTGCAAGACGCAGTGGCCGCCCAACGCGACATAGGACATCCTGATGAAGCTCTACTATTCCCCCGGCGCCTGCTCGATGGCGGTCCACATCGCCCTGCGTGAAGCGGGCCTGCCCGTCACGCTCGCCAAGGTCGACCTGATCCACCACAAGCTGGTGGAAGCCGAGCACGGCACCGACGACTACTATACGGTCAATCCGCGCGGCTACGTGCCACTACTGCAGCTTGACGATGGCTCGCGCCACAGCGAAGTCTCGGCACTTCTGCAGTACATCGCCGACCTGGTGCCCGAGCGCAAGCTGCTGCCGGCTGCCGGCACGCGCGAGCGGCTCGAAGCCAACGGCTGGCTCACGCTGGTCTCCACCGAGCTGCACAAGGTGTTCAGCCCGTGGCTGTGGCACAAGGAAACCGCCGACAGCACGGCGCAGGCGTGCAAGGCCAAGCTGCAGCTGCGCTTCGCCGAACTCGACCGCCACCTGCAGTCCCGCGAGTACCTGACCGGCAGCACCTTCACCGTGGCCGATGCCTACTGCTTCACGATCATGGGCTGGGCACGCATGCTGATGATGCCGCTGTCGGCCTACCCGTCGCTGCAGCAATACCTCTCGCGCGTTGCCGCGCGCCCTGCCGTGCAGGAAGCCATGCGCGCGGAAGGCCTGGTCCGCGACTGATCAGGCCATCGCGGCGCGGGCTGGCGGCACGCGGTAGTGGTTAGGCGTGAGCAGGTCCAGCCCGCATTGCAGGTTCTCGACCCAGTCGATAAAGCGCGCCACCATGGCCTTGCCACGAAACGACGGCCCGTGCTGCGGCACGATCCAGTCAATGTCGAGCGTTCGCGCCATGGCCGCCCACAACCGGCAGGCGCGGTTGCCGCTCATGTAGCGCTGATGGAACGGCAGCATGCGCGGTGCATGGGCATCGAAATCCGTGACCGTGGTGCCGGCTTCGCCGGCGCTCGTCATGGCAGCACCCAGGTCGCCCGAGAACAGGATCTTGCTGACCGGGTCGTAGAACTGGAAATTCCCCTCCGAGTGCAGGAAGTGCGCCGGCAGGGCAAGCAGCGAACCGCGGCCGAGCGGGATATGCGCGCCGGCATCGGGAATCGTGACGATGCGGCCGGCGGTCTTGCCCGCCTGGCAGAAATGCGGAAGAAAGCGTGCCCAGACCTTGGAGATGAGCACCTGGCAATCCGACCCCGTCAGCCAGCGCCCGACCGAGGCGACGATATCCGGATCCGCGTGCGAGGCCAGGACGTAGTCAAGCTGCTTTGGCGGAAAGTAGCGGCTGATGGCCAGGTACAGCTCGCTGTAGGTCATGTTGCCGCCGGGATCGATCAGCGCGCCGTGGCCGTGGTCCACCACCAGGAACTGGTTGGTCTGCACCACCTCGCCATGCGCTTCCTCGACCAGGTCGGCAAACATCAGGCAGGTGTGTCCGTCTGCGTCGTACAAGGTGATGCCCATCGTCGCGCTCCGCCATCTGAAAGCGGCGACGTTAATCAGCGGGCAACAATGGGAGCTTGATGCAGGTCAATTTCCGTAAGCAAAACAGCCCGGCCATGGCCGGGCTGTCGCAAGCGAAAGACAGGTACGGACCGCTCAACGCGGGCTGGACAGCAACTGTTCGATCTTCGCCACGAACTGCTTGTCGTCGGGCTTGGTCATGCTGTTGTAGCTGGCCACGACCTTGCCGCTGCGGTCGATCAGGTACTTGTAGAAGTTCCATTTCGGCGCAGTACCGGTTTCCCTGGCCAGCAGCGCGTACATCGGATTGACTTCGCCGCCGCGCACGTGCGACTTGCCGAGCATCGGAAACTTGACGCCGTAGGTGTTGTAGCAGAAATCGGCGATTTCCTTGGACGACCCCGGCTCCTGCGCGAAGTCATTGGACGGGAACCCCAGCACCACCAGCCCGCGATCGCGATACTTGGCGTAGAGCGCTTCGAGCCCTTCGTACTGCGGCGTGAAGCCGCAATAGCTCGCGGTATTGACTACCAGCACGACCTTGCCGGTGTACTGGCAGAGGTTCTGCGGCGCTTCGTCCTGCAGGCGCGGGAACTGGAAATTGAGCGAGGCCGGGCAGTTGCCGGCCGGTGCGGCGGCCGGGATGGCGGCTGGCTTGTCGGCGGCACGGGCGGGGTGCGGCAGCAGGGCAGCGCTGGCAGCGGCAAGCGCAAGCACCGCGGCAAGCATGGCAGGGCGAACGGAAGCGGCGAGGGCGGTGTGACGGCGGGTCATGCGGAGTCTCCTGTCTCGGGAATCGGGACGGCTCGCTGTATCGGGTACGCGATAGTTTACGCCGATGCCGGGCTTGCCGCCGGCCGGCCGCTCAGTCCATGGCCAGCGTGGCGGCGTGTTCGGTGACGCTGCCGCGCAGTTCCAGGTCCGGCATGCAGCGCACGATGCCCAGTGCCAGGAGGGCCGCCACAGCCCCTACGGCAAAGATCAGCTGAAAGCCCGATTCAACGCCCGCGGCAAGCACCTGCCGCACCATCGGCGACAACTGCGCGAGCGCTTCGCTGCCATGTCGCAGCGCGCCCAGGTCCAGCGCCTGCGTGACACCGGCCGCAGCCGTGGCGTGACGGAATTCCACCGTCAGCAGCGTGCCGGCCAGTGCGCCGCCAAGCGCGCTGCCGAGCGAGCGCAGCACCAGCAGCGCGCCCGTGCCGGCGCCCGTGTCGCGGCGCTCGAGCACGTTCTGCACGCTCATCAGCGTGCCGACCATGGTCATGCCCAGGCCGGTGCCGCCCACAGTCATCGCCAGCAGCACCACCGCCAGCGGCACGGCGGGCGTGGACAGCGCCAGCACCGCGAGGCCCAGCACCCCAGCCACGAATCCAGCCGTCAGGATGCCGCGCATGCGGCCCACGCGCGGCGCCAGCCACGCCACGATGAAATTGCCCGCCACGGTGGCCAGCAGGAAGGGCATCACCAGCAGGCCCGACATCGACGCATCGGCGCCGCGCACGAGCTGGAAGTGCAGCGGCAGGGCGAAGATGCACAGGAAGATATTCAGCGCGGCCAGCGCCGAGGCCGCCACGCCCATCACATAGGCGCGGTTGGCAAAGAGCCGCGGCGGCAGCATCGGGTCGGCGGCGCGGCGCTCCTGCCAGGCCAGCGCGGCCACGGCGGCCACCGTCAGCAATGCCAGCAGGCCAAGCTGCGGCGACAGCCAGTCGAACACATCGCCGCCCCAGCTCATCGCCAGCAGGAACGCGACGATGGCCACGGCCAGCAGCAAGGCGCCCAGCCAGTCCACGCGCGCGCGGCCGCCGCGCGCGGGCAGCATGGCCAGGCCGCGGTAGCACATCAGCATGGCCAGCCCGCCCAGCGGCAGGTTGATCCAGAACAGCCAGCGCCAGGACAGGTTGTCGGACACCCAGCCGCCCAGCAGCGGCCCGGCGATCGACGCCACCGCCCATACCGTGGCCATATAGCCCTGGTAGCGCCCGCGCTGGCGCGGTGCCACCACGTCGGCAATGGCGGCCTGGGCCAGCGACATCAGCCCGCCGCCGCCAATGCCCTGCAGCGCGCGGAACAGGATCAGCTGCCCCAGCGACTGCGCCATCGCACACGCGACCGATGCCAGGATGAACAAGGTGATCGCCACCATCAGCAGCCGGCGCCGCCCGAAACTGTCGGACAGCTTGCCATACAGCGGCGTGGCGACGGTCGAGGTGATCAGGTACGCGGTCACGATCCACGACAGGTGCCCGAAGCCGTTCAGGTCATTGGCAATGGCCGGCACGGCCGGGATCACCACGGTCTGGTCCAGCGCCGCGAGCAGGATGCACAGCACGATGCCGCCAATGACGCGCATGATGGCGTGGTGGTCGTGGGCGGGGGCGGGGGCGATGGGACTTGAAGCGTTGGCCTTGCTGGCCGGGGTAGGCGAGGACATGGGCAGACAACAGCAGGCACGCAGCCAGACGGCCGCAAGCGGGCAACAAAGCAGGGGACTGGCCGGCCGGAAGTCCAGGCGCGCGGCGTCAGGCGCCGCGGCAGATGGCCGGAATTACGAATTCAGTAACCGCATAATTATATGCCGGTATCGCATATGGCGTGCGTGCGCCAGTGCGTCAACACGACCGGCCAGGAACGCGCTTGCGTCCGACCTAATGTGCCAGATCAGGCACATGAAGGCAGATAAGCGGAAGAGCGGTGCGCGAGGTGTGCACCGCTTTTTGGGCCAGCTAGCGGCCGCCGTGGATATAGTGCTCGAGCTGCTCGATGATGAACTGCTGCTCGGAGATGATGTCCTTGACGAGGTCCCCGATCGACAGCATGCCGATCAGTTCTTCGCCGTCCATTACCGGCAGGTGGCGCATGCGATGCTTGGTCATCAGCGCCATGCACTCGTTGGTGGTCTGGTCACCGCTGACATAGATGACCGACGAGGTCATGATGTCGCGCACCAGCGTATCGCGCGACGAGCGCTGCATCAGGATCACCTTGCGCGCATAGTCGCGCTCGCTCAGGATGCCAACGATCTTGCCGTGCTCCATCACCAGCACGGCACCGATGCCTTTTTCCGCCATCAGCTGCAGCGCGGCATACACCGTCGCCGTGGGCGGAATGCTGAAGATGGCCTGGCTCGGCTTGGACTCTACGACCTGGCGTGCGGTTGTCATCACCCACTCCTCTTCTGTCGATCATGCGCTGCGGCAGAAATGCCATGTCCATCCAGATTAGCAAAGGATCGGGCGCCGTTACAGGGTGACTTACACGAATCTTCGTGAAGTCAGATCTGAGCGAAACTATGCGGTGGCCCGTGGACTGCTCACTCCGTCAGCATCCTCACCTTCACTTTCTTCCCTTTGACCTTCCCGGCATTGAGCCGGCGCACCGCTTCCCGGCCGATGGCGCGATCCACCGCGATGTAGGTCGACATCTCCATCACGTTGATCTTGCCGATCTGTTCCTTGGTGAAGCCGGCCTCGCCCGTCAGTGCGCCGAGGATGTCGCCCGGACGTATCTTTTCCTTGCGCCCGCCCAGCATCTGCAGCGTGACCATGGCCGGTAGCAACCGCTCGTTGCTGGCCGGCCGCAGTTCCGCCAGCGCATGCCATTCGAACTCGCCGCCGTGGTGCTGCTCCAGGTTGCCCACGCGCCCCATCTCGTCCATGCTGACCAGGCTGAAGGCCCAGCCCTCCTCGCCGGCACGGCCGGTGCGGCCGATGCGGTGGATATGGACTTCGGGGTCGGGCGTGACTTCCACGTTGATCACCGCTTCGAGCTGCGCGATATCGAGTCCGCGCGCGGCCACGTCGGTGGCCACCAGCACCGAGCAGCTGCCATTGGCGAACTGCACCAGCACCTGGTCGCGGTCGCGCTGCTCCAGGTCGCCGTGCAGGGCCAGCGCCTGGAAGCCCTGCGCGCGCAGCAGGTCCACCAGGTCGCGGCAGCGCGCCTTGGTATTGCAGAACGCCAGCGTGCTCGCCGGACGGAAATGGTCCAGCAGGCGGCCCACGGCGCCCAGCCGCTCGCCTTCGTCGACCTCATAGAAATACTGGCGGATGCTGGTGCTGTCGTGCCGCTCGGCCAGCTTGACCTCCTGCGGCTTGCGCAGGAACTTCTGGGTCAGCTTGTCGATGCCGGGCGGGTAGGTGGCCGAGAACAGCAGCGTCTGGCGCTCGCGCGGGCAGCGGCTGGCGACATAGGCAATGTCGTCGAAGAAGCCCATGTCGAGCATGCGGTCCGCTTCGTCGAGCACCAGCGTATTGATGGCGGACAGCTCCAGGCTGCCACGGTCGATATGGTCCAGGATGCGGCCCGGCGTGCCCACCACGACATGCGCGCCATGGACCAGGCTGTCGACCTGCGGGCGCATCGGCGAACCGCCGCACAGCGTCAGCACCTTGACGTTCTCTTCGGCGCGCGCCAGCCGGCGGATTTCCTGGGTGACCTGGTCGGCCAGCTCGCGCGTGGGGCACAGCACCATGGCCTGCACGTCGAAGCGGCGCGAGTCCAGCCGGTGGAGCAGGGCCAGCGCAAACGCGGCGGTCTTGCCGCTGCCGGTCTTGGCCTGGGCGATCAGGTCGTGGCCTGCAAGCGTCAGGGGCAGGCTGGCGGCCTGGATCGGCGTCATCTCGTCATAGCCGAGCTGGGCCAGCGTGGCCAGCATGGCCGGCGACAGGGACAGGGCGGAAAAATCCGCGGCGGGGGCGCCGGCTTGCGGCGATTGGGAGTTTTCGTTCATGCCGGATTGTAGCAACGGGGTTTCGGACAACGCCCTCAGGCGCGCTTTTTCACCGGCACCGGCTCCCGCGGCTCCCACCCCAGGCGCGACAGCAATGCCTGCGCGGCCGCCGGGGCGCGTTCCTTGGCGCCGTTGATGAAGAAGATGAAGACTTCGCGCCGCGTGGCCGCCGGCTGTTTGTCTTCCACCTGCTCCAGCTCCGCCGGTGCCTTGCCCGCGGCCCAGGTATGCGCGTGCCCGGCCCACGCATCCAGCGCCTTGGGCCCGTAGCCGGTCTTCAGCTTCTCGCTGCTGTCCATCAGGCGCGCATAGACAAAGTCCGTGGTCAGGTCCGCGATCGACGGAAACTTCGGCGAATCCGTGTAGACCGTCGCGGCCTTGTGCTTGCGCGCGAGCTTCAGGTACTCAGACGACCTGAAACTGTCATGCCGCACTTCGAGCACGTGGCGCAGCTTCACGCCTTCCACCGAATCGGGCAGCAACTGCAGGAAGGCCTCGAAATCCTCGGCGTCGAACTGCTTGGTCGGGGCGAACTGCCAGACCAGCGGCCCGAGCTTCGGGCCAAGTTCCGCAATGCCGCTGTCGATGAAGCGCGCAATCGAGTCGCCGGATTCCGCCAGCACGCGGCGGTTGGTGGCAAAGCGCGAGGCCTTCACCGAGAACACGAAATCATCGGGCGTCTCGTCGCGCCACTTGGCGAAGGACGTGCGCTTCTGGGTACCGTGATAGGTGCTGTTGATCTCGATGGCCGTCAGGTGGCGGCTCGCGTATTCAAGCTCGCGCGACTGCGCGAGCCCTTCGGGATAGAAGTTGTCGCGCCACGGCGCGTAGCTCCATCCGCCGATGCCGACGCGTATCAAGGTATCGGCCGTGCCTGACGCACCGGCCTTGCGCCGCGAAGCGGGCTGCCGTGCCGAGGCTGGCGACTCATCTGGCTTGGCGGCGGACTTGCCCGCGGTACGTGCTGCCATGGCGCAATACTCCGGGGACGCGAGACTCAAAGTCTAGCGGGAATCCACGGCCAGCGGAAACGAAAACACGAAGCTGCAAAAGAGAGATCAGCAACAAGAAAGCCGGAAGCAGGCTTGCGCCCGCTTCCGGCTCTTCAGACCGCTGCTGGCTTCGCTCAGAACGAGAAGTTCTGAACCACGTCGGCGGCGTTCACATCCACCTGCTGCGTTTTCACCACGCCTGTGGAGCTGGTGGCCTGCACGCCGTACTTGCCGCCTGCGGCAGCGTCAGGCTGCAGCGGAATCGGCAGCGCTGCCTGGTACGTGCCGATCACCGGCGCGGCAACCGGCAGCGCCGGCGCGGCCAGGAAGAAGCTGTAGGCACCGGTATCGGAAGCGGCAGCGGTCGCGGCGATCTCGAAGGTACCGCCGCTGACCAGCTGCAGCGCGCGCAACGTCGCTTCGGCAGATGCCGGCGACACCGTCCCCGAGACCCGGCGGTACGTCGAAGTCGGCAGCGACATCGGTGACGCAGAGGTCGAGATCGCGGTGCTGCCGCCTGCCACCACCGGCACGCTGCGCACGATACCCGTGGCGCGACCATTGGCGGAGCCCGGCACCACCACCACATCCACCGGACCTGCAGTGCTGCTCTGCTCGATCGGCGACAGCGTGAAGTTGCCGTTGGCGTCCGCCACCGTGGCCTTCACGACCACGCCATTGCGCTCGGCATAGACGCTTGCGCCCGGGGCCGAAGCCACCACGCCGGTCACGGCGCCGCTGACCACGGTCGGTACCGCCGTCACCACCGGCTTCAGGCCAAAGCTGCCATTGCCACGCTTCACCACCGACTTGCAGGCATCGAAATCCAGCACCAGGTCGGTCAGCGTGCCGGACGATACCGTGAATGGCCGGTTGATCTTGATGCCCGATTGCACCGCGCTCGGCGTATCCAGCGTCTGTTCGCTTCCGCCGGTAGGTACGACGGAATTGGCCAGCGCAGCCGCACCTCCACCGGTGTTCGCGTCGAGCACCAGCCGGATCTGCTGGTAGTTCCCAGCCGACAGCGCGGTCTGGCCCAGCGTGGTGAGCACGCCGTTGGTTAGCGACAGCAGATCGATCTTGCGCGCGGGCGACACATCGATATTGACCCAGCCGCTACCGTTGGGATCGGCATTGGCGTCGGTATGCACGCGCACCCTGTTGACGGTCACGAAGACGTGGTCGAAGCCGCAAGACGGCGCGTCGGTCATGGAAACGTTCAGCGTTCCCTGGCCACCACCGCTGCCACCACCATCACCGCCGCCGCCGCATGCTGCCAGCCCAAGGGCGCCGGCCAGTGCGACGATGCGCAATGCGCTGGAAGAATAAGAAAAAGAAAGAGCTGACACGGTGTCTCTCCACCTGTTTGGTTGTGGGGTGACCGCAGAATATGCGCCAGACGGCATAAGCGTTGTAAGTGTTTGTAATGAGCCGTAAGGGAATGTGGTCTATTGCCTGCATGACCGCTCAGCCAGACTTTACCGCTGGCAGGATGTATGCATGGGCGCGCGCAGCACAGCGCGGCGACGCAATTGCTGCGCCGCCATCGACCGTGCAATGGCCGCTCGCCGCGATATCGCGCTGCAGGGCAATGCCAGTTGCACGCAATGCATCGTCACGCATTGCGCCCTGCGACATCATGCAGTGAAGGGGGACTTGCATTCGCGAATGCACGCATTCACGACAGCACCAAGTGCCGGATCGCGCACCAGGTTGGCGTGTTGAATCCGCAACATGCGCCGATTTTCACGATGACCGGCCGGGCAGCCTCAAGTCAGCGGAACGGACTCCGTTTACCTGCCGGTGTGGAGACCCCACGCTCAAACGCCCCCAACGATTCCCTACGAAGGAACTGTCCCGATGTTCACCACCATCCGCGCGCGGATCATGGCCCTATGCGTGGCCATTGTCGTCGCCGCACTGGCCCTCAACGCGGCGCTCAGCCAGATCGTCGCCAACCGCTACAACAACGAAGCGATCGACAGCAGCCTCACGGCCGTGCAGAACGGCCACGCCGCCGCCATCACCGACTGGGTCGCTTCCCACAGCCAGATGATCAACTCGCTGCAGGACGCCGTGCTGCAGCCTGAACCCGACGCCGCGCTCAGGCAGATCGCCGATGCCGGCGGCTTCACCAACGTCTACGTCGGCTACGCGGACAAGACCGCCAGGTTCTCGAACCCGGCCGGCATTCCGCCCGGCTACGATCCCACCGGCCGCCCCTGGTACAAGCAGGCCATCGGCGCCGGCAAGCCGGTAGTGACGCCGCCCTATGTCGATGCGGGCACCGGCAAGCTGGTGGTCGCGTTCGCGGCGCCCGTGGTGCGCGACGGCGGCGTGAAAGGCGTTGTCTCGGGCGACGTGGCCATGGACACCGTGATCGCCAACGTCAAGGCGATCCGCCCGACGCCGGCAAGCTTCGGCATGCTGGTGTCGAAGAACGGGCTGATCGTCGCGCACCCCGACGACAAACTCACGCTCAAGCCGGTGTCGGAACTGGTGCCGGCGCTGGGCGCCGACAAACTTGCGACGTTGCCCGGTGCCACGCAACCGCTTGAAGTGAAAGTCGCCGGCGTCGCCAAGCTGCTGCGCGCGCGTGAGATCCCGAACTCCGACTGGATGGTGATCGTCGCGCTGGACAAGTCGGAGGCCACCGCCGGCATGCGCTCCGCGCTGGTTGCCGCGGTGCTGGCGCTCATCATCATCGCCTGCGTGGCGGCGATTGTCGCCGGCGCCGTGACGGCGGTGTCGTTCCGGCGCCTGTCGCAGATCCGCGATGCCATGCGCGCGATCGGCTCCGGCGATGGCGACCTCACGCAGCGCCTGCCCGCCGGCGGCCGCGATGAAGTTGCGCAGATCGCCGTGGCATTCAACACCTTTGCCGACAAGCTCTGTACCGTCATGCGCGAGATCCGCGACGCGAGCGAATCCGTACGCGCGGCGTCGGAGGAAATCGCCGCCGGCAACATCGACCTGTCGCGCCGCACCGAAAGCGCGGCGGCCAGTCTCGAGCAGACTGCAGCTTCGATGGAAGAGATCACGGCAACGGTATCGCAGTCCTCGAACTCGGCTCAGCAGGCCAGGGATTCCGTCGGCACGGCATCGCGCGTGGCACAGGACGGTGGCGTGGTGATCGGCGAAGTGATCAGCACCATGGGTGAAATCGAAAGCGCCTCGGTGCGCGTGGCGGACATCATCAACGTGATCGAAGGCATTGCCTTCCAGACCAATATCCTCGCGCTGAACGCCGCCGTCGAAGCCGCGCGTGCCGGCGACCAGGGACGCGGCTTTGCCGTGGTGGCGGGTGAGGTGCGCGCACTGGCGCAACGCAGCGCGCAGGCCGCCAAGGAAATCAAGACGCTGATCGAAACGACCGTGGGCAGCGTGACCACCGGCTCGGGTCAGGTGCAGCGAGCCGGCGAGACCATGAATGAGATCGTCAGCAATGTCTCGAAGGTGACCAGCATCATCTCCGAGATCACGCATGCGGCTATCGAGCAGACACGCGGCATCCAGGAAGTGAACAAGGCCGTGACCCAGCTCGATGAGATGGTGCAGCAGAACGCGGCGCTGGTGGAGCAATCCACGGCCGCGGCTTCGGCGCTGCAGTCGCAGGCGGCGAGCCTGGCGGGGGCGGTGGGACAGTTCAGGCTCGGTTGAGTCGGCCGGCACTGGCTGCGTGCCCGGCAATCATGACGCCAGCGCGTTCAGGCGCGCGTTGAGCCGCCCTCGCGTAATCGCCGCGATCTGCGCCAGCGCCTCATCCAGCTCCACTGCCGTGCTGCGGTCGACGCGGCGCTCCAGCGCGGCGAAGATGCCTTCACGCGAGTAGTGCCGCACGCAGATGATGAACGGGAAGCCATGGCGCGCAAGGTAGGCCGCGTTCATGCGGTCCAGCGTCGCCTCCTGCTGCGCCGACATCGCATCCAGGCCCGCGCTCTTCTGTTCCGCGTTAGAGTCCGCCGTCATCGTGCCCGCGCGGATATTGGCGCCGGACAGCAGCGGGTGCAGGTTCAGGAAATCTCGCTGGCCCTGGTCGTCGAGCTTGCGCACCACATCCATCATCGCGTCATGCAGCGCGGCCACCGACGCAAACGGGCGCTGCGCCCACGCCCCTGCCGCCGCCTGCGGAAAGTGCTCGAACACGCTGCCGAACACGCGCGCGAAGCCCGCCTGGTCCAGCGCGTTGACCGGCGCGAGATCGATTGACTGTGACATGGACTGCTCTCCCGTAGAACCCGCCGCGTTGGCAAGGCATGGCGTTGAATACGGGCCGAGTATAGGAAGCGCACCGGGCAGCGGCGAGGCCCTCTGCCCTATAGGTCGCATAACAGAATCCGATAGGGCTAGGCCTGCTGCATGTCGCGCAGATTGCGCAGCTCCTGCGAGGCAGCCGTCAGCATGCCGCGCAGCCACATATGGGCGGCCGAGCGATGGCGCGACGGATGCCATAGCTGGTAGAAGCGCATGAACGGGAACTCGATCGGCGGCCTGAGCACCGCCACCGGCACGTGCTGTGCGTGATAGTTGGCAAAGTGACGACCGGTGGTCAGGATCAGGTCGGTGCCGGGTATCAGGCTCGGCGCGAGGTTGAAGTAGGGGCAGCTCACGCGGTTGTCGCGGTGTACGCGCATGGTGCTCAGTCCCGAATCGACCAGGCCGCGCTGGTCGCGCGAATAGGGCGTGGGCACGATGTGCGCCGCACCCAGGTAAGCCTGCGCGGTGAACTTGCCGGGCTGGTTGTGCGCGCTGTCCTGCGCCACCATGCAGACCACCTCGTCTTCCAGCAGCACCGACAGGTGCAGGTGTTCCGGCGGGTTGGGCCAGTTGCCGATGACAATGTCCGCCGCACCTTCCGACAAGGCCTGTTCGTAGTCGAACGATGCGCTCAACGGCATGGCCACCAGGCGCGCGTGCGGCGCCGCGCGGCGGAATTCGCGCACCACGTGGGCGAAGAACGGCGGCGCCAGGTAATCGGGCATCGCCACGGTAAAGGTCTGCTCCGTGGTGGCGGGATCAAAGCGGTCGTCCGACACTAGCAGGTTGTCCAGCGCGCTGAGCGCGGCCTGCGCATTGCGCGCGATCTGCAAGGCGCGCTCGGTCGGCACCATCACATTCTTTTCTCGCGTGAGCAGCGGGTCGTTGAAAATCGCGCGCAGCCGCTTGAGCGCCGAGCTGATCGCCGGCTGCGACTGGTTCAGGCGGATGGCCGTGCGCGAGACGCTCTGCTCGGCAATCAGGATGCACAGCACGCGCAGCAGATAGGTATCGAAGGGGTCGTCGGCGCGGATCATGGTCGGGTCCTGGGCGAGGATGGCGGCCGGGTGCGGCTGGCAATGCAATCACCGCATTATCCCGGTCCATCAATGGCCACTTTGTAGCGTGTCGCGCACCGCACGGCAACGCGGTCGAACCCGCAGGCGCTCCGGGCTTCCCGGAACCGATGTCCGTCCGCGGGCCATGAATCCGCCGACTAGGGTAATCCATAGGTCCGCGAACGCGCCCCGCCAACACCCGCAAACCCGCGCCACATAAGGCTTTCCGCCCCATATCGATGCTGATATAGGGCCTATACCAGCACTCCCGTTCCCCCTTGCCGGGCCGTTCCTATACTTGCTTCCAACCAAACGGACGGCGCCCGCCGCCCCGCCTCCGGGCAGCCGGGCCGCACGACGCAAACTGACGAGACAGGAGACACCATGTCCATTACGAAGCAAGGCGTGCCGATCTTCGCCGGCGCGACTGAAGACGCCGAAGCCAGCGTCTACCGCAAGGTCTCCTGGCGCCTGCTGCCCTTCCTTGGCGTGCTGTGGGTGCTGGCCTGGCTGGACCGCGTGAACATCGGCTTCGCCAAGCTGCAGATGCTCGATTCGCTGCAGTTCAGCGAAGCGGTGTACGGGCTCGGCGCCGGCATCTTCTTCATCGGCTACTTCCTGTTCGAAGTGCCGTCGAACATGCTGCTGCAGAAGATCGGCGCCAAGAAGACCATCATGCGCATCACCATCTGCTGGGGCGTGATTTGCATGCTGCAGACCCATGTCACCACGCCCCTGCAGTTCTACACGCTGCGCTTCCTGCTCGGCGCGTTCGAGGCCGGCTTCTATCCGGGCGTGATCCTCTACCTTACCTACTGGTACCCGTCGGAGCGACGCGCCCGGGCGTTCGGCACGTTCATGTCGGCCTCGGCCATCGCCGGCGTGCTCGGCGGCCCGCTGGCCGGCTGGATCATGACCTCGATGGGCGGCGTGCAGGGCATGCACGGCTGGCAGTGGCTGTTCATCATCGAAGGCATTCCGTCCGTGCTGGCCGGCATCTTTGCCTGGTTCTACATGACCGACAAGCCCGAGCAGGCCAGCTGGCTCAGCGACAATGAAAAGCGCGTGGTGCTCGATGCCCTCAAGCGCGACAACGCGGCCATGGGCGAACGCGGCCATGACTGGCGCGGCGTCTTCACCAACCCCAAGGTGTGGCTGCTGATCGCGATCTACTTCTGCCTGCTGTGCGCCAACTCCACGCTGACGTTCTGGATCCCGACCATCATCAAGGACACCGGCTTCACCACCCCGATGGCGGTTGGCTGGATTGCCGCGGTGGCCTATCTGTGCGGTGCCATCGGCATGATCGCCAACGGCGCGCATTCCGACCGCCGCAATGAAGTGCGCTGGCACTTCAGCGGCGCGGCGCTGATCGGTGGCGTGGCCATGGCCGTACTGGCCGTGCTGCTTGGCATGAATGCGCTGTCGCCCGTGATCGCCCTGCTAGCCATGACCGCCTCGCTGGTCGGCACCATGAGCGCGATTCCCGTGTTCTGGCAGCTGCCCAACCGCTACCTGGCCGGCAGCGCCGCCGCGGTGGGCGTGGCGCTGATCAACTCCGTCTCGAACCTGGCCGGCTTTGGCGCGCCGTATGCGATGGGCCTGATCAAGAACGCCACCGGCAAGGTCACCTCCGGGCTGTACCTGGTGGCCGTAATCGAAATCCTGGCAGCGGTGCTGGTGGTGGTCGGCATCCGCCAGCTCGGCAGCAAGCGTGGAGCCTGATATGCGCGACCAGCATGATTCCAATTTCGACGCCAGCCGTCGCCGCTTTGCGCTGCAATCCCTCACGCTGGGCGGCGGCGCC
The DNA here is from genome assembly GCF_057798915.1 of Cupriavidus sp. 22TCCZM01-5. NCBI lineage: Bacteria > Pseudomonadati > Pseudomonadota > Betaproteobacteria > Burkholderiales > Burkholderiaceae > Cupriavidus > Cupriavidus sp. 22TCCZM01-5. The sequence continues at coordinate 95,156 of NZ_JBYOJR010000024.1, forward strand.
CTGCTGGCCGGCAGCGCGCTGGCCGAGACCGCGCCCAACCAGACCACCGGCCCGGTGCAGCAAGGCGGCCTGAGCCCGCGCCTGACCATGCACGCCCTCGACACCTGGCACGGCACGCCCGCCGCCGGCATGCGCGTGGACATGTACCGGATCGACAATGGGCAGCCGCGCCATATGCAGACCGTCACGCTGGCCGCCAATGGCCGCAGCGAACCGCCGCTGCTGATCGGCGACACCTACCGTACGGGCACCTACGAACTGCTGCTGCACGCCGACGAATACTTTGCCGCGCGCAAGGCCAACCTGCCGCAGCCGCTGTTCCTGTCGAAGATCCCTGTGCGCTTCCGCGTGACGGACGCCAGCCAGCGCATCCACCTGCCCGTGCTGTTCGGGCCGTGGAGCTACAACTACTATCGCGGCAGCTGATGCAGCCCGCCCGCTGACAAGGAGACCGATCATGGCAGGCATCAGCACCCACGTGCTCGACGTATCGCTCGGCAAGCCCATCGCCGGCATGCAGATCGAACTGTTCGACCTGGGCACACAGCCCCCCAAACTCATTGCACGCGCGCGCACCAACAGCGACGGCCGCACCGACACCCCGATGCTGCCCGCCGCGCAGGCGCGCACCGGCGACTTCGAACTGCGCTTCTGGGTTGCGGACTACTTCAAGACGCCGGATGTGTTCGCCGACATCGTGCCCGTGCGCTTCACCATCGGCGATGCCGCGCAGCACTATCACGTGCCGTTGCTGTGCTCGCCGTGGAGCTTTGGGACGTATCGGGGGAGTTAGGGTTTCGTGGTGATACTGCGCGGTTCTGCGCCCGGGCGGCTCGTCGAGTCCGCCCGTTTTTGTTTGTGGCAAATCATACATAGTGGCGTCATGGGATTGGCGTGGTCGCGCTCCATCGCCCGCTACACTTGCCCCGGTCCAATGAGACGGTTTGATGCATTTCGCCGGTCAATGCTGCCCTACAGGCAGCGTTCCGGAGCCATGGGCATCGGTCCGTCCGGCATGCGGGCGGATGCTCATCCCTCAGTTTTCAAAAACGGTGATCATCAGATGAAGACACGCATTGCGATTGCGGCATTGGGCACACTGCTTTCCGTGGCACTTGCCAACGCCGCCGAAGCGCCGCACTGGACGTACCAGGGCAAGACCGGAGCGAGCCAGTGGGCCAGCCTCGAAGCGGACTACGCCGTATGCAGGACCGGCCAGCGCCAGTCGCCGATCAACATTGAGACGCGCGGGGTCACGGGCACCACGGCACAGGCCATTGGCCTCTCCTACACGCCGGCGCATGCCCAGGTCATCAACAATGGCCATACCATTCAGGTAGAACCGGCCAACGGGGGTGCCCTGACTATCGACGGCGTGGAATACAAGCTCGCGCAATTCCACTTCCATACCCCGAGCGAAGAGAAGATCGATGGCAAGTCGTATCCGCTGGTGGCCCACCTCGTGCACAAGAGTGCCGAAGGCAGGCTGGCGGTGATCGCGGTGCTGTTCCGCACGGGCAAGGCCAATGCGACTCTGCAACCTGTGTTCGCCAGCCTGCCGGCGAAGACCGGCGACAAGCACGTGCTGGACGGCACCATCGACGTCGGCGCCCTGCTGCCGGCCAAACGCGACAACTACACGTTCATCGGCTCGCTCACTACGCCGCCTTGCAGCGAGGATGTGCGATGGGTGGTGATGAAGACGCCGGTGTCGATCTCGTTTGCGCAGCTTGAGGCGTTCAGGAAGCTGTACAGGATGAATGCGCGGCCGGTGCAGGCGGTGAATGGGCGGGAGGTGTTGGTGGGGAGGTAACGGATCGGTGCCATGGCCCGGCAATGGGTCAGGGCTGTGGCATCGCCCACGCATTAGATCTATTTATGAACCACCTCCAAAACAATAGCATTTCATTCTTATCTTGAATGCTTTGTCTTACGCGACGCCCGATCAGGAATCGCCGCCCCGCACCGGATACTTCTTCGCATTCATCTCCATCTTCGCCCGCACTGCGGCGTCCAGATCCACGCCCAGCGCCGTCACGAGCTGCGTCAGGTAGATGGTGATATCCGCCAGTTCCTGCTCCACGTGCGCGCGCTCGTCCGTCGACATGATCCCGCGCGACTCCTCTTCGGTCTGCCACTGGAAGATCTCCACCAGTTCGGCTACCTCGACGCTAAGTGCCATGGCCAGGTTCTTGGGGCTGTGATACTTGCCCCAGCCGCGCGCCTCACCGAACGCGATGGCGGCTTGCTGGAGGTTCCTGATATCGATGAGGGGCATGGTCTGCGGCATTCCGTGTCTTTCCGGCAAAGCCGTATTGAACCACGGCATGACCAGCTTGCCTGCGTGTGCCGCCGCGCGCGCACCTCTGTGCCCGCGCCATCAATGTGATGGCTAGGCCCTTCCGATGTGGGGTGCCCGATCGCGTCGGAAGCGCCGATAAAGCCACGGTTCGCCCGCTGCCGCCTTACCCAAAACTAAAACCAATGGGCGATCGCACGCCTGCGCGGGCTGCTGCCCCGCGCCGGTCCTCCTGACCAACTTCAAAGGGAAAAAAGCAATTGGCCACTCTCCACGCAAAAACCCTGCTTGCCACCCTGGCAAGCGCCGCGATGCTTGCCGCCTGCGGCGGCGGTGATTCGTCCACGCCGGCGGCAACTCCGCAGGCAACGCCCAACCTGACCGGCAAGGCGATTGACGGCTACCTGGTCGGCGCCACCGTCTGCGTCGACGTGAACGGCAACGGTGCCTGCGATGCCGGCGAACCGAGCGCCAAGACCGACGGCAGCGGCAACTTCGGCCTGGTGACCAACGGCAACGTCATCGGCAAGCGACTGCTCGTCATGGTCGATGCCAACACCAAGGACCTGTCGCGGCCGAACTACGCGTTCCCGGCCAGCTTCACGCTGAGCACGGAGATCGACGGCGCCACCAGCCAGCACGTCACCCCGCTGACGACCATGGTGCAGGCGCTGGTCGATGCCGGCCAGAGCCGCGCGGCCGCCCAGCGCAGCGTGATCGCGCTGCTGGGCGGATCGGTCGACCTCAAGGATGACTACATCGCCAGCGGCAACAACACTGCCAGCGCATTCGCCAGCAAGGTCGTGGACAAGGTGACGTCGTTCGCCAAGTCCGGCAGCGCCGACCGCGACACCGTGCGCGGCGTCCTGAACGCCATCGCGGAAAAGGGCGGCGACTTCGCCTCCGTGACGCAGGCCGATGTGGACAGGCTTGCCGCGCGTCCGGTGTTCACCGACGACGTGGACCTGAAGGCGCTGATGGCCGAGCCGCTGTATACCGTTGACGGCGTCACCTACACGAACCCGCCGACCCTGCTGCGAATCCGCTACACGCTGGTCGGTAACGAACTGACCGGTAAGGATCAGTACTACAACGCCACCTCGAACGTTTGGGTCGATGGGATTCCTTCGGGCCCGTGGTCCAGCGAGTACCAGTTGCGTGTCGACGGCACGTGGACGGGTGTGCTGAGCGAAGCCGACCAGAACAGGCCTGTCCTGGTGCAGAGCATCGGCGGCAACCAGGCAACCGTGCAGGACCAGAACAGCGGCCTTGTCGAAAAGCTGGTCGTGCGCCGCGCGGAACTGGGCGGCAAGGGCATCGGCGCCACGCTCGCCGGCTGGATCGACGACACGCTCGCGCTGCGCGTCCCGGGCACCTTCGCCGCGGACAGCAACGCGTATCTCGGCGTTGTCTCGCACGAGCGTGACCTGGTGTCGGTGACGCTCTATTCGTGCGCGATCGGCACTCCGGTGACCGACGACGGCGTGGCGCACTGCAACTACATCGGCGACGCCAACCGGACCTACCAGTCCGTGGATGACGTGCTCGGCCTCCCAATCCCGTTCGGCACGGCCACGCTGACGCTCAACGCGAACGGCAAGGCGCAGTTGATCAGCGTGCAGGGCAACCAGGTGCTGCTCGACAGCGACAAGATCGGCTGGGAGCGCTACGCGGGCAACCGCGACATCCTCGTCATCAAGCTGAACCCGGATGACCTGCCTGCCGGTTCGGGCGTGCGCGGCAGCTCGTTCGTGGAGGAAGGTGGCCGCCTTGCCATCGCGCTGCGCAACGGCCGCCTGCAGTATGCGGAGATCGAGCCGGCGTCGATGGAGCGGACCATTCCGCTGTTCAGGCAGTCGGTGTTCGACCAGGTCGTGAATGCGATCCGGCAGGCAATCGGTGCCTGACCGCTAGCGCAAAGGCCTGCCGGCACTGCCTGCGCGGCAGTGCCGGCCCGGCCGCCGGTCTGTGCCTGCAACCGGCGGCCAAACGGCATACGCTGGAGGATATGAACTCTCCTCATGGCGGAGCCCGGCATGCGTCCTTCCCTTGGCATGGCTGTCTTCACCCTGGCAGGCACCCTTGCCTACCTGGCCCTTCCCGTTATCGGCTGGGGCGGCGTCGCCCCCTTCTTTGCCCATCCGGCGCGGATCGTACTGGCCGAAGCGACCATGGCACTGGCCGTGGTGGCCGTCTTCTCCCAGGGCAACATCAGCAGCGGCGAACGTGAAGACCGCGGCAATCGCTGGGTGCTCGCCGCGTTTGGCGTGCTCGGCCTGCTTTCCGGCTATGTGCCAGCCTGGAATGACCGGATTGGCTTCTGGATCCTCGACGGCGACACCCTGCGCTGGATCGGCGTGGCGCTGTTCGCAGGGGGCGGCGTACTGAGGCTGGTGCCCGTGTTCATCCTCGGCAAGCGATTCAGCGGGCTGGTTGCGATCCAGCCCGGGCACAAGCTGGTGACAACTGGCCTGTACGGCGTGATCCGGCACCCGAGCTACCTCGGCTTCGTCATCAGCTCGCTGGGATGGGTACTGGCGTTTCGCTCAGGCGTAGGCGTGATCCTGACATTGCTGATGATCCCGCCTCTGGTGGCGCGCATCCGTGCAGAGGAAGCGATGTTGCGGTCGGAGTTTGGGGCGGCGTATGAAGCGTATTGCGCGAGGACGTGGAGGATGGTGCCGGGGGTCTACTAGGCGCGCCCGGCACGGGGCTCCAGCAAAAAGGCCGGGGCGGGTAGCCCTGGCCTTCGATTGCAGATCCCTTGCTGCGCGGCAGCGTAACAGGCCACCGCTCAGCGCGAGGAGAATAACGTCACTGTTTCAGTGGTCGTATTCCACGCTGGTGCTGAAGTTCAGGTCGAACGCGTCCGACCAGTTCAGGTTGGCAAACGACATGTCGGTCGCGCCAGTCGCCGCTGCAACCGACGGGAAGGAGGCCCCCTGGTCGCCCGGCACAGCCAGCCTGACCACCGTGTTGGCCGCCGCCGGCTTGGCACGCGCCGTGCCGCTGACAAACACCTGCGGCGCGCCAATGGTCGACCGGATCTGCACGTTGGTCTTCTTTACGAACGGTACACCCGAAGCCGAGGTCCAGCTCATCGGGAAAGTCGCGCCGCCAGTGAACGTCGTGCCGGAACCCGGCGTCAGCAGGTCACGCGCCTCCTTGCTGACATCCTGCCATGCATACTGGCGCAGCGTATCCGGAGCCGGCGGCGGGGTGCGCAGACGGACCGGGTAGGAATAGACTTGCTTCGGCGTCCACGGAGTGGTGGTCTTGTCGTAGCGGTAGATGTCAAAAGTGTAGACGCTGAACGGGGTAATGGCCCCCAGGTCCGCGGCGCTCAGTTGTGGATTTGACCAGGCGGAGTTGTTCGGCCACGTGAACGAGCCCTGCGCAGACACATCCTGGGCAACTCCCGCCAGGCGGTAGTTATTCCGGCAGCCGGGCTGTACACCAGGGTATTTGGACAGTACGTCGCTGGCGGTTTCTCCCGCCTTGAGCTGGGCCTGAATATTGAGCGTGTCGCAGACGCCCGAGCTGGGCTTGAGCAGAACCCCATTGTGCAGCCCCGGACCCGACACGATGGCGAAGTCCACCGCTACCCCATCCTTGTCGACCGTCGCCACCTGCAGGGTCAACGAGCTGACATAGGCATTGGTCCCGGTGAACGGTTTGGCCGGATTCAGCCAGTCCCAGCGCTGGGCATTGCCATTGACCTTGCTCAGAATCGCCCGTTGGTTGCCAATCAGGCGCCAGCCATTGTCGCTGCTGGTGCGCGCGGATGGCTGCAGGGCGATCTGCGCGATCTGCTGCATGCCATCGCGAATACCATCGGCACGCGTCCAGGACACCTTGATCCAGACCTTGTCGGCTGCCTGCACGCGGATGATTTCCGGCAAGCTGAAGACGGCGCCGTTCATGGCATCGTCGGCAACGATGCCGGCACCCAGATCCTGGTCGACGTTTGCGCCATTACTAAGGTAAGTGGCGGGAACACCTGCCTGCCGCACGCCGGGCGCCACGTCGTCAACGACGATCTGACTGCAGGCGGCGATGCTGCCGCTCTGCCGTGCCGATGCCGTCGACGAACCGCCAAAGCACTGGTTGAACGCAGCTTGCAGCCCGGCGAGGTCGCTGGCAACCGGCAGGTTGGACACAGGCGCACCACCAATCGTGGCCACGCTTGGCAGGCTGGCCGAGTCACTGGCCGTCGGCGCCACGCCCGGCGCCAGCTGGAGCACGGCGGGCGTATCGCTCGAAGCGCCCGCCACGGATGAAAGCTGCACGCCCCCATTGGGCAGCACGTTGACCTTCACCTGGTCCAGCAAACGGTCCAGCCCCGGTGCGCCAGCCGTCAGCGGGCCGGAGATCAGGTCCACGCCGGCATTGCCTGTGGCGGCCAGCAGATCGGCCAGCGCGTCCGAGTAGGCCTTCACCGTGGTGCTGATCGACGACGTCGTGACCTTGGACTGCAGCAGGCTCGTGTCGCTCAGCAGCTTGGTCGGGTTGTCACCGATGATCGTCGCCGCAATGGCGTTGGTCAGCGGCGTGATATTGATGGTCTGCGTGCCCGCAGTCGCACTCAGGCTGATCAGCGTTGCCTGCGAGTCCGCCACGTTGCCGGTGGCGGCCAGCACGAACGGGGCGGCCAGGCCGGTCACATCGCACTGGAATGAGCCCGTGGTGGTGTCGGCCGGGCAGTTGACCGACTTGCCGCCCGCGTCCGTCAGCGTCACCGTGGCACCCTGCATTGCCGCGCCGGTTGCCGCTACGCCGGTGACCGTTTGCTTGGGGGCGTTAGTCCCAGGTTGCGTGGTGGTGGGCGTGGTTCCTACCGATGAATCCCCGCCCCCTCCACAAGCCGACAACGCCAGCACCGCAACACTAAATGCAATGGGTGTAAACCTCATTATTTCTTCCCCGTACCGTTATTTAAAAAAACGACAAAAAATAATGACCATCCGCTCCTGCCGGATAGTCAATCCCCCTGTGGTATGGACAAACCAGGACCCCTCTGGAAACCCGTCATATAAATGACATCGGGTGCATCCTCGATCATTTATTGATCTTTCTGCTGCTGCATTTTTGTCAATTCTGGCAACGCAGTCACGGACTTGGGGGAATTCTGCAAGAACTCCCAATGCCCGGCATCATTCATTTTGATGAAAATCTCAAAAAACCAACTGTCCACCCGGAATGCCTGTGATAGCCTGCGGAAAACAACGCAGTGAATAATGGCGGCGCGGCGCGGACTCGGAAGACTCCCCCGGACAGCCACGCCTGGGGAGAAGGGCGCCTTGCTAATCGGTGATCATCTGATCGGGGACCTCTATGAGGCCGCGGCCCGGCGGGACGGATTTCTGGAGGTATTTCAGATCGTCTCGGAAAAAATGGGCGCCAATGTATTCCACATGTTCAGCTGGGATGCAGTGCGCAATGCGCCACATCTCTCCATCTATACCCCCGACGTACGATGGGACGAGATAATCGAGCGCTACGACCAATACTATGGTGCGCTTGATCCCCGACGCAGCTTCGTCGAACAAGCCGCCATCGGTAAATTCGTCTGTTGCGATGATTACCTGACCGAACAGGATATCGCCCGAAGCGAGTTCTTCCAGGATTACCAGATTCCGTCAGGCATACGCTATCTGATGGGTGCGCGTCTGGCCCGCGCGGGCAGCGACAATATTCTCCTCGGCCTGCTTCGCGCGCCCGACCGGCCGCCCTACACGCTCGAAGAACGCGCCACCGCGGCCGGCATGGCCGGTCACCTGCAGCGGGCCATCAATCTCTGGCAGGACACCAGGGTCCTGCATCGCGACGCGGCGCTTGGCACGGAACTGATGGAGCAACTGGGCCTTGCCGTCTTTGCCCTGGACAGGCAGTCACGCGTCGTCTTTGCCAACAAGGCGGCCGAAAGCATGCTGCGCGAAGCCGCCTGCCTGAAACTGCAGCACGGGCGGCTGGCGGCAACGCTGGCAGAGCAGCAGGACAGCCTGCAAACAACGCTCCGGCATGTGGCAAGAACCCGCAAGGGCGCCAGCCTTGCGCTGGGTGTCGCCTCCGGCGTGGCACCCGAGGTATTCCTCAGCATTACCTTGCTGCCGGGCCAGGACACAAGAGCCGTGTTCGGCGACGCCACCATGCTGGTCACCGCCAGGCGTCGCGGATCCACGCCACTGGTGACGGCGCGGCAACTGCAGCAAGCCTTCGGCTTGTCGGCAGCCGAATCCTCGGTGGCCGAGGCACTGGTCAGTGGCAAGACACCCGACCAGTACGCCACCAGTGCGGGAGTCTCTGTCAACACCGTGCGCACCCAACTGCGTGCGATCTACGACAAGACCCGCACGCGGTCCCAGGCCGAAGCCGTGGGCGCCATGCTTTGGGTACTGTCTCAGCGGTCGCCTGACCGCTGACGACGGCGGAACGCCCGGCGGGCAACCAAGGATCGCCACGGCTTGGCCTGGAACCGGCATCCGCGACCAGGCACCTTCTGCCCTGCCCGCTTTCCCTGTCAGCGATGCTTCAGCATCGTCAGCAGCGCATGGGCGACAGGATCCGACGACGCCGGATTCTGGCCCGTGATCAGCAAGCCATCCGTCACGACGTACGGCTGCCAGTCCCCTGCCTTGGAATAGTTGGCGCCGTTCGCCTTCAGCATGTCCTCGACCAGGAATGGCACGACTTCCGTCAGGCCGACCGCGGCCTCCTCGCTGTTCGTGAAGCCCGTGACGTTCTTGCCCTTGACCATCGGGCTCCCATCCTTCGCCTTTACATGACGCAGCACGCCCGGCGCATGGCAGACCAGCGCGACCGGTTTGCCGCTTGCAAGAGTGGTTTCGATCAAGGCTTTGGAGTTTGCATCCTCGGCGAGGTCCCACATCGGCCCATGTCCGCCCGGATAGAACACCGCGTCGTAGTCGCCAGCCGAGACATCGGACAGCTTCTGCGTAGACGCGAGCGTGGCCTTTGCCTCGGCATCGGCATCGAAGCGGCGCGTCGCCGCGGTCTGGAACGAGGGATCATTGCTCTTCGGGTCGAGCGGCGGCTGACCGCCCTTCACGGAGGCAAGCGTGACTTCAACGCCGGCATCCTTGAGCACGTAATAAGGCGCGGCCAGCTCCTCGAGCCAGAAGCCGGTCTTTTCACCGGTATTGCCGAGCTGGTCGTGAGACGTCAGGACAATCAGGACTTTCATGTTCGGGTCTCCGGAAGACGTTACGGGGCATGCGGGCCACCTGCTGGATTGCCTGGCGGCATGCGGACCCTGGTAAGCATGGTGCATGGGCCTTCAAAGTCAAAGGCCGACACGCACGCAAGCGGAGCATCCGGCGCCCGGAGCGACGCCTAGCCATGCCGCAAGCACACCGGCCGGCGGCCTTCTGCCGTTGCATCGGCCTGTACCAGCCGCTGGCGCCACTGCGACGGCGCGACACCGAACTCCGCCGAGAACCAGCGCGTAAAGGAACTCGGCATCGAGAAGCCGAGCAGCTCCGCCACCTCGGCTAGCAGATGGCCGCCGCTGACGAGGTAGCGGACCACCAGTTCGCGCCGCACGTCATTGACCTGTTGAGAGAAGACGGTCCCCGCCGATTTGAGCCTGCGCTGCAGCGTTCGTACTTCCATCTCCAGCCCCCGTGCCACCTGTTCGATCGAAGCGTGGCCCATTGGCAGCAGCAGATAGATGGCCTTGCGGACCTCCAGGACACAGGATGTCGCGCAGGCCACTGACTGCGCCTCCAGACAGCGGCGCGCATACTCCGCCATCATCGGGTCCGCGATCGGGTTGGGATGGTCAAGATCCGCGGTCGCGCAGGCGATCCCGTTGAACTCGCTGTGAAACTTCAGCTTGCAGCCAAAGATCCGCTGATGCAGCTGCAGATCGGCCGGCGCGTCATGCGTGAAATAAACGCTGTGCGGGTTCCACTGCGGGCCGAGCAGGACACTGCACGCGCGATGCAACGTACCGGTGGCAAGCTCGATGGCCTGACGGGATACCGGCGCATCCTCCAATACGATTTCCTCGCGCACGATCACGGTCGTGCCGGCATCCTCCACCAGCATCGCCAGCGATTCATTCATCAGGCTGCGATAGCGGATCAGCGTGCGTAACGCGTCACGCAGGGTGGCCTGGTGCATCAGCAACAGACTGATGGCACCCAGGTCCGCGAGCTGGCGCGTCGCGGCCATGCGCAGGCCGAATGACTCGCATCCGCTTGCGCGCGCCGCCTCGTCCAGCAAGGTCATGACCGAGGTCACCGGAATGCGCTGGTCCGGGTCATCGAGCAAGGCGCGCGAGACGCCCGCCGCGCGCAAGATCGGTTCCGTATCCAGCTCCAGTTGCGACGCTACGTCGAAGTAACCCGTCAACGCCGCCGCGCGAACCTGTGTCGTCATCGCTCCCTCCCTCCGCTCTTTCAGCAAGGATGGTGTGGGCAGCAGGTCAAAAATTTGACGGCGATCAAATCGCCGAGGCCCAGCCCCCACCCCTGGCATCAAACGCAATGAGCGTGTCGCGCAATGAAAAGTCTCCCCTCTGCCCGGACAGTAATTTTCACCTGACGCCAGACGCGTTGACTGACCCCGATCCAAAAACGGCAGGAGACAAAGAGTGACCTCAACCAGCAATTCCCATCGCCCGGCAGGGCGCGGTATCGCATGCCCGGCTTCCGTCATTGTCCGCACGGAGGCCGCATGATGCACGTAGAACAACTGACCGCTACCATTGGCGCCGAACTGACGGGCGTCAACCTGGCCGATGCCATCCACGACGACGGACTGTTCGGAGAGATCCGGGCCGCCCTGCTGCGGCACAAGGTGCTGTTCCTGCGCGACCAGCACATTTCCCGCGCCGAGCATGTCGCGTTCGCGGAGCGATTCGGCAGCCTGGAAAATCACCCGGTAGCCGGCAGCCACCCGCAGTACCCGGGCCTGGTGCAGATCTACAAGCAGCCGGACCAGCCGATGGACCGCTACGAAAACGCCTGGCACACCGATGCGACCTGGCGTGAAGCGCCGCCCATGGGATGCGTGCTGCGCTGCGTAGAAGGCCCTGCCGTGGGGGGCGACACGATGTGGGCCAACATGGCGCTCGCCTACGAGAACCTGCCCGAGCACGTGAAGACGCAGATCGCCGGCCTGCGCGCCCGGCACAGCATCGAGGCCAGCTTTGGCGCCGCCATGCCGATCGAGCGGCGTCTGGCACTGAAGGAGCAGTATCCCGATCCGGAGCACCCGGTGGTGCGCATCCACCCCGAGACCGGTGAAAAGATCCTCTTCGTCAACGCCTTCACCACCCACTTCACCAACTTCCACGCGCCGGCAAACGTGCGTTACGGCCAGGACTACAACCCGGGCGCGCTCGAGCTGCTGCGTTACCTGGTGTCGCAGGCCTTCATTCCCGAGTACCAGGTGCGCTGGCGCTGGAAGGCCAACAGCATGGCCATCTGGGACAACCGCAGCACCCAGCACTACGCGGTGATGGACTACGCGCCCTGCCACCGCAAGATGGAACGCGCCGGCATCATCGGCGACAAGCCTTTTGGCATCGGCGAGCGCGCCACCGACACCCGTACCCCCGAACCCGCACTGGCTGCCTGAGCCAGCCACCACCAGGAGAGAGACATGGATTTCATCGACGGTTCGCTGTTCCCCGAGAACCAGCAAAAGCTGGTGATTACCGCAGCCCCTTATGGTCCGGAATGGATGCCTTCCGACTTCCCGGAAGATATTCCGGTGAGCATGGAAGCGCAGATCCAGAAAGCCGTGGACTGCTACAACGCCGGCGCCACCGTACTGCACGTGCATGTGCGTGAAGCGGATGGCAAGGGGTCCAAGCGCCTGTCCAAGTTCAACGAACTGCTGGCCGGCATCCGTGCCCGCGTGCCGGACATGATCCTGCAGGTGGGGGGCTCGATTTCCTTTGCGCCCGAGAACGACGGTGATGTGGCCAAGTGGCTGTCGGACGATACGCGCCACATGCTCGCGGAGCTGAAGCCCACGCCGGACCAGGTGACGATCGCCATCAACACCAACCAGATGAACGTGGTCGAGCAGATGTGCGCGGCCGACGTGGCCGGCACCTCGCTGGCCGAGCCGGCGAACTATCGCGCCTATCGCGAGATGACCATTCCCGCGGGACCGGAATGGGTGGAAGAGCACATCCGCCGCCTCAGCAGCAATGGCATCCAGACCCACTTCCAGCTTGCCACCATCGCGCAGCTGGAAACGGTGGAGCGGATGATGCGCAAGGGCAGCTGCAACGTGCCCCTGATCCTGACCTGGGTGGCGATCGGCGGCGGCTTTGAAGCGCCAAACCTCTACAACCTGGCGAACTTCGTGCGTGCCTGCCCCAATGGTTCGGTGCTGACGCTGGAAACCTCCATGCTCAACGTACTACCGCTGAACATGATGGCCATTGCCCTGGGCCTGCATGTGCGTTGCGGCATCGAGGACAACATCTGGACCCAGCGCCGCGACCGCAAGATGGGCACCGTGGAGCAGATCGAGCAACTGGTGCGCATGTCGCGCGAGTTCGGCCGCGACGTGGCCAACGCGAAGGAAGCGCGCGAGATCTACAAGATCGGCACGTTCTACGACAGCGCCGACGAGACGCTGGCCGAGAACGGGTTCGCGCCGAACCGCAAGCCTGGCCAGGTAGGATTCACGAGGCACGCCAGCCGAGCGTAACCGGCTTACTGCGGCTTTACTCCGGCCTTAGTCAGCCTTGATCCGTTTGCCCGCCGCGCCGCCCGCAACCACTGCGGACGGCACGGCGGGCATTGTTCTTTCCAATTCCGAACCGCTGTGTCCGATTGACACCACGAAAATACCACCTTGATCTGCATCAACAGTGGTGACCAATCCCCAAACTATCCTTGCGAGCGCTGACGGGCAAGCCAAACAACAACAAGACGCAGGGGCTAGGGAGCGACATGCCGCATCACACCTTGGATATCGAAATCGAACGTCTGGTATCGAAATCAACGCTGGAGTGCGAGCTGCTGACCCCCGTCAGTGAAGTCGTCGCCAGAATGGCAAAGCGCCGCTGCAGTTCGATTGTCGTCATGGACCAGGGGCGGGCAGTCGGCATCTGGACCGAACGCGATGCACTGTCGCTCGGCGACGCGGCCGACGCGCTGTCCAGTCCGATCAGCGCGCTGATGAGCCACCCTGTGCAGTCCCTGTCCGGCCGCACGCGTCTTGGTGACGCGGTGGTCCACTTCAAGAACAAGGGCATCCGTCATTGCCTCGTGGTCGACGACGCCGAACGCCCGCTGGGCATGCTCACGCAGACCGATCTCGTCATGAGCCAGGGCGCAGAATTTTTCTTGCGCACCCGGCCCATCGATTCGGTCAAGTTGTCCCTGCCGGGCGTGGTGGCCCCCCACACCAGCCTGCTCGACGCCATGCATGCCATGCGCACAGGCGGGCTGAGCGCCATCGTCGTGCGCTACCCACTGGACGAGTACGGCATCCTGACCGAGCGCGATATTGTCCGGCTGGCCGCCGCCAATGCGCTTGGCGGCACGGTGGGCGAACACGCGACGCGCCCGCTGCGGGCGCTGCGGCGATCGCAAAGCCTCTACGCGGCCCGCCAGATGCTGATCGAAAACCGCATCCGCCATGTGGGCGTACTCGACGATCACGGCGAACTGGCGGGTGTGCTGAGCCTGGCCGACATCCTGAGCAATATCGAGTACGAGTATGTGCACGAGCTTCAACTCGCGCTGCGCGAGCGCGATGAGGCGCTGCTGAAATCCGCCTACCACCTGAAGCTGGCCGACCGCGTGTTCGAAGCCACGCTCGACGGCGTCATGGTGACGGACCTGAACGGCGTGATCGAACGGGTGAATCCGGCCTTTACGCAACTGACCGGCTTTTCCCAGGCCGAGGCCATCGGCCGGACTCCGCGCATGCTGAGCTCGGGCAAACAGGACGCCGCGTTCTATGAGTCGCTGTGGCGCGAGCTGCGCGAGAACGGCAACTGGCAGGGCGAGATCTGGAACCGGCGCAAGAGCGGCGAACTGTACCTGGAGTACCTGTCGATCTCAGGCATCTACAGCCACGACGGCAGCTGCACGCACTACGCCGCCATCTTTTCGGACATCACCCAGCGGCGGATGGACGAAGAGCGCCTGAACCACCTTGCGATGCACGATGCCCTCACGGCCCTGCCGAACCGTACCCTGTTCAGCGAGCGCCTGAAGCAGGCCATCGCGCGCGCCAAGCGTGCCGCCAGGCGGGTGGCCGTGATGTTCATCGACCTCGACCGCTTCAAGCTGATCAACGACACCATGGGGCACGGCGTGGGCGACCAGGCCCTCAAGGTCATCGCCCGGCGGCTCAAGGACGCCATTCGCGAAAGCGACACGGTGGCGCGCCTGGGCGGGGACGAGTTCACCGTGATCATCGAGGACATCGAAGACATCCGCCACGTCGCGCAGATTGCCCAGTCATTGCTGAACGTGGTCGGGCAGCCGATCGTCACCAACGGACAAACCGTGTTCGTGACACCGAGCATCGGCATCAGCATCTACCCCGACGACGGCACTGACCAGAAGCAGTTGCTGATGCAGGCCGATCGCGCCATGTACGAGGCCAAGGACGAAGGCAAGAACAATTTCCGCTTCTTCGCCGCGCAGATGACCTCATCCTCGATGGAGCGGATCACGCTCGAAAGCGAATTGCGCAACGCCCTCAATGCCAACGAATTCCGCCTGCACTACCAGCCTGTCTTCGACTTGCGCTGCGGCGCCATCGTCAGCGTGGAAGCGCTGCTGCGCTGGCAGCATCCGACGCGTGGCCTGCTGGGACCCGGTGCGTTCATCACCACCGCCGAGGATTCGGCATTGATCGTGCCGATCGGCGCCTGGGTGTTGCGCGAAGCCTGCAGGCAGGCGCGCCTCTGGATCGAAGAGGGTTTCGCGTTCGGCCGGATTGCCGTCAACCTGTCCGCGCGGCAATGTCGCCACGAGCAGTTCCTGCATGACCTCACCGACATCCTGAGCGATACCGGTCTGCCGCCGGCCAGGCTGCAGCTGGAATTGGTCGAGAGCATGGCAATGACCGGTAACGGGGTGACGGAATCGCTGCTGGGTGAACTCGCGCGGCGTGGAGTGAGTCTTGCGATTGATGATTTTGGGACGGGGTATTCGTCGTTCACGTATTTGCAGACGTTGCCGGTGGATACGCTGAAGGTGGATCGGTCCTTTCTTGCTGTTATCGATGCGCACCGGCGTGAGAGTGCGATCCTGCGCGCGATTGTTGCCATGGCGCATTCGCTTGGGTTGACGGTGGTGGCGGAAGGGGTGGAGAACGAGGAGCAGTTAAGGTTTCTGCAGGAGATCGGGTGTGATCGGGGGCAGGGGTTCTTGCTGGCGCGGCCGGTGGCGGCTGAGCGGTTACAGCGTGCGGGCATTGGCGGCTGACATCGAGGACTGGCCACCACCGGCACGTATCATCGAATCAGCGCTGGCGCCTGGGCAAGCAGATAGAGCGTCGCCCCGATCAGCCCGCCAACGATGGTCCCGTTCATGCGAATGTACTGCAGGTCCCTGCCGACGTTGAGCTCGATCTGCCGTGACATGTCCTTCGCGTCCCAGCTGCGCACTGTATTGCTGATATGGCGCGTGATGAAGTCCGCAAAGTCGGGGGCCATCGCGCGCGCGGCATCCCTCAGGTGCTGGTTCAGCGCCTGCCGCAAGGATTCGTTGCGGGCCAGCTCCTTGCCAATCCACTGGCCGGCACCTGCCACCTTGCGATAGATGGCGGAGTCTTCACGCGCCAGGTCTGCCTTGAGACGTTCTTTCCATTCGGTCCAGAGTTCGCCGATGTAGGCATTGAATGCCGGATGCTCCCGCAGATAACGCTTGATATCGTCGGCCTTTGCGCGAAACGATGCGTCTTCCTTCAGGCGCTTGATCAAACTTCTGGTCACCTCATCGAACTTCCTGCGCAGCTCATGACCGTCGTCCTTCTCGACTTGTGTCAGCACGCGCGACAATCCCGCCGAGATCATTTCTGCGCCATGACCGCTGATCCATTCCGTCGGCAGCACTTTCTCCTTGTACGGATGTTCCAATTTGAGCCATTCCGCGATTCGCCCGGCAATCATGTCGCGCGTGTCCGGACGCTTGAGCAGCTCCACCAGATGCGTGATCGATTCCCGCAGCAGCGCCTGGTGCCGATTGTCCCGCGTCAGCGTTTCCAGGATCCCCGCCGCTGACTGCGTGAAGTCGACCCGATCGATCATGGCATCGACGGCGTCCTTGGCAAACGCCTGCACTGTCTTCTCGTCCAACAGGTCGAGCGCACCTCGTGCGAAGCGGGCCACGGCATCGCCCATGCGGCGCGTGTTGGATGCGGAATCGAGCCAATCGGTAACCACCTGTGCAGGGTTGTGCTTATCGATCAGCGCGACCACCGAGTTCACATCGAGGAATTTTTCCTTGACGAAGACAGCAAGCCCATCGGCGATGTCGTCGCGCTTGCGGATGATGATGTTGGTGTGGCTTGCGAGCCCCGGTACCGGAATGCGGCGGAACAATGCGGCTACCGCGAACCAATCGGCCATGCCGCCAACCATGGCGGCCTCGGCTGCGGCGCGTACCCAATCGGTGGCAAAGCCGTGGGGGAGGAAGATGGTGATCGCAAAGACGAGCGTCGCCGCGAGTAGCAGGGCCAGCGCCTTGTGTTTGGCGTTGCGGAGTTCCAGTTCCTGAGTCATTGAAAATTGGAAATTTGGAGTACAGAACGATGGATTTGGTATCTGTGTGGCGCCCACTGCAAATCCACCGCGCAACTTGCGGCGGCTGGGTCGGCTTCAGGCCTCACCTTAGCTGGGATCTCCTGTCCGTCAGAAGAATATGTGGGATTCAGGAATCCTGCCAACTGGCCATCAGGCTGCCGCGGTCTTTCCGATTGCGCGCCTGGTCCCGCCGCCACGGTCTCGCTGGCCGAGCAGTTGCTGCCCTTGTAGCTGCCGCCGCCGTTG
>NZ_JBYOJR010000025.1:0-103420 GCF_057798915.1 Cupriavidus sp. 22TCCZM01-5
CCACGGCGTGGTTTCCAGGATGCGGCGCGTCAGGTGGTGGCCGATGAAGCCGTTGACGCCAAGGATGAGGACTTTCTTGGCTTGCATGGAAGTGGGCTGTTGCATGGGTTAAGCGTAAGGATAGGCCGGGCTCGGGAGCCAGCCTAGCGTTGTTGTGCCGGTGCATTCACGGCAAAGTTGGCCACGGCCACGCGGCGCCAGTCGCGTGCCACCACGACCATCGGCGCGCGCTGGCTCAGTTCGGCGAAGGTGTCCGGCGACATGATCGCCATGGCGGGCTGGCCGTCCTGCCACGCGGCGAGGAATGCCGCGGTGGTCGGCAGCCATTTCTGCGGCTCCTGGGTGACGCCGAACTCAAGCTCGTCGGGGCGCTCCACCATCACCAGCGGGTGGCGCAGGTAGAACGGCAGCGTATGGTCCAGCACGCGCACGCTGTAGAGCTTCATGTCGGGCCGCAGCACGCGCGCCACGGGTGCGATCATGTCGATGCCCGACGCAGAGCGGCCGATGACTTCGTGCCCGAGCAACGCCGCCGTGAAGGCGATGTAGATGCCAACCGCATAGACCGTGATGCTTGCCATCAGTCCGCGCCGCTGCAGCAGCCAGCGCGCAACGAGCGCGCTCGCGATGATCAGCACGAAGGCGACGGCAGCCCAGACGGCGTAGGCGCGATACAGCGCATTGGGGGTGTTGTTCGAATTGAGCGTGGCGACGATGGGGCTGGCCAGCAGCCCGATGATTCCAATCACCAGGCCGGCCACGAGCTGGCGGCGCCAGGACCGTTCATTGATCGAATCCAGCGCCACGCCGCCAAGCATGCCCAGCGCCGGGAAGACCGGCAGGATATAGCCGGGCAGCTTCGAGTGCGAAAGGCTGAAGAAGACAAAGATGGCGACGGCCCAGATGGCGGCGAGCAGGGCGGGCTGGAACGGCCGCGGCGCACTGCCGGCGCCCACTTCGGCGCTCACGCCGGCACGCTCGCGCACCGCGCGCCACATGCGCGGAACCAGGCCCAGCCACGGCAGGAAGCCGCCGAGCACGAGCGGCACGAAGTAGAGCAGTGGGCCCTTGCGCGAATGCACGTTCGAGGTATAGCGCTCCCAGTGCTCGTGGATGAAGAAGAAGCGCAGGAATTCCGGATTGCGTTCCGACACCAGCCAGAACCACGGCACCGTGACTAGCAGCATCAGCACGATGCCGCTCACCAGATGCAGGCGTCGCCAAAGGGCCAGGTCACGGGTGATGAGCGTGTAGATCACGAGCACCAGCCCCGGCAGCGCCATGCCGACCAGTCCCTTGGTCAGGATCGCCACGCCCATGGCCAGCCAGCATGCCAGCATCCAGTTGCGGCGTGCGGCCGGCGTGGCATCGGGGTGCTGCGCAAGCAGCATGAACGCCAGCACGCAGGCCATGGCTCCGGACAACGTCATGTCCAGCGTGTTGAAGTGTGCCGCCACGCTCCACATGGGCGCGGCGACCAGAACCAGCCCGGTCAGCAGCGCGGCGCGCGCGCCAAACCAGCGGTGGGCAGCCAGCATCGATGCCAGCAGGCCGATGGCGCCGGCCAGGGCCACGCACAACCGCGCCTGCCAGTCCCCAATGCCAAACAGCACATAGGACAGCGCCGTTACCCACATGTGGAACGGCGGCTTTTCAAAGTACTTCAGCGCGTTGTAGCGAATCGTCACCCAGTCGCCGCTGACGAACATCTCGCGGGCGATTTCGGCGTAGCGGCCTTCATCGGGTCCGATCAGGTGGCGTATGCCCAGCGTGCCGAACCACAGCAGCGCGACCACCGCGCTGACGCCGGCCAGCACCATCAGCGGAACACCGCCGAAGCGGCGCCTGTGCCACGGCAGGGCGGCTTGCGCGGCAAGCGAATCGTGCTCGCTCGTCATGCGGTCGGAACCTTGAAGCATGAAGGAAGATGGGTGGCGTGGCGAATGACGGGGCCGGAAACCGGGTAATGCCGTGTGGCAACGATTGTCGGATGAAAATCGGACAAGCGGCCGGTTCAGGGCAACATGGGAGGATAAGTGACGAACCTTAATGGCAGATTAAGGAGAATTAGGCAAGAATGACGGTTGCGTGACTTGCCGCGGCCTTAACGCCCTCTATTGGCTGATATCGCCAAAAAATCGGGGCCTGGAAATGAGAATTCTTATTGTTGAAGACGACCCCATGCTGGGGGACGGGTTGCTGCACGGGCTGCAACTGATGGGATATGTCGTCGACTGGTTTACTACCGGCGCCGAGGCGGATCATGCGCTTGGCGTGGTGCAATACGACGCCGTGGTGCTGGACCTTGGGCTGCCGGGCGACGACGGCATGACGTGGCTCAGGCGCTGGCGTGAGCGGGGCTGCCAGATTCCGGTGCTGGTGCTGACGGCACGCGACGCGATCGAAAGCCGCATCAGCGGCCTGGACACCGGCGCGGACGACTACCTGGTCAAGCCAATTTCCCTCGATGAACTGGCCGCGCGGCTGCGCGCCATGACGCGCCGGGCGGCAGGGAACTCGGCGCCGGTCTGGCGGCATGGGGCACTCGAGTTCCACCCGGCTGCGCGGCAGGCTTTCTGGCAGGGCAAGCCCGTGGACCTGACCAGCCGCGAGGCCATGCTGCTGGAATTGCTGCTGGCGCATCCGAACCGCCTGCTGACGCGCGATTTCCTGCGCGACAAACTTTATGACTGGCAGGCCGGGCTGGAAAGCAACACGCTCGAAGTCCATATCCATCATCTGCGCCGCAAGATCCATCCGAAGATCGTGCGCACATTCCGCGGCGCCGGCTACACGCTGGGCGCGGCCGAGGACTGCGCATGACGCTGCAGCGGCGCCTGATCGTGGCCGTGCTGATCGTGACGCCGGTGGTATGGCTGCTGACCATTGCCATGACGTACGTGCGGGCCCGGCACGAGATCAACGAGCTGTACGACACCGACATGGTCCGCATGGCGATGCAGATGCACTCGCTGGTGCCGCTGGTCGACATCACGGCGGCGCCGTCGCGGGCCAGGCTACCGGCGATTGCCGGAGGAGACCAGGGCGATGCAGGCCTGGGCGACCTCGCGATAGCCGCGTGGCTGCCCGATGGCACGCCCATGCATATCGATCCGGACGGGGATCGCCTGCCGCCAGCCAAAGGCATCAAAGGGTTCACGAACCAGCGCATCGACGGCCATCGCTGGCGGCTGTACTACCTCGACGACGACGTGACCGGCTGGCGCGTCTGTATCGGGCAGAAGCTGGGCGAGCGCAACGAGCTGATCCTGTCCTATACCGCGGCGCAGGTGGTGCCGTGGGCGGTGGGCCTGCCCGTACTGATCGGCGTGCTGATCTTGTTCATGCGGCGCGCGATGGCGCCGGTGCGTGCGCTTTCCACGGAGATCGAGAGCCGTTCTCCGCATGACCCCCAGCCGCTGGGCCTGGCGGGGGTGCCTGGCGAACTGGTGCCGCTGGTCAACGCCATGAACCGGCTGCTGGTTCGCGTATCCGATTCGATCGAGCACGAGCGGCGCCTCACGGCCGATGCCGCGCACGAAATGCGCACGCCGCTGGCCGCGCTGAAGGCGCAGTGGGAAATCGCGCAGCGTTCGCCGGACGAGGGCGAGCGTGCCCGGGCGCGTGCCAATGTGGAGTCCGGCATCGACCGGATGAGCCGGCTGGTGTCTCAACTGCTGACCATGAGCCGGCTCGAAGATGCCTCGGCGCTGGCTTTGCCCGAAGACGTGAACTGGCAGCCCATCGCGCAGCAGGCATTGTCGGATTGCCTGGCGCTGGCGCAACGCAGGAAGGTCGACGTGGAGCTGATCTGGCCGCCGGCCGGCGTGGTGCCCTTGCCGCTGGCCGGAGACCCGAACCTGCTCGGGCTGATGCTGCGCAACCTGCTGGACAATGCGATCCGCTATAGCCCCGCGGGTGCCATGGTCACCATGGATTTCCGTGCCGATGCCATTGTCGTCTGCGATGAAGGGCCGGGTGCGGCGCCAGAGGTCCTCGCGCGACTGGGCGATCGCTTCTTCCGCGCCGGCGGCCAGCGCGAACAGGGGCATGGGCTCGGCATCTCGATTGCAAAGCGTGTGGCGCGGCTGCACGGATTGGGGATTGCATTCGCCAACCGTGCCGATGGCCGTTCGGGCCTGGCCGTACGCATTTTCCGCGGCGGCGAGCGGACATAAAAAAACGCCCCGTGCGGGGCGTTCTCGACCGGATGCAGGCCAGCCAGTTCAGCGCTTGAGCTTGGCAAACGCCGCAGCCATGGCGCCGGCGGGCTCGGCCTCGCGGCGAGCACCGCCATTGCCGAAGCCATTGCCGAAGCCCTTGCCGCCCTGGCGCTGACCGCCGCGATCGCCACGATCGCCTGACGGGCGCGACGACGTCTGGCCCGGTTCATCATCCAGCCGCATGCTCAGGCCGATGCGGTTGCGCTTGACGTCCACTTCCATCACCTTGACCTTGACGATCTGGCCAGCCTTGACCACTTCGTGCGCGTCCTTGACGAACTTGCTCGACAGCGCCGAGATATGCACCAGGCCGTCCTGGTGGACGCCGATGTCGACGAACGCGCCGAACGCCGCCACGTTGGTGACCACGCCTTCGAGGATCATGCCGGGCTGCAGGTCCTTCACGTCCTCCACGCCTTCCTGGAAGGTGGCGGTCCTGAATTCGGGGCGCGGGTCGCGGCCCGGCTTTTCGAGTTCGGCGAGAATGTCGCGCACGGTCGGCAGGCCGAACGATTCATCCGTGAATTGCGCCGGCGACAGGCCGCGCAGCGCCTCACGGTTGCCCATGACGTCCGACAGGCCCTTCTTGATATGGTCCAGGATGCGCTTGACCACCGGATAGGCTTCCGGGTGCACCGACGAGCGATCCAGCGGATTGTCGCCATTGTTGACGCGCAGGAAGCCGGCAGCCTGCTCGAAGGTCTTGTCGCCCAGGCGCGGCACCTTTTTCAGCGCGTCGCGGTTGGAGAAGGCGCCGTTGGCATCGCGGTACTCGACGATATTGCGCGCCAGCACCGTATTCAGGCCGGACACGCGCGCCAGCAGCGGTGCCGATGCGGTATTGACGTCCACGCCGACGGCGTTCACGCAGTCCTCGACCACGGCATCGAGCGTGCGGGCCAGCTCGCGCTGGTTCACGTCGTGCTGGTACTGGCCCACGCCGATCGACTTCGGATCGATCTTGACGAGTTCGGCCAGCGGGTCCTGCAGGCGGCGCGCGATCGACACCGCGCCGCGCAGCGACACGTCAAGCTCGGGGAATTCCTTGGCGGCCAGTTCCGATGCCGAGTACACCGACGCACCGGCTTCGCTCACGACGATCTTGGTGAGCTTCAGGTCGGGCGCCTGGCGCATCAGGTCCTGCACCAGCTTGTCGGTTTCGCGGCTCGCGGTGCCGTTGCCGATCGAGACCAGCGCCACGCCATGCTGCTTGGCCATGCGCGCCAGCGTGGCGAGCGAGCCGTTCCAGTCGCGGCGCGGCTCATGCGGGTAGATGGTCGCGGTCTCCAGCAGCTTGCCGGTCACGTCGACCACGGCCACCTTGCAGCCGGTGCGGATGCCCGGGTCGACGCCCATCACGGCCTTGGGGCCGGCGGGCGCGGCCAGCAGCAGCTCATGCAGGTTGCGTCCGAACACCTTGATGGCTTCGCTTTCGGCGGTTTCGCGCAGCTGGGTCAGCAGCTCGGTTTCCAGGTGCGGCTGCACCTTCACGCGCCAGCACCAGCGGCACACATCGCCAAGCCACTTGTCGGCGGGGCGGCCCTGGTTCTGGATGCCCACGTGGCGCGCGATCATGCCTTCGCACGGGTGCGGCACCAGCGCATCCTGTTCTTCGCCCAGCCCCAGCTTGACCATCAGCACGCCCGCGTTGCGGCCGCGGAACAGCGCCAGCGCGCGGTGCGACGGCACGGTGCGGATGGTTTCACTGTACTCGTAGTAGTCGCGGAACTTCTCTTCCTCGGCGGTTTCCTTGCCTTCCATCACCGTGGAGCTGACCACGCCGTTGTTCCACAGGTGCTCGCGCAGCTTGCCCAGCAGCTCGGCGGTTTCGCCAAACTGTTCGGACAGGATGTCGCGCGCGCCGTCCAGCGCTGCCTTGACGTCGGGCACGCCGCCATCGGCGGTCGGGTTGCCGTTGACGTACTTGGCCGCTTCGGTCTGCGGGTCCAGCGTCGGGTCGGCCAGCAGTGCCTGGGCCAGCGGCTCCAGCCCGCACTCGCGCGCGATCTGGGCGCGCGTGCGGCGCTTGGGCTTGTAGGGCAGGTAGAGGTCTTCGAGTGCCTGCTTGGTTTCGGCGGACTCGATCGCGGTACGCAGTTCCGGTGTGAGCTTGCCTTGCTCCTCGATCGAGGCCAGGATGGCCAGGCGACGCTCTTCCATGTCGCGCAGGTACAGCAGGCGCTCTTCCAGCGTACGCAGCTGGGTGTCGTCCAGGTTGTCGGTCACTTCCTTGCGGTAGCGCGCGATGAACGGAACGGTCGCGCCTTCGTCGAGCAGGGCCACGGCAGCCGCTACCTGGCGGGGTTGAACGGTCAGTTCAGCCGCGATGAGCGACACAATCTTTTGCGAAACGGATGCGGGCAGATTGGACATCGGGAATTCGGTCTGTCGGAAGCGGTCAGTCGAAAGCGGGGCATTTTGCCACAAGCGCGGTGCCTGTCCCCGGCAGAAGAGGGACTATTTCAGGGCGTGTATCTTGCGGCACGCTGCGAGCGGCCCTGCAAGGCGCAGGGCAGGGCGGATGCTAGAATTCGGGCATGACCTTCAAGCCCCATCCGGCCGCCGCGCCCGCCATGCCGATGGCCGTCCGCGACACGGCAACCCTGGCCATGTTTCCCGCCGCGCGCCCGTCCTGCTCCATCCCGCACCGAGCCGGTCGGCAAATGCAGCCTGCACGCCTGTTTGCCGTCGCCGCGCTATGGCTGAGCGTGGTCGGCGCCGGCACGCTGGCGCCGCTGTCGGACAGTGCGGCGCAGGCCTCCGCGCCGTCGGCGGTACCGCGTGATTTTGCCGCCGAGCGCAAGGCGATCGGCGATTCACGCGCGTGGACCAACTACCGCTTCGCCACGGCGGAACGCGCCTGTTACGACAAGTTCTTCGTCACGCACTGCATCGACCAGGCGAAGGAAATCCAGCGGCAGGAATTGCAGGTGTTGCGCCAGCGCGAACTTGAGGTGGGTGATGCCGAGCGCGCCCAGCGGGCGGCTGACCGCGACCGCGAACAGGCGTTGCGCCGTGCCGAATTCGAGGCGGGCCAGCCAGGGCGCAGTGCGAACGAGCAGGCCAGCCGCGAAGCCTTCGAGAAGAAGCAGCAGCAACAGCAACTGCGTGACGCGCAGCATCAGGCCGATGCGCCGAAGCGCTCGGCCAACGCGCAGGCGTACCAGCAAAAGCAGGCTGACTTCGACGCCCGCATGCGCGAGGCGCAGAGCAAGGGCGCGGAGCAGGCGCGCCAGCGCGAGGAAAATGTCAAGGCGTACGAGGCCAAGCAGCGCGAGGCAGAGCAGCGCCAGAAGGACCAGGACGAGCGCCGCGCCAAGGCGAAGGCACAGCAGGGGCAGGCCTCGGCGCCGCGCCCCTTTGGCTTCTGAGCCGGCCAGGGGTCATGCCAGCCTGTGTTGGGCAGATGCGGCGGGGAGATGCACATGGACAGTAACCTGAACACGCTCGAACGGCAGATCATGGACCTGCAGATCGAGCACCGCGATCTGGATTTCCTGATCGACCGGCTGGCGGAGGATCCGACCCACGACGAACTGCAGCTCAGGCGGCTCAAGAAGCGCCGCCTCAAGCTGAAGGACGCCATCACCCTGCTGCAGCTCCAGCTCGAACCCGACGTGCCGGCCTGAGTGCAGCGCACGCCGGCACTGCCAGCGCCACATGGCGCCATACCGAACCCCAAGCCTTACCAGCCTTGACCATCCTGACCGATCCGACCGACCTGCCAGAACCGGACGCCGACGCCGAAAGCCCGGTGCCTGCGCAGGCGGAACTGGTTCCCGCGTCCGCGGTGCCTGCCGACCACGCCAGCGAACTGGCCAAGATCTTTGCCGAGACCGGCACCCTTGCCCAGGGCATTCCCGGCTATCGTCCACGTGCTTCGCAGCAGCAAATGGCCGAGGCCGTGGCCGGCGCGATCGAGCGCAGCGACACCGTGATCGTCGAGGCGGGAACGGGTACGGGCAAGACATTCGCCTACCTGGTTCCCGCCATGCTCTGGGGCGGCAAGGTGGTGCTTTCCACCGGTACCAAGAACCTGCAGGACCAGCTTTTCCTGCGCGATATCCCGACCGTGCGGCGCGCGCTGAACGTGCCGATCTCGGTATCTCTGCTCAAGGGCCGGGCCAATTATCTGTGCCACTATCACCTCGAGCGCGCGCAGGCCAATGGCCGGCTGGCTTCCAAGCAGGACGCGGCGTGGCTGCGCGAGATCGCGCGCTTTGCCAAGACCACGTCATCGGGCGACAAGGCCGAACTGGCCGCGGTGCCCGAGAACGCGCCGGTGTGGCAACTGGTGACCTCCACGCGTGATAACTGCCTGGGCTCGGAGTGCCCGAACTACAAGGACTGCTTCGTCATGCGGGCCCGCAAGGAAGCCCAGCAGGCCGACGTGGTGGTGGTGAATCACCACC
Organism: Cupriavidus sp. 22TCCZM01-5; assembly: GCF_057798915.1. Classification (NCBI taxonomy): domain Bacteria; kingdom Pseudomonadati; phylum Pseudomonadota; class Betaproteobacteria; order Burkholderiales; family Burkholderiaceae; genus Cupriavidus; species Cupriavidus sp. 22TCCZM01-5. The sequence goes on from NZ_JBYOJR010000025.1 coordinate 8,636, forward strand.
TGTTCTTTGCCGATGTGGTGCTGCGCGACACCGGCATGGCCGAACTGCTGCCGGCGGCGAACACGATCATCTTCGACGAGGCGCACCAGTTGCCCGATACGGCGACGCTGTTCTTCGGCGAGACGCTGTCGACCAGCCAGCTGCTGGAGATCTGCCGCGACACCGTGGCCGAAGGGCTGTCGCATGCGCGTGATGCCGTCGACTGGGTTGGCATTGCGGCGCCGCTGGAGCGTGCCACGCGTGACCTGCGGCTGGCTTTTGGCAAGGAGAACGCGCGGCTGGCGCTGGGGCAGATCGAGGCCGACCGGCGCATTGGCGAACCATTTTTCGACACGCTTGATGCCCTGGAAGAGGCGTTGTCGACCTTCGTCGAGCATCTCGAAAGCCAGGCGGAACGGGCCGAGACACTGCAGCAATGCCACCGGCGTGCGGTCGAGCTGCAGCAGCGGCTGGAAGCGTGGCGCGATGAAGGCAAGGCGTTTGCAGCGCCTGCAGCGCAAGTGCCTGACGCTGGCGGAGAAGCGGCCCCGGAGCCTGAAGCAACGCCGCCGGCAGCACCGGCGCAATTCGGCCCGGAGACCGTGCGCTGGGTGGAAGTGTTCTCGCACACGGTGCAGCTGCACCGCACGCCGTTGTCGATCGCGCCTATCTTCACGCGCCAGCGCGAAGGGCATCCGCGTGCCTGGGTGTTCACGTCGGCCACGCTGTCGGTGAAAGGCAACTTCACGCACTATGCCGCGCAACTGGGACTCAACAAGGACAACTCGCTGACCTTGCCGAGCCCGTTCGACTACGGCAAGCAGGGCCTGCTGTACGTGCCGCGCGACATGCCGCCGCCAAATTCTGCGCAGTTCACCGATGCCGTGGTGGCGGCGGCGCTGCCGCTGATCGAGGCCGCCGGCGGGCGCACCTTCCTGTTGTGCACGACCTTGCGCGCTGTGCAGCGTGCCTCGGACCTGCTCTACGATGCCTTTGCCGAGCGCGGCCTCGAACTGCCGCTGCTGGTGCAGGGCCAGGCCAGCCGCACGGAACTGCTTGACCGTTTCCGCGAACTGGGCAATGCCGTGCTGGTGGGCAGCCAGAGCTTCTGGGAAGGCGTGGACGTGCGGGGCGAGGCGCTGTCCCTCGTGATCATCGACAAGCTGCCGTTCGCGCCGCCCGACGACCCGGTGCTCGCGGCGCGCATGGAAGTGCTGCAGAAGAAGGGCCTGAGCCCGTTTGCGGTACACCAGCTGCCGCATGCGGTGATCACGCTGAAGCAGGGCGCCGGGCGGCTGATCCGCTCGGAATCCGACCGCGGCGTGCTCGCCATCTGCGATACGCGGCTGGTCGAGAAGCCCTATGGCCGCCAGATCTGGCAAAGCCTGCCGCCGTTCACGCGCACGCGCGAGGCGCAGACCGTGGTGCGCTTCCTCGAGTCGCTGCGGGGTAGCGAGATGGGCGGGAGTCAGGGCGAAGACAAGGGCGGCGCGCAGCAGGACTGAGTCGCTTCGTCCATCGCATCGGCCAACAAGAAACGGGACAGATCCTTGCGGATCTGTCCCGTTCGCGTGTGTGCTGCAGGGTCAGTGCCCTGCGTCGCCATCCATCAGAACACTTCCCACCAGGACTTGTCCTTGCGGCGCTCGCCGTACTTGATGTAGTCGCTGTTCGGGAAGTTGCGTTCCATCACGCGTGCCGTATCGTCGCGCAGGTCCTTCATGCCGAGCGAGTCGTACGAGCGGATCATGATGTACAGCGCTTCCTCGTTGGCGGGGGCGCCGTCGTAGTCCTTGAGCGACTGCTGGGCCCGGTTGACTGCGGCAAGATAGGCCCCGCGCTTGTAGTAGTAGCGGGCGGCGTGAACTTCGTGCTGGGCCAGCGAGTTGACGATGTACTGCATGCGCGCGGTGGCGTCAGGCGTGTACTTGCTGTCCGGGTACTTCGTGACAAGCGTATTGAAGGCGTCATATGCCGCGCGCGCGGCCTTCGGGTCGCGCTCGCTCAGGTCCTGGCCGGAGAAGCGGCCCAGCCAGCCCAGGTTGTCGTTGAAGTTGATCAGGCCCTTGAGGTAGTAGGCGTAATCGATGTTCGGGTGGCTCGGGTGCAGCTGGATGAAGCGGTCCACCGCGGCCAGGGCCGCCGCCGTCTCGCCGTCCTTGTAGCTGGCGTAGGCGGTATCGATCTGCGCTTGCTGCGCATAGCGGCCGAACGGGTAGCGGCCCTCGAGCTTTTCGTACAGCTTCACGGCGCGCGTGTAGTCGCCGCCGTCCAGGGCGTCCTTGGCTTCCGAATATAATTTGTTGGCCGACCAGCCGGCAGTCTCGTCGGGCTGGTCAGCGAGCAGGCCGCATGCCGACAGCATGACGCAGCCGCCTGCGAGCAGAATCGCTCCAAATCCCGCGCGCCAATTTGCGCGCTTCATGCTCAGCAATTGCATGGGCAACGTATCCCGGATGAAGAAAAATAGCGTCAAGCATTATAGCCCAAGCCCCCAGCCGGAATCCGGCCCGGGCGGACTCCCACTCGAACAGGTGCGCGTCCAGGCATCCCTTGCGGACAACGATGAAGCCGAAGACCTGACGGACGAGGTGCCGGCGGCACCTGCGTCAGACCTTTCGGTACCGTTGATTCTCGAAGTCGACAGCGCCGCACATGGCGAGCGGCTGGACAAGCTCCTGGCCCGGCACTTCAGCGAATTCTCGCGCAGCCGGCTGCAGCAATGGATCGAAAGCGGAGCCGTGCGCGTCGACGGCGAAGTGCGCCGGCCGCGCGACGCGGTGCAGATGGGCAACCGCATCGAGGTACAGCCGCAGGCCGCGCCGGAATCGCAGGCGTTCGCCCCGGAAGACGTGCCGCTGGACGTCGTGTACGAAGATGAAACGCTGGTCGTCATCGACAAGCCAGCGGGACTGGTGGTGCATCCCGCCGCGGGCAACTGGAGCGGCACGGCCCTCAACGGGCTGCTCCATCGCTACCCTGCCGCGGCGGCCTTGCCGCGCGCGGGCATTGTGCATCGGCTCGACAAGGAAACTTCGGGACTGATGGTGGTGGCGCGCACGCTGACGGCGCAGACCGACCTGGTGCGCCAGCTGCAGGCGCGCACGGTCAAGCGCACGTATATCGCGCTGGTCTGGGGCCGCACCTACGACGAAGGCACGATCGATGCGCCGATCGGCCGCGATCCCCGCGAGCGCACGCGCATGGCCATTGTCCATACCAGCAGCGGCAAGCCGTCGCGCACGCATTTCCGCACGCTGGCGACGGTGCCGCTCGGGCGCAGCTTCGTGTCGATGGTGCGGTGCCAGCTCGAAACCGGCCGCACGCACCAGATCCGCGTGCATTTCGAGTCGATCGGCCATCCGCTCGTGGGGGATCCCGTCTACTTCCGCGCCACGCAGCGCGGCCAGCGGCCCGCCGTGCGCGTGCCGCTGCCGGTGCCGTTCGAGCGGCAGGCCCTGCACGCCTACAAGCTGGGGCTGATCCACCCGGCCACGGGCAAGGCGGTGTCGTGGACCGCGCAGCCGCCGGACGACCTCCAGGCCCTGATCGATGCGCTCGATTTCTCCCGTGGTGAAGCCGATGCCGAGGAGGAAGACTGGGATGAGGACTGGGAAGACGGCCCCGAGGTTATCTGGGGCGATGGGGAGGACGATGATGACGACTGATCCCGCGTGGCTGCGGCCGGACTGGCCGGCACCCGCCTCGGTGCGCGCGTTGTCGACCACGCGCGCGGGCGGCGTGAGCCGTGGCGTGTATGGGCTGGACGGCGGGGAACCGGGCGGTCTCAACCTTGGCACGCATGTCGGCGATGATCCCGCGCATGTGGCCGAGAACCGTGCGCGGCTGGCCGCGCACCTGCCGGCCATGCCGCTGTGGCTGGAGCAGGTGCACGGCTGCGTCGTGGCCACCGTCGACCATCTGGCAAGCCCGGGTGCGGCGGCTCCGCGCGCCGATGCGAGTGTTGCCGTCGAGCCCGGGCAGGTCTGCGCGATCATGACGGCGGACTGCCTGCCAGTGCTGTTGTGCGATGTGGAAGGGACTGTGGTCGGTGCTGCGCACGCCGGATGGCGGGGCTTGTGCAACGGCGTGATCGAAGCCACGCTCGCGCGCATGCAGGCAGCGCGCGGCAAGCCTTCGTCGCGCTGGCTCGCGTGGCTGGGGCCCGCGATCGGACCCGAGGCCTTCGAGGTCGGCGCCGAAGTGCGGGATGCGTTCCTGGCTCAGGCTCGCGCGGGTGAGCACGCGGCCGTGGACGCGGCCTTCCGGCCCCGCGCTGAAGGCAAGTACATGGCCGACATCTATGCACTGGCCCGCACGCGCCTGGTCCGCGCGGGCTGCTCGGACATCTACGGCGGTGATGCCTGCACGGTATCCGACCCGCAGCGCTTCTATTCGTATCGGCGCGACGGTGTGACCGGCCGCATGGCCAGCCTCGTCTGGCTGGCAAGCTGAGCCGGCAGCGGGCCGCTCATTGCGGCCCGCTGCCATCGCGCCCGGCGCTTTCCTCCTCGCGTACGCGTTCTGCGCGCGCTTCCTCCGCCTTGCGGCGCTGCCGCCTGCCGGGCGTCCCCATGATGTAGAGCACCAGCGCCACCGGGCCCGCGCCATAGAGCAGGAACGTGGCGACACCGGCAACGATGCTGTGCTCGGTGATCGCCATCATCAGCGCCACGTAGAGCCATCCGATGGCTACGATGTACATGAAACTTTCATCCTTTGCAGATAGGCTTGCGCGCTGGTCATTCACCGCACAGCGCCTACCGCGGGGTAGGTTTTCCGGGCGTGTGCGCCGATGCGGATTTCCGCATTGACAGCGCGTACATTGCAAGGCAACAATGACCTCGAATGTTGCGGAATCCCTCGTAGATTCCTTGTTTTTGCCGGCAAGCATACCGTATGGCGCTGCCATGCCAGACTGCGGTGCAAGCCGGGCAGGGGACGTTATCCAGATGGAAGGGATAGCTGCATGCGGGAGTCCTGGGCGCCTGGTCGAAGGGCGCAGCGCCAGGTCCATCCGGATTGCGTCTCCAGATGCATAAGTGCCGGCCAGGGCAATGTCCCGGGAGCCGGTCCGACATAGTGACGGCAGAGAGACATTTACATCATGGCGACCGGCAAAGGTGCGGCAGCTTCCACAGCGGAAGGCAAGTCCCAACCGTTCAAGTTACCGCCGGGGCCATTGGATCCAGCAACGTGGCTGGAGTGGTCCCGTCAGTGGCAAGGCCCTGAGAGCAACGGCACGGGGCTTCCCCCGGGCTTCCCCAGTTTCGCGGGATTCGAGGCGTTCGCTGCAAGCCCGCTGGCGGGCGTCAAGATCGACCCGGCACAGCTCGCGGAAATCCAGCAGCGCTATATGCGCGACTTTGCCGAGTTGTGGCGTGGTCTTGCGGAAGGCGATACCGAATCCGCCGGCAAGCTGCACGACCGGCGCTTTGCCAGCGAGGCCTGGCACAAGAATGCGCCGTACCGGTACACCGCGGCGTTCTATCTGCTCAATGCGCGCGTGCTGACGGAGATGGCGGAAGCCGTCGAGGCGGATCCCAAGACCCGCCAGCGCATCCGCTTTGCCGTGTCGCAATGGGTGGACGCCATGTCGCCCGCCAATTTCCTTGCCACCAATCCCGATGCCCAGCACCGCCTGATCGAGTCCGGCGGCGAATCGCTGCGGGCCGGCTTGCGCAACATGCTGGAAGACCTGGGCCGCGGCAAGATCTCGCAGACGGACGAGACGGCGTTCGAAGTCGGCCGCAATATGGCGGTCACGGAAGGCGCAGTCGTCTATGAAAACGAATTCTTCCAGCTGCTGCAATACAAGCCGCTGACCGATAAGGTCTATGCGCGCCCGCTGCTGCTCGTGCCGCCTTGCATCAACAAGTTCTACATTCTCGACCTGCAGCCGGAAAGCTCGCTGGTGCGGCATGCGGTGGAGCAGGGCCATACCGTGTTCCTGGTGTCGTGGCGCAATCCCGACAACACCATGGCCGAGCGTACGTGGGATGACTACATCGAGCACGCGGCGATCCGCGCCATCGAGGTGGCGCGCGACATCAGCGGACAGGACCAGATCAACGCGCTTGGCTTCTGTGTGGGCGGTACCATCATTTCGACCGCGCTGGCCGTGCTGGCGTCGCGCGGCGAGCGCCCGGTCGCCAGCCTGACGTTGCTGACGACGCTGCTGGACTTCGCGGACACGGGCATTCTTGACGTCTTCGTCGACGAAGCCCACGTCCAGCTGCGCGAAGCCACGCTCGGAGGCGCGGCGGGGGCACCTTGCGGCCTGCTGCGCGGGGTGGAACTGGCCAATACGTTTTCGTTCCTGCGCCCGAACGACCTGGTCTGGAACTATGTGGTCGACAACTACCTGAAGGGCAAGACGCCGGTGCCGTTCGACCTGCTGTTCTGGAACGGCGATGCCACCAACCTGCCGGGGCCGTGGTACTGCTGGTACCTGCGCCACACCTACCTGCAGGACGAGCTGAAGGTGCCGGGCAAGCTGACCGTGTGCGACGCACCGGTCGACCTCGGCGCCATCGACGTGCCGACCTACATCTACGGCTCGCGCGAGGACCACATCGTGCCGTGGACGGCGGCCTATTCGTCGACCGCGCTGCTCAAGAACAAGCTGCGGTTCGTGCTGGGAGCGTCCGGGCACATCGCCGGCGTCATCAACCCGCCGGCCAAGAACAAGCGCAGCCACTGGACCAATGACGCACTGCCCGCTTCGGCGCATGAGTGGCTGGCCGGCGCCGAGGAGCACCACGGCAGCTGGTGGCCGGACTGGATGGCCTGGCTTGGCAAGCAGGCCGGTGCCAAGCGCGCTGCGCCGACCGGCTACGGCAATGCCCGTTACCCGGCCATCGAACCTGCGCCGGGCCGCTACGTCAGAGCCAAGGCATAAGTCTTGCGGGTGGTCCCGGTAACGGGACGTGCCCGCCGAACACCCCAGATATCCATTGAGAGGACTGCAAATGACCGATATCGTTATCGTTTCCGCCGCCCGTACCGCCGTAGGCAAGTTTGGCGGTTCGCTCGCGAAGATTCCCGCACCGGAGCTGGGCGCCATCGCCATCAAGGCCGCGCTGGAGCGCGCAGGCGTGAAGCCGGAGCAGGTCAGTGAAGTGATCATGGGCCAGGTGCTCACGGCCGGCTCGGGCCAGAACCCGGCACGCCAGGCATCGATCAAGGCGGGCCTGCCCGCATCGGTGCCGGCCATGACTATCAACAAGGTGTGCGGATCCGGCCTGAAGGCCGTGATGCTGGCCGCTAATGCGATCCTGTCCGGTGAAGCGGAGATCGTGGTGGCCGGTGGCCAGGAGAACATGAGCGCCGCGCCGCACGTACTGCCGGGCTCGCGCGACGGCTTCCGCATGGGCGATGCCAAGCTCGTCGATACCATGATCGTCGACGGCCTGTGGGACGTGTACAACCAGTACCACATGGGCATCACCGCCGAGAACGTGGCCAAGGAATACGGCATTACCCGCGAAGCGCAGGACGAGTTCGCCGTGGCCTCGCAGAACAAGGCCGAGGCTGCGCAGAAGGCCGGCAAGTTCGATGACGAGATCGCCCCGGTGATGATCCCGCAGCGCAAAGGTGACCCGGTTGCCTTCAAGACGGATGAATTCGTCCGCCATGGCGCCACGCTGGACAGCATGTCCGGCTTGAAGCCCGCCTTCGACAAGGCCGGTACGGTTACCGCTGCCAACGCCTCGGGCCTCAATGACGGTGCCGCTGCAGTGGTGGTGATGTCGGCCGCCAAGGCCAAGGAACTGGGCCTGACGCCGCTGGCCACGATCAAGGCCTACGCCAATGCCGGCGTCGACCCGAAGGTCATGGGCATGGGCCCGGTGCCGGCTTCCAAGCGCTGCCTGTCGCGTGCGGGCTGGGGCGTGGGCGACCTGGACCTGATGGAAATCAACGAGGCCTTCGCCGCGCAGGCACTGGCCGTGCACCAGCAGATGGGCTGGGACACGTCCAAGGTCAACGTGAACGGTGGCGCCATTGCCATCGGCCACCCGATCGGCGCATCGGGCTGCCGTATCCTGGTGACGCTGCTGCACGAGATGAAGCGCCGCGACGCGAAGAAGGGCCTGGCCTCGCTGTGCATCGGCGGCGGCATGGGCGTGGCGCTGGCAGTCGAACGCAATTAATGGGGTGCGCCCGGGCGCGCAGCGGTTCGCGCGGCCCGGGCGAAGATAACGAAGAGCCAATCAAGGAGTGGACATGACTCAGCGCATTGCATATGTGACCGGCGGTATGGGCGGCATCGGGACCGCGATCTGCCAACGTCTCGCCAAGGATGGCTTCCGCGTGGTGGCCGGCTGCGGCCCCAATTCGCCGCGTCGCGAACGGTGGATCGAGCAGCAGAAGGCGCTCGGCTTCGACTTCGTTGCCTCCGAGGGCAACGTGGCCGACTGGGATTCGACCAAGGCTGCCTTCGACAAGGTGAAGTCGGAAGTCGGTGAGGTGGATGTGCTGGTCAACAATGCGGGTATCACGCGCGACGTGGTCTTCCGCAAGATGACCCGCGCCGACTGGGACGCGGTGATCGACACCAACCTGACGTCGCTGTTCAACGTGACCAAGCAGGTGATCGACGGCATGGTCGATCGCGGCTGGGGCCGCATCGTGAACATCTCGTCGGTGAACGGGCAGAAGGGCCAGTTCGGCCAGACCAACTACTCCACCGCCAAGGCTGGCCTGCACGGCTTCACCATGGCGCTGGCCCAGGAAGTGGCCACCAAGGGCGTGACGGTGAACACCGTTTCGCCGGGCTATATCGCCACTGACATGGTCAAGGCCATCCGCCAGGACGTGCTGGACAAGATCGTCGGGACGATCCCGGTGAAGCGCCTGGGCGAGCCGTCGGAAATCGCGTCCATCTGCGCGTGGCTGGCGTCGGACGAGTCGGGCTTCTCCACGGGCGCCGACTTCTCGCTGAACGGCGGTCTGCACATGGGCTGACGAGTCCTGCGTGCCGCGCCGGCGGTGCCGTTTTTGCGGTGCAGCCAGCGCGGCGCACAAACTGCTGTCGAATCGCATTGCGGGCCTTTCGGGGCCCGCAATGCGTTTATGCGTGCGGGTTTTCCTTAAGCCACCTGGCTTTTCTTAGTGCTTTGTTGGGCATAGAATCAGGTCAGCGGCACGGCCAGCACCATTGTCGTGCAACGTGCGGCCTTCGCGGGGGCGAAGGCAACCCGGCACTGGCGGCTAGATCCGCGGGTGCGCACATAGTAACTTTTTCACGATCTTCCAGATGGCCCGGCAGTACCGGTTTGCGCACTGCACCGCATGCGGTGCAGCAGCGCCCATCAGCGACGACAAGAGGACAGAGCACCGATGGCCACGAGCAAAAAAGGCGCAGAGCGACTGATCAAGAAATATCCCAATCGCAGGCTCTACGACACCCAGACCAGTACCTACATCACCCTGGCCGACGTGAAGCAACTGGTCATGGACTCCGAGGACTTCAAGGTCGTCGACGCCAAGTCCGGTGATGAACTGACGCGCAGCATCCTGCTTCAGATCATCCTGGAAGAGGAAACCGGTGGCGTGCCGATGTTCTCCAGCGCCATGCTGTCGCAGATCATCCGCTTCTACGGGCATGCGATGCAGGGCATGATGGGTACCTACCTGGAAAAGAATATCCAGGCTTTCATCGATATCCAGAACAAGCTGGCCGAGAACTCGAAGGGCCTGTATTCCGGCGAAGCCTTCAGCCCCGACATGTGGTCCCAGTTCATGAACATGCAGGGGCCGATGATGCAGGGCATGATGAGCAACTACATCGAGCAGAGCAAGAACCTGTTCGTGCAGATGCAGGAACAGATGCAGAACCAGGCGAAGAATATGTTCGGGACGTTCCCGTTCAATCAGCCGGACAAGAAGTAAGTAGCAAGCACCGCCGGCGGACCGCCCGGTTCGCCGCTTCGCCGCCCTCGCACGGTTCCGGACGCTCTGCGAGGCGGCGCGCAAGCAGGTAAAATGCGCCCCTCCTGAACTGGCGGCTCATCTTGCGGACTCGCCTGCAGCGCGATTTCCCGATGCCTTCCAGCCTCCACCGTTCCGATCCGACTTCCTTTCCTGCCGGCGCATCCCCGCTGGGCCGGGCCTGACCATGGGCCGGCTATTCCTGGCCCCGATGGAGGGGCTCGCCGACTACGTGCTGCGCGATGTGCTGACGGGCCTGGGCGGCTATGACGGATGCGTGTCCGAGTTCGTTCGGGTGACTGGCTCCCTGCTTCCCGAGCGGGTCTACGAACGCGACACCCCCGAGATTCTGCAAGGCGGCTACACCCCCGGTGGAACGCCGATGGTGATCCAGCTGCTCGGCAGCGATGCTATGTGGATGGCGCGCAATGCGGCCTTTGCCGCGACGCTGTCGCCGCATGGTATCGACCTGAACTTCGGTTGCCCGGCCAAGGTCGTCAACCGGCACGGTGGCGGCGCGATGCTGCTGGCGCATCCCGAGCAGCTGCATCGCATCGTTGCCGCGGTGCGCGCGGCGGTTCCGCCGCAAATTGCGGTCAGCGCCAAGATGCGTCTAGGCGTTTCGGATACTGCACTGGCGCTCGATTGCGCCACGGCGCTGGCCGAGGGTGGGGCGGCATCGCTGGTGGTGCATGCCCGCACGCGCGACCACGGCTACCGGCCACCGGCGCACTGGGAATGGATCGCCCGCATCGCGGACGCCGTGGAGATCCCCGTCATTGCCAACGGCGAAGTCTGGTCCGTTGCGGACTGGGAACGTTGCCGCGCGGTCAGCGGCTGCGCGGATGTGATGATCGGGCGTGGCGCGGTATCGGATCCATTCCTGGCACTGCGTATCCGCGGGGTGATGGACAGCACGCCATCGGATGAGGAGTGGCCGCTGGTGCTGCACCAGATCGCCGCCTACCTGCGGAAGCTGCATGACCGGATCGCCTCCTGCCACGAGCATGGACGGGTGAAATTGTGGCTGAGCTATCTCAAGCGGACCTGGCCGCAAGCTGCGCAGTTGCATGCAGCCATCCGCAGGATCCAGGATTCGGCGCAGATCGAGCAAGTGCTGCAAAGTTTCCCGGAGGTCACGTCCAGTCGTCCCTCAGGATTCGGGCAGGGCGAGGCGACCGGGGCGTGTGTGGTCTAAGTCGCCGGATAACCGTGGCAAACGGTTAAAATTCACGGTTCGTTGCAGCGCCTGGCGGCCTTGTCCGACCTCCGTCGAGATAACCCGATATACTCCGCCCCGCCTGTCCTACATCCGCATTCCCTGTGAAAAATCCTTCAGAATCAATGACCCAGAAAGACCAGAGTCCGCGCGTGGGTTTCGTTTCGCTTGGCTGCCCGAAGGCGCTGGTCGACTCCGAGCAGATCATTACCCAACTGCGCGCCGAGGGTTACGCGATCAGCGGCACCTATGACGGCGCCGACCTGGTCGTGGTCAATACCTGCGGCTTTATCGACGAAGCCGTGCAGGAAAGCCTCGATGCCATCGGCGAGGCGCTGACCGAGAATGGCAAGGTCATCGTGACTGGCTGCCTGGGGGCCAAGAAGGATGCGGCGGGACATGACATCGTGTCGTCGGTGCACCCGAAGGTGCTGGCCGTGACCGGCCCGCATGCGCTGGGCGAGGTCATGCAGGCGGTGCACACGCACCTGCCTAAGCCGCATGATCCGTTTACCGACCTGGTGCCGGCGGCGGGCATCAAGCTGACGCCAAAGCACTACGCGTACCTGAAGATCTCCGAAGGCTGCAACCACCGCTGCTCGTTCTGCATTATCCCGTCGATGCGCGGCGACCTGGTGTCGCGCCCGGTGGCCGAGGTCATGCTGGAGGCCGAGAACCTGTTCAAGGCCGGTGTCAAGGAACTGCTGGTGATCTCGCAGGACACGAGCGCCTACGGCGTCGACGTGAAGTACCGTACCGGCTTCTGGAGCGGCCGCCCGCTCAAGACGCGAATGACCGAACTGGTGGCCGCCCTCGGCGAACTGGCGGCCCAGTACGGTGCCTGGGTGCGCCTGCATTACGTGTATCCGTATCCGCATGTCGACGAAATCATCCCGCTGATGAACGGTGGCCATGTGCTGCCATACCTCGACGTGCCGCTGCAGCACGCCCATCCGGACGTGCTCAAGCGCATGAAGCGCCCGGCCAATGCCGAGAAGACGCTGGACCGTATCCGCGCCTGGCGCGAGGTGTGCCCGGACCTGACGATCCGCAGCACCTTCATCGCCGGCTTCCCGGGCGAAACCGAAGCCGAGTTCCAGACCCTTCTGGATTTCATCGCCGAGGCCGAACTGGACCGCGTGGGCTGCTTCGCTTACTCGCCGGTCGAAGGCGCCACGGCCAACGATCTGCCGGGCGCGCTTCCCGACGAAGTGCGCGAGGAACGCCGTGCGCGCTTCATGGAGGTGGCCGAGGCGGTGTCCGCGCGCCGCCTGCAGCGCAAGGTCGGCCAGACCCTGCGTGTGCTGGTGGACGAGGTGAACCAGGAGGGCGGCATTGGCCGTTCGTCGGCCGATGCGCCGGAAATCGACGGCCTGGTCTATATCGCGCCGCCGGCGAAGGCGTCGCAGCGCTATCGCGCCGGCGAGTTCGTCCAGGTGAAGATCACGGGCGCCGATGGCCATGACCTGTGGGGTGAACTCTGACGCGGCCGGCATTGGCTACCCTTAAGTAAAAGTACGATCGTTCGATTTCCGTCGCGATGCCGTTATACTGTGCACCGCAACATAACCTCATGGAGTGAGACATGACGCGTGAAGTCGTAGTGGTGAGTGGTGTACGTACGGCAATCGGGACTTTCGGCGGGAGTCTGAAGGACATGGCACCGAGCGATATGGGTGCACTCGTGGTGCGCGAAGCACTTGCGCGCGCCCAAGTATCCGGTGACGACGTCGGTCACGTCGTGTTCGGCAATGTGATTCAGACCGAGCCGCGCGACATGTATCTGGGCCGCGTGGCGGCCGTCAATGGCGGGGTATCGACCAATGCGCCCGCGCTGACCGTGAACCGCCTGTGCGGCTCGGGCCTGCAGGCCATTGTCAGCGCTGCGCAGACCATCCTGCTCGGCGATACCGACATCGCCATCGGCGGCGGTGCCGAAAGCATGAGCCGCGCACCGTACCTGGCGCCCGCTGCCCGCTGGGGTGCCCGCATGGGCGATGCCAGCCTGGTCGACATGATGCTGGGCGCGCTGCATGATCCGTTCCATCGCATCCACATGGGTGTCACGGCCGAAAACGTGGCCAAGGAATATGACATCAGCCGCACCCAGCAGGACGAAGCCGCACTGGAGTCGCACCGCCGCGCGTCGGCGGCCATCAAGGCTGGCTACTTCAAGGACCAGATCGTTCCGGTGACGCTCAAGAGCCGCAAGGGCGATGTGAGCTTCGACACCGACGAGCATGTGCGTCATGACGCCACGATTGACGACATGACCAAGCTCAAGCCGGTCTTCGTCAAGGAAAACGGCACCGTGACCGCGGGCAATGCCTCGGGCCTGAACGATGCCGCCGCCGCCATGGTGCTGATGGAGCGTGCCGAGGCCGAGCGCCGCGGCCTGAAGCCGCTGGCACGCCTGGTGTCGTACGGCCACGCCGGCGTGGACCCGAAGACCATGGGCATTGGCCCGGTTCCCGCCACGAAGATCGCGCTGGAGCGCGCCGGCCTGTCGGTTTCCGACCTGGACGTGATCGAAGCCAACGAAGCCTTTGCGGCACAAGCCTGCGCGGTGACCAAGGCGCTGGGCCTGGACCCGGCCAAGGTCAATCCGAACGGCTCCGGCATTTCGCTCGGGCACCCGATCGGCGCCACCGGCGCGCTGATCACGGTCAAGGCGGTCTACGAGCTGCAACGCGTGCAAGGCCGCTATGCGCTGGTGACGATGTGCATTGGCGGCGGCCAGGGTATCGCCGCGATCTTCGAGCGCATCTGAGTCTTGCCGGTGCATCGTCGCCCCGCGTTTCAGCGCTTGTTGGCCTGCCTGGCGGCAGCGCTGGCGCTTGCGGGAACGATGCCGGCGCGGGCCGCCGATGACACCGTGTCATCGGCCGGCCCGGCAGCCACTGCCGGGGACCTGGGCCTGAGCGAGGCCATCCGCGAAGGCGAGGCGCGCCGTGGCACGGCGCCTGCCGCCGGCGCAGCGATCGCACCGCTGGCGCCGCGCCCGGAATACGCCAGGCTGCCCGTCTACGTCGGCAAGGTTGGCGACAAGCCGGTGCGCCTGCGCATCGGCCCCAAGCCGGACGAGCGCGACAGCCTGCGCGGCGAGTACACGACCAACGGCGCGCCCGGCGTACGCTTGCTGGCGGGTGAATGGGAGGAGGGCAGCTTCCTGATGGAAGAGTCCGACGACGGCACCCGCGTCTCCGGCAACTGGGAAGGCACCATCGACGCCAGTGGTGCGGTGCGCGGCACCTGGACCGATGCCTTCGACCAGGCAGTCGTCCTTCCGTTTGTCATCCGCCCGCTGGGAAGCGTGCGCGTGATCCCTCCCTTCGACACGGCGCCCGGCAGCGGCGTCACGTCCGCGGTCCCGCCGCCCAAGTCGACCATCCAGGGCCGCTGAAGCCGGCTTCCGGTGGCGTCGCCAGCATTTGCTGGTAAGCTCGAACGGTTATCGCGTCCCTTTCATGCTTGCCGCACACTGCGCGCGACATGCCAGCCATCAAGGAATCCGCCGTGTCCGATCCGACTTCCAATAAGCCCGCGTCGAGCCCTGCCTCCCATTACATCCAGACTGTCGCTGTCCAGCCCGAACTGGATGTCGCGCCCGGCTTCGACTCGTTTTCTCCTGCCACCCATCGCGGTTCCACCGTGGTCTTCCGCAACCTGGCCGAACTGCGCGCGTACGGGGACCGCAGCACCACATACTGGCGCTATGGCCTGCATGCCACGCCCACCAGCGAAGCGCTGTGCCAGCATCTCGCCTTGCTCGAAGGTGCCAGCCACACGCTGCTGCTGCCGTCGGGGCTGGCCGCGATCTCGCTGGTGTATTTCGCGCTGCTCAAGAGCGGCGACGACGTGCTGGTGCCCGATAACGTCTATGGTCCCAACCGCGACCACGGCGAGTGGCTGGCGCGTGATTTCGGCGTGTCGGTACGCTACTACGATCCGATGATCGGCAGCGGCATTGCCGGCCTGATCCAGCCCAATACGCGCCTGGTCTGGATGGAGGCGCCTGGCTCCGTGACCATGGAGGTGCCCGACAGCAAGGCGATCGTGGCCGCGGCAAAGGCCCGCGGCGTCTTGACGGCCATCGACAACACCTGGTCGGCGGGCCTCTATTTCCGGCCGTTCGACATGGGCATCGACATCTCGGTGCAGGCCCTGACCAAGTACCAGTCCGGCGGCAGCGACGTCCTGATGGGCGCCGTGCTGACGCGCGACGAGGCGGTGCAGGCGCGCCTCAAGCGCACGCGCATGCTGATGGGGTGGGGGGTTTCCGCCGACGACTGCCACCTGGTGCTGCGCTCGCTGCCGAGCCTGCCGGTGCGTCTGGCCGCGCACGACCGGGCCGCGCGCGAGGTGGCGGAGTGGCTGCACCAGCGTCCGGAGGTCGTGCGCGTGCTGCATCCCGCGCTGCCGGACTGCCCGGGCCACGCCAACTGGCGACGCGACTTCAGCGGTGCCAGCGGCCTGTTCGCGATCATCCTGCACGAGAAATACTCGCGCGAGCAGGTCGACGCTTTCGTCGAAGCACTGCGGCTGTTTGCGATCGGCTGGTCGTGGGGCGGCGCGCACAGCCTGGCCGTGCCCTACCACGTGCCGACCATGCGTCCCGCGGGCAGCTGGCCGCCCGCAGGCTGGCATCATACCGGCGAGCTGGTGCGCCTTTATATCGGCCTGGAGGACACGCGCGACCTCATCGCGGACCTGCGCCAGGCCCTGGAGCGGACCCTCGGCGGATGAGCGGCCGCGACCGGCTAGCTGGCCCGCAGGGCCACGTTGAGCCGGTCGACGACTTCGGCCCAGTCAGCATCGTCCGCGATTTCGTCGCGCAGCATGGTCGCTTGCGCGGGTGTCCAGAAAGGGGCATCAGCCAGTTCGACGTCGCCCGGCAGCGGGGCATGCGCCGCGATGAACGCCGCGATGCTGGGCGGATCGCTGGGTAGTCCCAACTGCGCAAACAGCTCGGAAAAGCGGTGAAAGGCCGGTTCCATGGTGAGGGTGCTCCGCTTCTGGGTGGTCACTCAAGCTAGTGTAGGGCACTGGGGCGGCCGATGCGCCCACGAAAAGACGGATGCCACGGCCTCCGTTCTGCATACGGGTGCCTGGTGGATTCAGTGCGGGAACAGTGCCAGGAGGCCGTCCAGGCCAACGTGATTGAAGGCAACGCTTGCCTGCGCCCGCACGATGGGCTTGGCGCGGAAGGCCACGGAGAGCCCCGCCACGGCCATCATCTTCAGGTCGTTGGAGCCGTCACCCATCACGATAGCCTGGTCGGGTGCGGCGCCGATCTGCGCACACACTTCCTGCACCGTACGTGCCTTCACGTCGGCGTTGACGATTTCGCCGATCACGTTGCCCGTGAGCTTGCCATCGACGATTTCCAGCGTGTTGGCGCGCGTGACGTCCAGCTTCAGGCGTGCCTTGAGCTTTTCGGTGAAGTGGACGAAGCCGCCCGACACCAGCAGCGTGCGCAGCCCCAGCGCCTGGATGGTTTGCAGCATGCGCTCGGCACCCGGCGACAGGCGCAGACGCTCTTCGTAGACGCGCTCCAGCACGCTGGCGTCCAGGCCCTTGAGCAGGGCCACGCGGCGGCGCAGGCTTTCGTTGAAGTCAGTGATCTCGCCGCGCATGGCGGCCTCGGTGATGGCGGATACCTCGGCCTTCAGTCCGCAGAAGTCGGCGATCTCGTCGATGCACTCGATCGTGATCAGCGTGGAATCCATGTCCATCGCCACCAGGCGGAAGTCCGACAGGCGGCGGCCGGGCGGCACAACGGCCCAGTCAATCTCACGCGGTCCGCAGTAGCCATCCAGCATGTCGCGCAGCGCCGGGGTGAGCGGCGCGCAGTCTTCGGCGGCCGCCACGGTTTCGCTGCGCAGCACGGGCTCGGAAGCGCGGGCGAGGGCGCGGATGGCGGTCAGGTCGTCGGAAGCGAGCGGGCGGGTACTCTGGAGAATCAGGGGCATGACAGCAGCAGGCGGATCAGGGCGGCGCGCCGGAGGGCGGGACGGCAAAGGCGACATTGTAATCGCTCATGACCCGCCTGGCCGTCAGGTCGCCACCCGCAAGCTGTCCACGACCTTGTGCAGGAACGCCTCGCACGCCGCGAGCTGGTCCAGCGAGACGAACTCGTCCGGTTTGTGTGCCTGCTGGATATCGCCGGGTCCGCACACCACCGCGGGAATGCCCGCGCGCTGGAACAGCCCTGCCTCGGTGCCATAGGCGACCTTGCTGGTCTCGCGATCTCCGGTGAGCGCCCGCACGAGTTGCGTAATAGCCGCCTGCTCGGCCACGTCCAGCGATGGCGCCGCGGCGATCTTGCTGATGACGAGGTCCGCGTCCGCGTGTTCGGCGCGCATCCTTGGCAGCAGCACGTCGTTGGCGTACGCGGCGATGCGCGCGAACAGCGCCTCGGGATCGACGCCGGGCAGGTTGCGGAACTCGAACACGAACTCGCACAGCGCGGGAATGGTATTGAGCGCGATGCCGCCCTGGATGGTCCCGGTCTGGGCCGTGGTGTAGGGCACGTCGAAGGCCTGGTCGTAGGGGCCGTTGGCCTTGAATTCATCGGCGATGTCGCGGATGAAGCAGATCAGGCGCGCGGCATACTCGATCGCATTGACGCCGCGCGGCGTGAGCGACGAGTGTGCGGCCTGGCCCCTGACGCAGCAGCGGTACGCGTTGATGCCCTTGTGCGCGACGATGACACGCATGCTGGTGGGCTCGCCCACGATGCAGCCGGCCGGCTGCACGCCACGCTCGCGCAGTTCGGCGAGCAGGTAGGGCGCACCCATGCAGCCGATTTCCTCGTCGAACGACAGCGCGTAGTGCACCGGCTCGCGCAGCTTCGCGCCGAGCAGCGTGGGCAGCAGCGCCAGGCTGGTGCCGATGAAGCCCTTCATGTCGCAGGTGCCGCGGCCATAGAGCTTGCCGTCGCGTACCACGGGTCTGAACGGATCGGTGGTCCAGTCCTGGCCATCCACGGGCACCACGTCGGTGTGCCCGGACAGCACGATGCCGCCGTTGGTCTCACCGCTGGCGGCGGGCACCGTGACAAACAGGTTGGCCTTGTCGCGCTGAGGGTTGTAGCTGAGGTGGGGCCGCAGGCCCTTCGCGAGGAAGTGGTCCCGCACGGACTCGATCAGTCCCAGGTTGGAATGGCGGCTGGTGGTGTCGTATGCCACCAGGCGCTGCGTCCATTCCAGCGCGGTGCCACGCGGCGCGCTGGCTTCGGGGGATGACTGGCGTTGGATATCGGCTTGCATGGGCGGGGCGGCGTTGACCGGCGGGTGAAGTATTCGATGCTACACCCGCCACGGTCGCCGGGCCAGTCGCCCTGCAGCATTGGCTAGGCAAGCTGGCGCAAGGTCTGCTTGATGGTCTGCGCGCGTAATGCCACATCGGGCATCTTGGCTTCGATGCGCAGCTTGTCCTGCCCGGCCAGCTTGATATGGCGGTTCTTCTGCACCAGTTCGATGATCCTGAGTGCGTCGATGGGCGGGTTCGGCACGAACTGTACGCTGATCGTCGCATCACCCGCGTCGATCTTGCGCACGCCCAGCGGCGCCGCGGCAATGCGCAGCCGGTGGGTCTCGACCAGCGCCTGCGCCTGCGGCGGCATGCGGCCGAAGCGGTCGATCAGCTCTTCCTGGATGTCGTCGACGCGCTCCGGCGTCTCGCAGTTGGCCAGGCGCTTGTACAGCGACAGGCGTTCGTGCACGTCGGCGCAGTAGTCGTTGGGCAGCAGTGCGGGCGTGCCGAGGTTGATCTCGGTGGTCGCCGACAGCGGCGCCATCAGGTCCGGCTCCTTGCCGGCCTTGAGCGCCTTGACGGCCGCGTTGAGCATGTCGGTGTAGAGCTGGAAGCCGATTTCGTGGATCTCGCCCGACTGCTTGTCGCCGAGCACCTCGCCGGCACCGCGGATCTCCAGGTCGTGCATGGCCAGGTAGAAGCCCGAACCCAGCTCTTCCATCTGCTGGATCGCTTCGAGCCGGCGCCCCGCCTGCTTGGTGAGGCCGTCGACGTCATGCACCAGCAAGTAGGCATAGGCCTGGTGATGCGAGCGCCCGACCCGGCCGCGCAGCTGGTGCAGCTGCGCCAGGCCGAACTTGTCGGCGCGGTGGATCAGGATGGTGTTGGCCGTCGGCACGTCGATGCCGGTTTCGATAATCGTGGTGCACAGCAGGATGTTGTCGCGCCGCGAGACGAAGTCGCGCATCACGCGTTCCAGCTCGCGCTCGTGCATCTGGCCATGCGCCACCGCGATGCGGGCTTCCGGCACCAGCTCCGCGAGTTTGGCCCGCTTGTTCTCGATGGTCTCGACTTCGTTGTGCAGGAAGTAGACCTGCCCGCCGCGCTTGAGCTCGCGCAGGATGGCTTCGCGGATCACGCCGTCTTCCTCGCGCCGCACGAAGGTCTTGATGGCCAGCCGCTTTTGCGGCGCCGTGGCGATCACGGAGAAGTCGCGCAGGCCTTCGAGCGCCATGCCGAGCGTGCGCGGGATCGGCGTTGCCGTCAGCGTCAGCACGTCGACCTCGGCGCGAAGTGTCTTGAGCGCTTCCTTCTGACGCACCCCGAAACGGTGCTCCTCGTCGATGATGACGAGCCCCAGCCGCTGGAATTTGACCTCGTCCGAGAGCAGCTTGTGCGTGCCGATCACGATATCGACCGCACCCTCGTTGATCTGTTTCACGGCCGCGTCGATTTCCTTCTTCGTCTTGAAGCGCGAGAGCTCGACAATGCGCACCGGCCATTCCGCGAAGCGGTCCGAGAGCGTCTGGAAATGCTGTTCGGCCAGCAGGGTGGTCGGCGCCAGCATGGCCACCTGCTTGCCGCCGAGCACGGCGACAAAGGCGGCGCGCAGCGCCACCTCGGTCTTGCCGAAGCCCACGTCGCCACAAACCAGACGATCCATCGGCTTGCCCGACGTCATGTCGGCGATGACGGCGGCAATGGCCGCGGCCTGGTCGGGCGTTTCCTCGAAGCCGAAGCTCTCCGCGAAGGTCTCATAGTCCTTGGGCGAGAGCGGGAACGCGAAGCCCTCGCGTGCCGCGCGGCGCGCATACAGGTTCAGGAGTTCGGCCGCGGTGTCGCGGATCTGCTGTGCGGCGCGGCGCTTGGCCTTGTCCCACTGACCCGAGCCCAGATGGTGCAGCGGCGCGGTTTCCGGATCGGCTCCCGAGTAGCGCGAGATCACGTGCAACTGGTGCACCGGCACGTACAGCTTGCTGCTCTTGTCGTATTCCAGGTGCAGGAACTCCTCCTCGCCCTGGCCCAGGTCGAGCGACACCAGGCCGTGGTAGCGCCCGATGCCATGCTCGCTGTGTACCACCGGATCGCCGATTTTCAGCTCGGCCAGGTCGCGCACCATCGAATCGACGGCGGTGGCCTGTTCCTGCTTGCGGCGCCCGGCCCGGCGGGCGGTGCCGGCGTAGAGCTCGGCTTCGGTGACGAAGGCGAGCTTTGCTTCCGGAAGCCTGAAGCCGCTGTGCAGCGGTGCCACGGCAATGCTGAAATGCGACTCGCCAGCCAGGAAGGCGGCAAAGTCGTCCACCAGCTGCGGGCGCAGGCCGCTTTCGGCAAAGAGTTGCAGCAGGGTCTCGCGGCGGCCGGCGGTGTCCGCGCACATCAGCACGCGCGTGGTCTTGTCCAGCAGCAGGGATTCCAGGTTCACGAGCGGGTCTTCCGCGCGCCGGTTCACCGAGACATCCGGCAGGCTCGCCGCGAAGGCGGGCTGGTCCGGGGCGGCGGGCTCAGCCTGCAGCACCAGCCGTGCGAGCGGCTTGGCCGCGATGAAGAACTGCTCCTCGGACAGGAACAGTTGCGACGGCGGCAGCAGCGGACGCTCGCGGTCATGGCGCATGAAGTCGTAGCGCTGCGTGGTATCGGCCCAGAAGCGGCGGATGGCCTCGTCCACCTTGCCGGCGAACGCGAGCTGGGTGTCGGCTGGCAGGTAATCGAACAGCGTTGCACTGGACTCGAAGAACAGCGGCAGGTAGTACTCGATGCCGGCGGACGGCACGCCGTTGCCGATGTCCTTGTAGATCGGCGACTTGGTCGGGTCGCCTTCGAACACTTCGCGCCAGCGGCCCCGGAACGCGGTACGGGCCGCTTCGTCGAGCGGAAACTCGCGCCCCGGCAGCAGACGGACTTCCTTGACCGGGTAGAGGCTGCGCTGGGTGTCGGGGTCGAAGGCGCGGATGGTCTCGATCTCGTCGCCGAAGAGGTCGATCCGGTAGGGCAGCGCCGAGCCCATCGGGTACAGGTCGATCAGGCCGCCGCGTACGCTGTACTCGCCCGGCCGCATCACCGCACTGACGTGCTCGTAGCCGGCCAGCGTGAACTGCGCCTTGAGCGCGGCCTCGTCCAGCCGCTCGCCCTGCTTGAAGAAGAAAGTGTAAGCCGCCAGGAAGGACGGCGGCGCGAGCCGGTAGAGCGCGGTGGAGGCCGGCACCAGCATCACGTCGCACTGGCCGCCCTGGATGTCATGCAGCGTCGCGAGCCGTTCGGAGACCAGGTCCTGGTGGGGCGAGAAGCTGTCGTAGGGCAGCGTTTCCCAGTCTGGCAGCAGGCGCACGCGCAGTTCCGGCGCGAACCACGGGATTTCATCGGCCAGCCGCTGGGCGTCGACGGCGTTGGCGCAGACCACGGCCAGCATCGGCACGCGGTTGCGATGCTGGCGCGCATAGGCGGCAACGGCCAGGGCGTCGGCAGAGCCGTGCAGGCTGGCCAGATTGTGGCGCAGCCCGGACTTGACCAGGGGCAGGTTTGCGAAAGGAAAGGCGGGAGCGGCGTCAGGCATCGGGGCAGCGGTCGGGATCAACGCAACGAACGACAACGCCCCGCCGGCAGCGCGGGCGGGGGTATGGCGTGGGCCGCATGCGATGGCGGCATGGCGGCAAACAAGGGCCGTATTATAGAATGCGCTCCGGCCGTGGCGCTGGTTTGACGCCGGTCGCCGCCGTGCCGTCCCCAACGCATTTCCAATCGATCCCGATCCCGTGCCAGACCGCCGTTTCGCCCTGATTCCCTGTGCCGGTACCGGCAGCCGCGCGGGCGGCCCGGTGCCCAAGCAGTACCAGCCCATCGCGGGCCGGCCCATGATCTGGTACGCCCTGGCGGCGTTTTCGGCCTGCGATGCGATCAGCGCCACGGCGCTGGTGCTGGCGCCCGACGATATGCCGCTGGAGTCCCGCTTCGGCGCGGAGGCGTTTGCCGGCCTGCGCTTCGATACGGCATTCGTCGGCGGCGACACCCGCCATGCCTCGGTGCTGGCGGGCCTGCATCACCTGGCGCAGCTTGGCGCCGTGGACACCGACTGGGTACTGGTGCACGATGCGGCGCGCCCGGGGCTGACCCCGGCGATGATCCATACGCTGGTGCGCTCGGTGGAAAGCGACGGCGACGACGATCCCGACGCCGCGATTGGCGGCATCCTGGCCGTGCCGGTGCCCGATACCCTCAAGCGCGCCGACGCCGGCGCGCGCATCGGCACCACGGTTCCGCGCGACGGGCTCTGGCAGGCCCAGACCCCGCAGATGTTCCGGCTCG
Organism: Cupriavidus sp. 22TCCZM01-5; assembly: GCF_057798915.1. NCBI lineage: Bacteria > Pseudomonadati > Pseudomonadota > Betaproteobacteria > Burkholderiales > Burkholderiaceae > Cupriavidus > Cupriavidus sp. 22TCCZM01-5. The sequence goes on from NZ_JBYOJR010000025.1 coordinate 31,323, forward strand.
GCGTGCTGCGCCAGGCCTTGCAGGACGCGCTGGCCGCCGGAGCCGTGGTGACCGACGAGGCCAGCGCGATCGAACGGCTGGGCCTGCATCCGCGCCTGGTCAACGGTTCGCTGCGCAACTTCAAAGTGACATACCCGGAAGACTTTGCCCTGGCGGAGGTGCTGCTTGGCACCGCCGCGCCGCGGTCTGCCGATTCAGGAGCCTGATCGATGATGCCATTTGATATCCGCGTGGGGCAGGGCTATGACGTCCACGCGCTCGTACCCGGCCGCAAGCTGATCCTGGGCGGCGTGCAGATTCCGCATGACCGGGGATTGCTCGGGCACTCGGATGCCGATGCGCTGCTGCACGCCATTACCGACGCGCTGTTCGGCGCTGCCGGGCTGGGCGACATCGGGCGGCATTTCCCGGATACGGATGCGCAGTTTGCCGGTGCCGACAGCCGCGTGCTGCTGCGCGAAGCCGCGCGCCGTGTGCGCGAAGCCGGCTACGAGATCGGCAATGTCGATGCCTCGGTCATCGCGCAGCAGCCCAAGCTGGCTCCGCATATCCCCGGCATGGTAGCGAACATCGCCGCCGACCTCGGCTTGCCGCCGGGGCGCTGTAACGTCAAGGCGAAGACCAACGAGAAGCTCGGCTTCGAGGGACGGCAGGAAGGCATTGTGGCGCAGGCCGCGGTCCTGATCTGGCGCGGCTCGGTCTCGGGCGCGCAGGACTGAGCGCGGCCGGCATCCGGCCAGCGCGGGCGCTTACGCCTTTGCCGGCGCGGGGGCGTTTTCCGGGGTGATTGCGTAGGTGTAGTCGATCAGCCGCGCCATGGCGCCTGTCCGGGCGCCGGCCTCGGTTCGCTTGGCGAATCCCATCTGCTGGCACAAGCGGTTGGCCGAGCCCATTTCGGGCATGGTTCGCACCAGCAGGGTGGGCGAGCCGATATCGCGCGCGCGCTGGATGCAGATCTGCATCAGCGTATGCCCTAGCCCCAGGCCCCGGGCCTGCGGGCTCACGGAAAGCAGCCGGGCCTCCGGCTGGGTCAGCGTGATGGTGCTGCCGTCCAGCGCCGGCAGCGTCGCGCCGGGATGGCAGAAAAGTACGGCGCCGGTAATGCCGTGTTCCGTTTCGGCCACCCACCATTCCATATCGGGGTGGCTGGCGGCCAGCACGGCCTGCATGCCGCGCTGGAAGGAGGCGCGGCAATCCTCCATGATTTCGAGCTCGTACTGGGAATAGGCTTGCTGCGTGACCGCGGCAATATCACCCCAGTCCTGAACCGTGGCCAGGCGGTAGTGGAAGCGGGGGGAGGTCGGCGAGGGCAGGATGCTCATGGTGAGGGGCGGATGCCTGAGTGCGTGTCCTGCCTCGATTGTAGGCCGTTCACTGCACGAGTGGAGTCGTCCGCGGCCGCCGGGGTGCACCATGCAAACAGCCGGCAAACCTCTACTGGGAAGTTGCCGGCCGTTGTGGTATCGCATCCGCTATCGCACCCGGTATCGCACCCGGTATCGCATCCGCCTTACTGGGCGGCGATGACATTCGCCGCGGCGGCAATCACCGCGGCAATGCGGCCCACGTCGCGCAGTTGCTGCGAGGTCATGCCCTGCTCGTTCTTGAGCAACTGGTAGTGCGACTTCACGCAGAAGTGGCACTTGCCCACGATGGAGGCGGCCAGCGCGTACATTTCGAAGCGGCGCTTGTCCACGCCGCCATGGGTGGCGTAGGCGTTCATGCGCAGGCCGGCCGGCTGGCTGGCCAGGTCCGGGTCATCCGCCATCTCGACGTACGGATACCAGACGTTGTTCATGCCCATCAGCGCGGCGGCGGTCAGCGCGCCGTTGACTTCCTCGGCCGACAGCACGTTGGCGTTGCGGATCGCATCCACCAGCACCTTGCTCTGCGTCGCGAAGGCGGCGGCCAGCGCCACGCCCACGGCGTCGTTGCCTTCCAGCGAGGAGCGCGCAATGGTGCCGTCCACGTTCAGGCGAATGTCCTTGGCGTAGTCCGGGATAAGATTCTTAATCGTGTTAAGGAATTCCATTTAATTCTCCTATCGATCAGGGCTCAAAAAACCCGCACAGGCGGGTTTGGGGGCGGAGGGGAGACCCTCCGCGGGTCGCCGCAAATTACCGGCAACCTTGCAGCAATTACAGCGTTGCGCCGCCAACGGCACGGTTGCACGGGCACAGCTCGTCCGTTTGCAGACCGTCCAGGATACGCAGCACTTCGTCCGGGTTGCGGCCGACGTTCAGGTTGTTCACCGAAACGTGCTGGATCACGTTGTGCGGGTCGACGATGAAGGTCGCGCGCAGGGCCACGCCAGCGGCCTGGTCACGCACGCCCAGCTGGTCGATCAGCGAACCGGTCACGTCGGCGAATTGCCACTGGTTCAGCTTGTTCAGGTCCTTGTGTTCGCGGCGCCATGCCAGCTTCACGAATTCGTTGTCGGTCGAGCCGCCGAGAACGATGGCATCGCGGTCAGCGAAATCGCCGTTCAGCTTGGCGAATGCCACGATTTCGGTCGGGCACACGAACGTGAAGTCCTTCGGGTAGAAGTAGATGATCTTCCACTTGCCTTCGAACGACTTTTCGGTGATGTCTTCGAAAGCCGACTGGCCGTTTTCCTCATGGTTGTTGAAACCCGGCTTGACACCGACGACGTGGAAGGCTTCGAGCTTGTCACCAACGGTCTTCATAGACTTCTCCTGATACGGTTGAAGAGAGAGTGTGCAATGCGATGAACCTGCGCCCGGCAGAACCTTAGGCTTTGGTGCACCGCGACAAGGGGGGATTATGCGTCATGACGCACTACAGGGCTAATTGAAATTCTCAAACAGCCCGATAGGCGTGCGGCATGGCGATCCTGGTCGTCGCGCATGACAGTTTGCGCAAGCGGGGAAGTATGCCACGGCCGGCCCCTCGGGGCCGGCGTGGCGGGAGCGGCACTGCCGTGTCAGGCGGGGCGCAGGGCCGGCTGGCTACGGCGCGCGCGGAAGATGATCAGGGTGGCGATGAGACCGCAGGCCGCCGCGAACATCAGCCACAGGCCCGGGGCGGCCTTGTTGCCGGTGGTGTGGATCAGGTAGGTCGACACGGCCGGCGTGAAGCCGCCGAACAGTGCCGTGGCCAGGCTGTACGCGAGCGAGAAGCCCGCAGTGCGCACGGCCGGCGGCATGACTTCGGTCAGCGTGACCACCATCGCACCGTTATAGCTGCCGTACAGGAAGGACAGCCACAGTTCCACCATCAGCAGGCGCGAGAACGAAGGCTCGGCCACCAGCCACGACACGGCAGGGTAGGCAGTCAGCAGCGTGGCCGCGGTAAAGAACACCAGCAGCGGCTTGCGCCCGATGCGGTCGGACAGGGCGCCCATCAGCGGCAGCCAGATGAAGTTCGACAGGCCCACGCACATGGTGACGATGAGGTTGTCGACATCATCGAGCTTGAGCACCGCCTTGCCGAAGGTCGGCGTGTAGGCGGTGATCATGTAGAACGACACCGTGGTCATCACGACCATCATGCAGCCGGCCACGATGATGCGCCAGTTCTCGGCCATGGAGCGGTAGATCTCGCGCACGGTCGGGCGATGCTTGCGGGTCTTGAATTCCTCGGTCTCTTCGAGCGAGCGCCGGATCAGGAACAGGAACGGCACGATCAGGCAGCCGATCAGGAACGGCAGGCGCCAGCCCCAGTCATCCATTTGCTGCGGCGCCAGCGTGGCGTGCAGGATCACGCCGAGCAGGCCGGCGAAGATCACGGCGACTTGCTGGCTGGCCGATTGCCAGCTCACGTAGAAGCCTTTGCGGCCCGGCTTGGCAATCTCCGACAGGTAGACCGAGACGCCGCCCAGCTCCACGCCGGCGGAAAAGCCCTGGAGCAGGCGGCCGGCCAGCACCAGCAGCGGCGCCGCCACGCCGATCGAGGCATAGCCAGGCACGCAGGCGATCAGCAGCGTGCCAACCGCCATCAGCGCCAGCGTGACGATCAGGCCCTTGCGGCGGCCGTGGTGGTCAATGTAGGCGCCCAGCACGATGGCGCCCAGCGGACGCATCAGGAAGCCGGCGCCGAAGGTGGCCAGCGACAGCATCAGCGAGGCGAACTCGTCGCCACTGGGGAAGAAGGTCCTGGCAATGGCGGCGGCATAAAAGCCGTACACCATGAAGTCGTACATTTCCAGGAAGTTGCCGCTGACCACGCGGAACACGGTCTTGAATCCGTGCTGCTGGCCGGAGGTTTGGGAGGTCTCTGACATGGCTGTCTCTCTCGGACGCCGCCGGTGGGTTCCGGCGCATGATTGTTTGGTGAGCCAGCCAGGCGTGGGGAGGAGACAGCAGGCGGCGCCATGGCTGGGAAGATGCGCTTGCATCGGCCCTGCTGACGGGCGCCAGTGTGCGCCGCGACGCTGTCATTGCCCTGTCAAATACCTTTCAGAACCCTATCAGTAGCTGTCGAAAACCTGTCAATGGACAGGCGTTTCGTGGTCGATGTGCGGGGAGCGCCGCGAGTCACGCGCGGCGGAAACAGGCGCTGACCACCAGGCCGGTCTGCGGGGCGGAGCGGTTGGACAGCACCAGCCGTCCACCGTTGCGCTGCAGGATGCGGTTGACGATCGACATGCCAAGGCCGGCTCCCTTGGCTTCGCTGCGAGCGCTGTCCAGGCGATAGAAGGGGCGCGTCAGCAGCGAAAGCTGTGCGTCGGGCACGCCCTTGCCGTTGTCCGCCACGGTGAGCACGGCGTCCTTGTCGTCGAGCTTCGTGGTGATCTCGACTTCGGCGATGCCGGTCTCATCGTCCTTGGCATAGCGGCGCGCATTCTCGACCAGGTTGTCGAGGATGCGCTGGACCTCCATGCGGTTGGCCACGGCCATGACCGGCTCGGTGGCGCGCACTTCTACGCGCACATCGTCGTGTGCGGCATAGACGCCGACGGCATCGTTGACCAGTGCCGACAGGTCTACCGGCTCGACCATCTCGAGCGGCGGCCGCGCATAATTCAGGAACTGGCCGATGATGGCGTCCATCTGCTCGATGTCGGTGATCATCGCGTCGCGCGTGGCGCTGTCCGCCGGCGACATTTCAGTTTCCAGGCGCAGGCGCGTGAGAGGCGTGCGCAGGTCGTGCGAGATGCCGGCCAGCATCACCGCGCGGTCGTCATCGAGCTGGCGCAGGTCGCGCACCATCTGGTTGAAGCTATGGTTGGCCAGCGCGACTTCGCTGGCGCCATGCTCCGGCAGGGAGGGCGGGTCGCCGCCCGCGCCGATATCGCGCGCGGCATTGGCCAGGCGCTTGAGCGGGTAGTTGACGCGCGCGGTAATGAACGCGGCGCCGATGATCGACAGCAGCAGCGCGGCAATACTCCACCACAGCCACTGGATGCCGGACACGCGCTCGAAGCGTTCCGGGCTGATCGCCACCCAGTAGTCGTCGCCCTCGATCTCGAAGCTGACCCACACGCCGGGGATGTCGTTAACGGTAGTAGCGAGCACCGTATCCTCGCCCAGCCGGCTGCGGATTTCCTGCTGCACCAGCTGGGTCAGGAACGGATTGGCGGTGGGCGCGGCGAAATCGTCGTCCTTTTCCCGCGGATAGACCTTGATGCCTTCGTTCTGCACCAGGTCGAGCAGCAGGAAGCGGCGCCGCGCCGGGTCCGAATAGAGCAGCGCCGCGCGCGTGAGCTTGACCACGCTGACCACCTGCATGGCAATCTGCTGCGCGCGCGGGGCGCGCTCGAACAGCCGGTAGCTCTGGAACCAGATGCCCAGCGAAATGGCCAGCAGGAGCGCGATCAGCATGAAGGTTCGCCAGAACAGCGAACCAAAGAAACGCGTGGCCGTACGGCCAATGACGGTCGCCACGATGGTTGAGCGGCCGGCCGGTTTACTTCACGCCATCGGGAATGAACACATAGCCCAGGCCCCACACCGTCTGGATAAAGCGCGGGTTGCTCGGATCGGGCTCGATCAGCTTGCGCAGGCGCGAGATCTGTACGTCCAGGCTGCGGTCGAACACTTCATATTCGCGGCCGCGCGCCATTTCCATGAGTTTCTCGCGCGACAGCGGCTGGCGCGGATGGCGGGCGAAAACCTTGAGCACGGAAAATTCGCCCGTGGTCAGGGTAATTTCCTCATCGTTCTTGGTCAGCGTGCGCGTGGCCAGGTTCAGCACGAAATCGCCGAAGGCAAAGGTCTCGGGCGTTTCCGACGGCGCGCCCGGCACTTCGGCAGGCCCCTTGCGGCGCAGCACGGCGTGGATGCGGGCAATCAGCTCGCGCGGGTTGAACGGCTTCGGCAGGTAGTCGTCGGCGCCCATTTCCAGGCCGACGATGCGGTCCACGTCCTCGCCCTTGGCGGTGAGCATGATGATCGGCGTCTGGTCGTTGGCGCCACGCAGGCGGCGGCAGATGGACAGGCCATCTTCGCCCGGCATCATCAGGTCAAGCACCAGCAGGTCGAAGCGCTCGCGCAGCCAGAGCTTGTTCATGGCCGTGGCATTCTCCGCCACCAGTACCGTAAAACCCTGTTCGCCCAGATAGCGGCGCAGCAGATCGCGCAGGCGCGGGTCGTCGTCCACGACGAGAATCTTGTGGCTGGTATTTTCCATGGCGGTATCTTAGCGACTATCGCTTTCGCTCAAAATGGCTTAACAAAACGTTACATACTTTACCCTGTGGTATGGCAGCGTGCACGAACCATGCCATTACACTGCCGCATACCGTCTTTCGCGTACTGCGTCATTATCCGGGCGGCATGGGTATTGCTACCGGATTATCTGCGGCCAGCCGCATATTGCATTGCGGCGACTGCGCGGACGGGTACCGGATTTCCGGCTTCAGGCAGCCCAGGCGGCTGCAAATCCCGAAGCCAAAAACGTCATTATCGATGAAAGTGAACCGAAACCGGCATGGGCTGACCTTGCACGGCGCCGCCGGCGCCTGTCTGGTGCTCGCCGGTACGGCGCTGTGGCTGTGCGCAGCGACGCAGCCAGCCCACGCCCAGTCGGCCGGCATGGCCAATCTGCTGCACGGGCCTGAGCGCTCATCCAACCATGCCAGTGACGCCAGCGCCGGCCAGCGCGAGGCGCGCGCCCGCGCCGAACGCCACCGCGCCGAGCAGCGCGAGGCCGAGCGCAACAACCGGCAGGGGCGCGCAGGATCGAGCCTGTCTCCGGACGAACGCCGCAAGCTGCGCCAGAATCTCTATGACCTGGGGCGCGAAATGTACCAGGGCGGCTGACGCCGCCGGACGGTTCCCAACTCAACCAGATTCAGCCTTGCGGCTGAAAGTGCCGCAGGAAATCCACGAATACCTCGGCGGCAACCTGTGCGTCCTCCGCCGTGATGGTTTCCAGCGGGTTATGGCTGATGCCGCCATTGCCGCAACGTACGAACAGCATGGCCACGTCGGTGATGCGCTGCATCATCATGGCGTCGTGGCCAGCGCCGGATGGCAGTTCAAAGGCAGGCAGGCCGCGCTTGCGCAGCACCGCGCCGAACTGGTCCATCAGCCAGCGCGCGCAGGGTGCGTTATGAACCGGCTTGACCCGGTCCACCTGGGCGGACAAGCCGCGCCTCGCCGCAATCTGCTGGATGCCGGCCACGATGTCGGCAATGGCGGCTTCGCGAATGCCATCCTCGCCGGCGCGGATGTCCATCGAGAAGGTGCAGGCGGCCGGAATGACATTGCTCGATCCATCGGGTATTTGCAGCTGGCCCACGGTACCGACCAGCGTCGGTGCCGCGCTGCACCGCGTTTCGACCAGCAGGATCATTTCGGCCGCTCCGGCGGCGGCGTCCCGGCGCATGCCCATCGGTGTCGTGCCGGCATGGCTGGCCTGTCCTTCGACCCGCACCTGGAAGCGGCTGCTGCCGGCGATCTGTGTCACGACGCCGAGCGCCAGCCCTTGGTCCAGCAGGACCGGCCCCTGTTCGATATGTACCTCGACAAAGCCGAGCAGGGCGGCGGGGTCGGCCGCGGCGCCCTGTAGTGCCGCCAGTTCTCCATTGCCCGGCAGGCCGGAGGCCGCGAGCGCCTCGCGCATCGTCACGCCGTCCGCGTCTGCGCGTGCCAGTAGCGCCGGGTCGAAGCGCCCGGCCAGAACACTGCTGGCCAGGAAGCTGGTCTTGAAGCGCAGGCCTTCTTCTTCGGCGAAGCCGACGACATCGAGATGGTAGGGCAGGCGGATGCCCGCCGCATGGAGTGCGCCGGCTACGGCGATCGGGAGCAGGATGCCAAGGCGGCCATCGTAGCGCCCGCCATTGCGCACGGTGTCGAAGTGCGAGCCAGTCATCAGCACGCGCGCGTCGCTGCCTGCGGCCGGGTCCGCGGCATACCGGCCGATCACGTTGCCGATGGCATCGGTTCGCACCGCCATGCCGGCCGCCTCCATCCACTGCGCCAGCAGGGCCTGGGCAGACCGGTGCGCAGGTGTGAGGAAAGCGCAGGTGAGCCCGCCTTCCATGTCGGAAAACCGGGCGAGCGCTTCGGCACGGTCAAGAATGCTTTGTCCGAGCGGGTGGAGGTTCTGGGTCATGGCGGTGCCCTATGGCGTAATGCTGGTGGCGGCGGGCCGTGTGCGGCCGGACGCGAGCCGTGGTCGGTGGCTCAACTATTGCGCACCCATGTCTTCCAGGCGATCCAGAGCTTGCGCAGCGGCGTCAGTGCGATGCGCTGATTCAGCACCTGGAAATCGCTGCGTTCGATTTCGTCGAGCAGGGCGTGGTAGATGGCCCCCATCAACAGGCCGGCGCGCTGGGCGCGGCGGTCCTGGCGCGGCAGCAGTTCCAGCGCTTCGCGGTATAGCGCGCGCGCACGACCGGCGTGGTACTGCATCAGCGCGACAAAACGCTCGGAATGCTTGCCCTGCAAGATCTCGGATGCAGGCACCTGGAATCGCTGCAGCGTGTCCACCGGCAGGTAGATGCGGCCACGGCGCGCGTCCTCGCCGACATCGCGCAGGATGTTGACCAGTTGCAGCGACAGTCCCAGCTTTTCGGCGAACACGAGCGTATGCGCATCGGAGTATCCGAACAGCCGGGCGCTGAGCGTGCCGACCACGCCGGCCACGCAGTGGCAATAGCGGTTCAGGCCGGTTTCATCGAGATAGCGGGTCTGGGTCAGGTCCATTTCCATGCCGTCCAGCACCTCGGACATTTCCGCGTGCGGCAGGCCGGCGGCCTTGACGTGAGGCTGCAGGGCCTGTGTGACAGGATGGCTCGGCGCCCCTTCGAACAGGCGGCGCAGTTCCCCTCGCCACCAGTCGAGTTGCTGGTGGGCCAGTCCGGGGTCGTGGGTCTCATCGACCACGTCGTCGACTTCGCGGCACCATGCGTAGAGCGCCGTAATGGCGCGGCGGCGCTCCGCAGGCAGGAACAGGAAGCTGTAATAGAAGCTGGAGCCGCTTTGGGCGACTTTCTCTTGGCAATACTGATCGGGCGTCACGCCGGTCTCGGTCTGATGAGGTGAGGTGGGTGCGGGCGGGTTCAGGACCAGGCCTGTGCCAACGCGGCGGCCGTTCGGCGGCCAAGGTCTGGCGGCGCGCTGAAGCCCGCGGCCTCTGCGTCCGTCGGCACGGTTGGCGCCAGCGGCGCGCCGGATTGTAGCATTGCCATACCCCTTGCCTGGCGGTGCGCGACAGTGCGCGGCAGTGCGCGGCTGTGCGCGGCACAAGTGGGCGGCCATCCAGGCTTTGCATTTTCATGCAGTTCGTTCGCCTAGAAGAATCCTTCGGTAGCCATTCCGGCCGTTTCGTCGCCAGCCGTTTGACGCACCTGAGGGGCGTCGCTATATTGCTGACCGGCCAGTTATTAATTGCCCGCGACTATCCGCGGCATGTGCTTTGTGCGTTGTGAAGCGCTTTTGCGGGCCGCACCAGCCTCCCACGTTGTTCGATTCGCTGCTTATCCATGCCAGTGCATTGCCAAGCGCCGGAAGTTGCGGCCGTTCGTCCCGAGACTGCTTCCTATTCCCTGCCGCGGCGCCGGCTGGCCCGGTTGGCCCGGCTGGGCGCAGCCTGCCTGGCCGGCGTGACGCTCGCGCTGGCAGGCTGCGGCAAGAAGAGCGAGTCCACGCCGGAGGTGCGCCCGGTTCGCTTGCAGCAGTTGAGCCAGCGCACAGGCAAGACCACCTTTGAGTTCTCGGGCGACGTCAGGCCACGCGTGGAGTCGCGGCTGGGCTTTCGGGTGGGCGGCAAGATCGCGGCGCGGCTGGTCGACGTCGGTGCCGTTGTGCGCAAGGGCCAGCCGCTGGCCCGTCTGGACCCGACCGACCTGTCGCTGGCGGAAGCGGGTTCGCGGGCCCAGTATGAGGCGGCCCGCACGGACCGCGACCTCGCCGCTTCCGATCTCAAGCGCTACAACGAACTCTTTGCCAAGGGCTTTATCAGCGCGGCTGAGCAGCATCGGCGCCAGGCGACTTTCGATGCCGCCGAATCCCGCCTCCAGCAGGCTTCGGCGGGCCTGCGCAGCCAGGCCAACCAGACCGCCTACGCGGTGCTGCTGGCCGATGCCGACGGCGTGGTGACCGCGGTGGAGGCCGAGGTCGGGCAGGTCATCACGCCTGGCCAACCGGTGATCCGGGTGGCGCAGACCGCAGAAAAGGAAGTGGCCATCGGGCTGCCGGAAGATCAGGTCGACCTGTTGCGCGGCACCACGGATGTGACGGTGCGCACCTGGGCCGACCCCGGCCGCGCGCTGCCCGCGCGCGTGCGCGAAATCGCCGCCGCCGCGGATCCCGTGACCCGCACCTATGCCACGCGCGTTTCGGTGCCGAATCCGCCCGCCGACCTCAAGCTGGGCATGACCGCCGTCGTGACCTTCGTGCGCACCGGCGAAGCCCCCGCGATACGTGTGCCGCTGACCGCGCTGCTGCAGGAGCAGGGCCGCAACCAGGTCTGGGTCTATGATCCGGCCGCCGGCACGGTCCGGCCGGTCTCGGTGACGCTTGGCGATCCGGTGGGCAACGAGATCGAAGTGCGCCAGGGTCTTGCGCCCGGGCAGACCATTGTCACGGCCGGCGTGCATTTGCTCAAGCCGGGGCAGAAGGTCAGGCCGATGCAGACCGTCGCCCCGGTCGCGTCCGCCACGGCGCCTGCGGCTGCCCCTGTGCCGCAACGGGACTGAGGCGCGGCATGGATCATTCCCGCTTCAACCTGTCGCGCTGGGCCCTGGAGCACCAGCCGCTGACCCGCTACCTGCTGGTGGTGTTGCTGTTGGCCGGCCTGCTGGCATTCTTCCGGCTGGGCCAGGACGAAGACCCGCCGTTCACCTTCCGCGTGATGGTGGTGCAGGCGTTCTGGCCCGGCGCCACCGCCGAGCAGATCGCCGTGCAGGTCACGGACAAGATCGAGCGGCAACTGCAGGAAGTGCCGTATGCCGACAAGATACGCAGCTTTTCCAAGCCGGGCGAGACCACGGTCATCTTCCAGCTCAAGGACACGTCCCCGGCCAGGGATACCGCGCAGATCTGGTACACCGTGCGCAAGAAGATCGGCGACATCGCACAGACGCTGCCGGCAGGCGTGCGGGGTCCGTACTTCAATGACGAGTTCGGCGACGTGTACGGCACGATCTACGCGTTGTCGGCCGATGGCTTCAACTACAAGGAACTGCGCGAATATGCCGACCTGGTGCGCCAGGAGCTGTTGCGCGTGCCTGCCGTGGCCAAGGTGTCGCTGCTGGGCCTGCAGGACGAGAAGATCTACATCGACTTCAACCAGGCCCGGTTCGCCCAGCTCGGGCTCGACCTCAATGCCATTGCCGACCAGATCACGCAGCAGAACAACCTGAACGGCAGCGGCGTGCTGGTCACGCCGACTGACAACCTGCAGGTGCGCGTGAGCGGGCAGTTCGCCAGTGTGGCGGACCTTGAGAACCTGGTGCTGCGCGGCCCCAACGGTATTGCGAATATCCGCCTGGGCGACATCGCGCACGTGTACCGCGGCTATGTCGATCCGCCGCAGAGCACCATGCGGTACAACGGCAAGAACGTGATCGGGCTCGGTATCTCGATGGCAAAGGGCGGCGACATCATCGAGCTCGGCAAGAACCTGCGCGTGGCGTTCGAACGTCTGCGGGGGCAGTTGCCGGTCGGCATCGAGATGGACCAGGTGCAAGACCAGCCGCAGGCCGTCAAGCGTTCGGTCGGCGAGTTCGTGCACGTGCTGATCGAGGCCGTGGTCATCGTGCTCGGGGTCAGCTTTGTCTCGCTGGGCCTGCATACCAGGCCGCTGCGACTGGACGCGCGTCCGGGCCTGGTGGTGGCGTTGACCATTCCGCTGGTGCTCGCGGTGACGTTCCTGTTCATGAACATCTTCGGCATCGGCCTGCACAAGATATCGCTGGGCGCGCTGATCGTGGCGCTGGGGCTGCTGGTCGATGACGCCATCATTGCCGTGGAGATGATGGTGCGCAAGCTAGAGGAGGGGCTTTCCAAGATGGAGGCCGCGACCTACGCCTACACCTCCACGGCCATGCCGATGCTGACCGGCACGCTGATCACGGCCGCGGGCTTCCTGCCGGTGGGGCTCGCGAAATCCACGGTAGGCGAATACACCTTTGCCATCTTCGCCGTGACGGCGCTCGCGCTGGTGCTGTCATGGCTGGCGGCGGTTTACTTCACGCCTTACCTGGGCTACCTGCTGCTGAAGTCGCGGCCGGGAGGCGGCGAGCACCACGAGGTGTTCGATACGCCGTTCTACGCAAGCTTCCGGCGCCTGGTCGACTGGTGCGTGACCTGGCGCAAGACTGTCATCGCGGTCACGCTGGTGACGTTCGCGCTGGGCATCTACGCATTCAAGTTCGTCGAGAAGCAGTTCTTCCCCGACTCGAGCCGGCCCGAGCTGATGGTCGAGCTGTGGATGCCGGAAGGCACCAGTTTTGCCCAGATGGAGTCCGAAGCCAGGCGCTTCGAGGCTGCCATGCGCCAGGATCGGGACGTGCAGAGCCTGACCACCTTCGTCGGCACCGGTGCGCCGCGCTTCTACCTGCCGCTGGACCAGATCTTCCCGCAAAGCAACGTGGCGCAGGTGATCGTGATGCCGGTCAGCACCGAGGCGCGCGACGCGCTGCGCCAGCGCGTGATCGCGGTGCTGAACAGCCAGTTCCCGCAGTTGCGCGGGCGCGTCAAGCTGCTGCCCAACGGGCCGCCGGTGGCGTACCCGGTGCAGTTCCGCGTGATCGGTCCCGACGCCGCGGGCGTGCGCCAGCTTGCCGACCAGGTCAAGGCGCTGATGCGCGCGAACCCGAACACCGTTGGCGTGAACGACAACTGGAATGAGAGCGTCAAGATGCTGCGCCTGGACATCGACCAGGACAAGGCCCGCGCACTGGGCGTGACCACCAGCTCCATTGCGCGCGTCACGCAGACGGTGCTGACCGGGATTCCGGTCGGCCAATACCGTGACGGCGACAAGCTGATTGACATCATGATGCGCACGCCGCGCAACGAGCGTGATGCCATGTCCGATCTCGGCAATATCCAGGTGCCGACCAATGCCGGCCGCGTCGTGCCGCTGACGCAGGTGGCGCGGCTGTCGCTGCGGTCCGAGCCGGGCGTGATCTGGCGCGAGAACCGCGATTTCGGCGTGACCGTGCAGGCCGATGTGGTGGACGGCATCCAGGGTCCCACGGTCACCGCGCAGATCGATCCGCTGCTCGGCAAGCTGCGCGGGCAACTGCCGCCGGGCTACCGCATCACGGTGGCCGGGGCCGAGGAGGAGAGTGGCAAGGCGGGGGCGTCGATCGCGGCGCAGCTGCCGCTGTGCATCTTCCTGATCTTCACGCTGCTCATGCTCCAGCTGCACAGCTTCTCGCGCACGCTGATGGTATTCCTGACGGGCCCGCTGGGCCTGATCGGGGCCGCCGCCACGCTGCTGCTGCTGCGCGCGCCGATGGGCTTCGTCGCCCAGCTGGGCATCACGGCGCTGCTCGGCATGATCATCCGCAACTCGGTGATCCTGGTGGACCAGATCGAGCAGGACATCAAGGCAGGCGTGCCGGCATGGCATGCCATCGTCGAAGCGGCGGTGCGGCGCTTCCGTCCGATCATCCTGACCGCCGCGGCTGCCGTGCTGGCCATGATCCCGCTGTCGCGCTCGCTGTTCTGGGGGCCGATGGCCGTGGCCATCATGGGCGGGCTGATCATCGCCACGGTGCTGACGCTGCTGTTCCTGCCGGCGTTGTACGCGGCATGGTTCCGGGTCAGGCGGCCCGAGGCGGGCGTGGGGGCGGTGACAGCCTGAGCGTGACTGCCAGATCGATCGGATCCGGCAGGGCCAATCAATTGCAGAGCGTGCCAGGAACAGGCCTGCCTGAATTCGTCATGCCCTGGCACGCATCGCCGACTACCAGCGTCGTGTCGCCGGCGCTGGCCGGGGCCAGCTTCAGCTTGCCGGCCACCGTGCAGCAACCGCGAACAGCGGGTGCCGGTGGTGGTACTGGTGCTGCAACGGGTGCGGGCGCTGCAATGGGCGCGGGTGCAGCCGTAGGTACCGGCGTCGCGGGCGCAGTTGTCCTGGTTGAGGTTTGCGCGGGCTTGGACGCGGCGGCGTCCGCCTGATCATCCGCATCGGGGGAGACGCACTGGCCCTGCTGGCAAATTCGTTCCCCTTTGCATTGCATGTCGTACTGACAACCGGCAGCCCTGACCGTCGATGACCATGCAAGCGCCATCGAGGCTGCCAACAGCAAGGCACGTAATTTCATATCCCCTCCGTGCGGGGCTGAAGCATTGTGGCAGCGCCCCGCACGTTGCAATGATGTGCGAGCATGCGGCGCGCGTCCGACAACTTCAGCATAGATGGCGGACCACCATCGCGAAAGGCGATGCACATGAGGGCTTGCACTATGTCACCGGGGCGGGGCTGGATTCCCCCCGAGGCTTGCGCTACAATCCGCTGCTTCGTTGCACAGCCGGCGCGCGAGCGCGGCAGCGGGCGATGCGGGAAGGCGGGCAGTTCCAGCCGCCTTTTTTGCTTTCGCGCCCCGTGGCTGCAACGTACATCGTGGCCGCCGTCCGGCGGCTGCAAGGACCGCGAGGGTGGCGAAATTGGTAGACGCACCAGGTTTAGGTCCTGACGCCAGCAATGGTGTAGGGGTTCGAGTCCCCTCCCTCGCACCAATTACTCCTTCTCAAGTGGCGAAAGGCTGACTTTTCCCTGCCGCAGCACGCGTCGCCCACTTGCCGCCTTTCCCGGTACCCCGGCTTAGAATGATCCTGCGCCAGCTCCGCTGGAGTTGCACGAAAGGACATTGCCATGTGCTATTCCTCCCAGATCCAGGCGGAGTTCCGCAAGTTCGAGCGCGAATACGGCGCGTCGATCAGCATTGAACGCTTTGTGGAGTTGTTCTGGCACCAGCGCCGCACCGGCGGCTGGCAACGCATCCCCAAGGCGCTGCGCATGGCGTTTGCCGAGGCAGGCCCTGACGCCTCGTTGGTCGAGGAGGGCAACCAGGAGCAAGCCAACCGGTTCGAGGCCGAGATTTTCCAGCAACGAACGCGACTTGCCGAGGCGGAGCGGGCGCTGGCCGCGCGGCCGACCAGGAAGGCCGAGACTGACCGCCGCATTTCGACGGACAAGATCGCCAGGGCCCAACAGAGCCTTGCGGACCTGCAGCGACCGGCGCTGACCGAGCAGGATTACCGGCTCTTTCCGGGCTACTACGCGCCCGTGATCATCGCGCAAGGCGGCCATCGGGTGGTGGTGCCGATGCGCTACCAATGCCGCCTGCCAGGCTGGACGGAAGCCGACGAACGCAAGCGGCCCGGCACCTACAATGCGCGCCGCGACAACCTGGAGCGCGCTTGGCGCCCGTTGTTCGGGCATCGCCACGGCGTGGCGGTGATCACCGCGTTCTACGAGCATGTGCCGCGCCACAAGGCTGAGCGCCGTGCGCTACGGCCGGGGGAGGCAGAGGAGAGCGTCATCCTGGCATTCCATCCGCGGCCGCCGCAGGACATGCTGGTGGCTTGCCTGTGGTCGGTGAGTCCGGGCGAGGAGAGGGGGCAGGACCTGTACTCGTTCGCCGCCATCACCGACGAGCCGCCGCCGGAAGTGGCCGCCGCCGGACACGACCGCTGCATCGTTCCAATCCGCCCCGGGCAACTCGATGCGTGGCTTAACCCGGATGCCTCCGACCTGGCTGCGATGCAGGCCATCCTGGACGATCGCGAACCGCTGTACTTCGACTGCAAGCTGGCTGCCTGAGCGAGCTGGCATCCGCGCGATGCGCGGGAAGCCATGCGAACCGTTAGTATGCGGGTTCGTCTGGGTCACTACGCCACCACATGAGTCTCCACCCCGCTTTCCGGCTGACGCCGCGCTTATGGCGCCTGCTGTTCTGGCCGTGCCTGATCGCCGTGCTGGTGCTGGCGCTGATGCCGCCGACGCAGCCCATGCCCACGACGGGCTGGGACAAGGCCAACCACGTGCTGGCCTTCCTGGTGCTCGGCTGGCTGGGCAGGCGGGCTTATGGGCGCCAGCGTACGGCCGCGCTGCTGGGTCTGGTCGGATACGGCGTACTGATCGAGCTGCTGCAGGGCATGACGACGTATCGCGATGCGGATCCGGCGGACGTGCTGGCTGACTCCATCGGGCTGCTGGCTGCCCTGGCGCTGGACTGGTTGCTCGCCCGGGCTGGCCGGCTGGGTGCCGGCGCTTCGCGCGGTTAGCTCTCTTCCGACTCAAGCACGAAGCTGGCGCCGCTATCCTGCGCCAGCAGTTCCTTGAGCACCGGCATGGCCTGCTGCAGCGATTCCTTGAGCAGCCAGGGCGGGTTGACGATGAACATGCCGCTGCCATGCAGGCCGAGCCCGCCTGCAACGGGATGCTTCACGGTCAGGCTGACATGGAGCCAGCTCTTGAGCGGCAAGTTCTTCAGCTGCACCGGCAACTGCACGGATTCACGGCGCTGGACCTGCGGGTACCAGACGGCATAAACGCCGGTGGCAAAGCGTTGCAGTCCGTCCTGGACAGTCTGCACGGTACGCGCATAGTCCTGCTTGTCTTCATAGGACGGGTCGATCAGCACCAGCGCGCGGCGCGGAGGCGGCGGCAGGATGGCCTTGATGCCACCGAAGCCGTCGCCGTCATAGAGCATGACCTTGCGGCCCGCGCCGCGGAAGTTGTCGCGCAGCACCTGGATTTCGGTGCTGTGCAGCTCGAACAGGCGCAGGCGGTCCTGATCGCGCAGCATCTGCCATGCCAGCCACGGCGAGCCCGGATAATGGCGCAGTTGCCCATCCGGATTCAAGGCGCGCACCTGGTCCAGGTATTCATCCAGCATTGGCGGCAGCGGGGTGCCGCTGGCCGCCGCACGCCAGAGCGGAGCGATGCCGGTCTCGAACTCCGATTTCTTCTGCGCATAGGCATGATCCAGCGCATAGAGGCCGGCGCCCGCGTGCGTGTCGATATACCAGAACGCCTTGTCTTTCTGTGTCAGGTGCTCGAGCAATTGCACGACGACGGCGTGCTTGAGGACATCGGCATGATTGCCGGCATGGAAGGCGTGGCGGTAGGACAGCATGGCGGATCAGCGCGGGGCGGCGGCGGGGAAGGCCGTGCCGGGTTGCAGGACGGGGCGCTATGCTACCATCCGCCGCGAGTCGCCCCCTGACTCCCGTACCTGTTTCCTGTCCCGTATATGCCGCGCGCACTCGAGCCCGCCGAGCCCATCCTGTCTGCCGAAGGCACCCCGTATTCCCCCCGCTACGACGACGTCTACCACAGCACCGAAGGAGGGCTGGCGCAGGCGCATCATGTGTTCCTTGGCGGCAACGGGCTGCCGCAGGCCTGGGCCGGGCGTGAGCAGTTCGTCATCATCGAGACCGGTTTCGGGCAGGGGCTGAACTTCCTGGCCACCTGGCAGGCATGGCGCAATGATCCGCAGCGCTGCACCCGGCTGCACTTCGTTTCGATCGAGAAGCACCCCTTCACGCGTGAAGGGCTGGCCCAGCTGCACGCCGGCCTTGCGGACTTGCTGCCTCTGGCCACCCAGCTGCAGGCTGCGTGGCCGGATGCTCTGCCAGGTCTTCACCGGCTTGCGTTCGATCATGGCGGCGTCACACTGACGCTGGCGCTCGGCGATATCGAGGCCGTACTGCCCAAGCTGGTCGCCGGTGCGGATGCGTTCTACCTGGACGGGTTCTCTCCGTCGCGCAATGCGGATATGTGGTCGCCCGCGGTATTCCGCGGACTGGCACGCCTGGCGCGGCCGGGCGCCACGCTCGCCACCTATACGGCGGCGGGGTTCGTGCGCCGCGGGTTGCAGGAGGCCGGCTTCGATGCGCGCAAGGCACCGGGCTTCGGTGGCAAGCGCGACATGACGGTTGCCACGTTCCGCCCGGTGTGGAAGTCGAGGCGACATGCGCCCAGCCCCGCCGCGGACTGGAAGGCCCGGCATGCCATCGTGATCGGCGCCGGGCTGGCAGGGTGCGCGCTGACGGAGCGGCTGGCTTCGCGCGGCTGGCAGGTGACGTTGCTGGATGCCCACGACGGCCCGGCCAGGCAGACTTCATCCCATCGTGCCGCTGCCATGCACGCGCACATTTCGGCCGACGACAGCCTCTTGTCCCGCCTTTCGCGCGCCGGGAACCAGTATGCGCTGCGCGCCTGGAGGGCGCTGGCTGATGCCGGACATCCGGTGGGATGGCATGGCTGCGGGGTGCTCCAGATCGGCGAAAACGAAGCAGAGTCCGAAGCGCAGCGTGCGGCGCTCGAGGTGCTCGGCCTGCCGGAGTCCTTCGTGCGCTGGATGACGCCCGCGGAAGCCGCATCGCTTCACGGCGCCGGTGTGCCGCGCGGCGGCCTTTGGTTCGCCCAGGGCGGCTGGGTCGCGCCGCCGGATATCTGCAAGGCGCAGTTGCGCCGCGCGGGAGATGCGGTGCACGCGCGGTTCGGTGCGCGTGTGGACCGTATCCGCCGGCACAACGATGCGTGGGAGGCCATCGGTCACGACGGGGTTGTTCTCGCGTCGGCCCCCGTCATGATCCTGGCCAATGCCCACGAGGCAGCACGGCTCGCTCCGATGCGGCACCAGGTGATGCGCCGTGTCCGAGGGCAGCTCAGCACGCTCGCGCCGGAGCAGGTCGGCGCACTCGGTCAGTGGCCTGACTGTGTGGTGACAGGGGCGGGGTACCTGCTGCCCGTGGCCGATGACGGCAGCGCGAGAGTGGGTTCGAGCTATGAAGCGGACGATGGGCCACTGGTCGCGCGGACGGAGGTGCATGCCGCGAACCTTGCGCGCCTGGCCGGGCTTTTGCCCGGTATTTCGGCCGCGGTCAACGGCCTGGATCCCGCTACGATGAGCGGCTATGTCGGGGTGCGTACCGTCTCCCACAACCGCCTGCCGCTGATCGGCCAGATGCCGGACGAGGCCGCGGCGGCAGCGGCGGCAACGGCACTGCGTGGAGCGCACTTGCGCGATATTCCGCGCATGCCAGGGCTTTACGCGGCACTTGCCTTTGCGTCGCGCGGCCTCACGTGGGCTGCACTGGGCGCGGAACTTCTGGTCAGCCAGATCGAGGGCGAGCCGCTCCCGCTCGAAGCCGACCTGGCCGATGCCATGGATCCGGCGCGCTTGCTTCTGCGCGCACTGCGTCATGGGCAAATCGTCCGCGCCGAAGGGCATTCCGATGGTGCGTCAGGGTAAAAACTGCCGGAAGCGGATGGAAACCGTGCGATAATGTCCGTTTTCCGTTTGCGCGGAGCTTGCAACTCGCGGGCACGCGCCAGTGCCGGACTGGCCGGCGCGCAAGCGATTGCGCTACGAACACAACTACATTTCTGGATTGGATCACGACCATGTCGAACGTCATTGAAAACCTCGGCAAACTGGACCGCAAGGTGACCCTGGCCATTCCCAAGGCCGAAGTCGAAAAGGAAAAGCAGGAGCGCCTGGTTCGCCTGTCGAAGACGGTGAAGATGTCGGGCTTCCGTCCGGGCAAGGTGCCGATGAAGATGGTCGAGAAGCAATACGGCCAGCAAGTCGAATTCGAAGTCCGCTTCGACAAGGCTGCCCGCAAGTTCTTCGACATCACCAAAGAGCAGGACGTCAAGGTTGCCGGCCAGCCGAAGTTCGAGATCAAGACCGAAGGCGTGGGCGCGGACGAAGTTGCGTTCGACGCCACCTTCGAGGTGTACCCGGAAGTCAAGCTGGGTGACCTGACCGGTGCGGAAGTGACGCGCACCAAGACCGATATCACCGACGTCGAAATCGACAAGACCATCGACATCCTGCGCAAGCAGCGCGTGCACTACCACGTGCGTGGCGAAGCCGGTGAGCACGGTGACGGTGGCAACGACGTGACCGCCCAGAACGGCGACCGCGTGACGCTGGACTTCGTCGGCAAGATCGACGGTGTGGAGTTCGCCGGCGGCAAGGCCGAGGACTTCCCGTTCGTGCTGGGCGAAGGCCGCATGCTGCCGGAATTCGAGGCCGCCACGCTGGGCCTGAAGGTCGGCGAGAGCAAGACCTTCCCGCTGGCCTTCCCGGCCGACTATCACGGCAAGGACGTGGCCGGCAAGACCGCCGAGTTCACCGTCACGCTGAAGAAGATCGAGTGGGCCCACCTGCCGGAAGTGAACGATGCATTCGCCAAGTCGCTGGGCATCGCCGACGGCAGCATCGAGAAGATGCGCGCCGACATCCGCGAGAACCTCGAGCGCGAAGTGAAGCGCCGCACGCACTCCATGCTGAAGGACCAGGTCATGGAAGCGCTGCTGAAGGTGAGCGAGCTGGACGTGCCCAAGGCCCTGATCGAGCAAGACCAGGAGCGCCTGGTGGAGATGGCTCGCCGCGACCTCGAGCAGCGTGGCATGCCGAACGCCAAGGATATGCCGATTCCGGCCGAGATGTTCACGCAGCAAGCCGAGCGCCGCGTCAAGCTGGGCCTGATCCTGGCCGAGATCGTCAAGGCCCACGGCCTGGAAGCCAAGGCTGACCAGATCAAGGCCGAGATCGAAGACTTTGCCAAGAGCTACGAAGACCCGAAGGAAGTCATGCGCTGGTACTACGGCGACCAGCAGCGCCTGGCCGAGATGGAAGCCTACGTGCTCGAAAACAACGTGGTAAATTTCGTGTGCGACAAGGCCAAGGTCACCGACAAGTCGGTGTCCTTCGAGGAACTGACCGCCGAAGGCAACGCACAGCAAGCCTGAGGTCCGGCATGATTCGCAGCCCCCGCGCCTTGGTGCGGGGATGTGATGCCCGGCTTTCCTTGTCATCCAACGATACCCTGGAGAACTTGCATGACCCGCAATGATTTGCTTGACCGTCTCGCCACCACGCAGGCGTCGGCGCTGGAAACCCAGGGTCTGGGGCTGGTGCCGATGGTCGTCGAGCAGTCCGGCCGGGGCGAGCGCGCCTACGACATCTACTCGCGCCTGCTGAAGGAGCGCGTGGTGTTCCTGGTTGGCGAGGTCAATGACCAGACCGCCAACCTGGTGGTGGCGCAGTTGCTGTTCCTGGAAAGCGAGAACCCGGACAAGGATATTTCGCTGTACATCAACTCGCCGGGCGGTTCGGTCTCGGCAGGCCTGGCGATCTACGACACCATGCAGTTCGTCAAGCCTGATGTGCAGACGCTGTGCATGGGCATGGCGGCGAGCATGGGTGCATTCCTGCTGGCGGCCGGTGCCAAGGGCAAGCGCTCCGCACTGCCGAACTCGCGCATCATGATCCACCAGCCTCTGGGTGGCGCGCGTGGCCAGGCCTCCGATATCGAGATCCAGGCACGCGAGATCCTGTACCTGCGCGAGCGCCTGAACAGCATCCTGTCCGAAGTGACCGGCCAGCCGGTTGAGAAGATCGCACGCGACACCGATCGCGACAACTTCATGAGCGGCGACCAGGCGGTGGATTACGGCCTGATCGACAAGGTCATTGCCCGCCGCGGCTGACGCTGCGGGCCGCTGCGGTAAAGTTGGACGCGGCGGCTCGTTGGCTGGCCGAAACGGCACAGGCTACACCGGAACGAGGCCTTGTGCCTCGTTTTTTGCATTTGTCCCACGAGGCGGGGTAACCCCCGCCGTCTGGGCAAATTGTTTTGGCGTATGATGCGTTAGAAGCGTACTCCTGCGGCACCCCCCGTGCTGCAGTGCGCACACTGCTAAGTGACTGATTCCTATGGCGGAAAAAAAAGGTTCATCCAGCGAGAAGCTTCTCTACTGCTCCTTCTGCGGCAAGAGCCAGCATGAAGTGAAGAAGCTGATTGCCGGCCCGTCGGTGTTCATTTGCGACGAATGCATCGACCTGTGCAACGAAATCATCCGTGACGAAGCCACCGCATCCGAGAAAGATGCTGCCGCGACGACGCGCTCAGACCTGCCTACGCCGCATGAGATCCGGGAGAGCCTGGATCAATATGTGATTGGCCAGGAACAGGCCAAGAAGATCCTGGCTGTAGCGGTGTACAACCACTACAAGCGCCTGAAGCATCTTGGCAAGAAGGACGATGTCGAGCTTTCCAAGAGCAACATCCTGCTGATCGGCCCGACCGGTTCGGGCAAGACGCTGCTCGCGCAAACGCTGGCCCGGCTGCTCAACGTGCCATTCGTGATCGCGGACGCGACCACGCTGACCGAAGCCGGTTATGTTGGCGAGGACGTCGAGAACATCATCCAGAAGCTGCTGCAGAACTGCAATTACGAAGTCGAGAAGGCGCAGCGCGGGATCGTCTACATCGACGAGATCGACAAGATCTCGCGTAAGTCGGACAACCCGTCGATCACGCGTGACGTGTCGGGCGAGGGCGTCCAGCAGGCGCTGCTCAAGCTGATCGAGGGCACCATGGCCTCGGTGCCACCGCAGGGTGGCCGCAAGCACCCGAACCAGGATTTCCTGCAGGTTGACACCACCAATATCCTGTTCATCTGCGGTGGTGCGTTCGACGGTCTGGAGAAGGTCATCATGCAGCGCTCGGACAAGACCGGCATCGGTTTTGCCGCGCAGGTGCAGAGCAAGGAAGAGCGCGACGTCAGCGAGGTGCTGCCGCAGACCGAGCCGGAAGACCTGATCAAGTTCGGCCTGATTCCCGAGCTGATCGGCCGTCTGCCTGTGGTCGCCACGCTGGCCAAGCTGGACGAAGCTGCGCTGATGCAGATCCTGGTCGAGCCCAAAAATGCGCTGGTCAAGCAATACCAGAAGCTGCTGGCGATGGAGGGCGTCGAACTGGAAATCCGCCCCGCGGCGCTGTCGGCCATCGCGCGCAAGGCGATCCGGCGCAAGACGGGTGCGCGCGGGCTGCGATCGATCCTTGAGCAATCGCTGATGGACGTCATGTACGACCTGCCCAACTACAAGGGCGTGCAGAAAGTGGTCATCGACGAAAGCACTATCAACGGGGATGCACCGCCGCTGCTGATGTATGAGGAGCAGCAGCCGAAGGTGTCAGGCTCCAACTGACGCGAGCGCTGTCCGGGGTAAAGTGGTCAGGAGCCCACGGCAGCCAGCCAGCAAGGCCGCTCGCGTAGAAGCGAGCGGCTTTTTTTGTTTAATTCAACCGACGAAGAGGAGGAAACGCGGGTATGCTGTTCCAGAGGGGCCTGCAAGTGCAGGATGCGGCATCAGCCTGTCAATCCAAATCGGTTTCGTCTCGGTATCTTGTAATCGATTTGGGCGGCCCAATTTACGCCTTAAATGACTGACTTGGGGAAAATGATGTCCGGAACACAACTCCTCCCGGCCGAGCCGATTCGCCTCCCACTGTTGCCGCTGCGCGACGTGGTGGTGTTTCCGCACATGGTGATCCCGTTGTTCGTGGGACGCCCGAAGTCCATCAAGGCGCTAGAGACTGCGATGGAGTCGGGCAAGAGCATCATGCTCGTGGCGCAAAAGACCGCCGCCAAGGACGAACCGACCGCCGACGACCTCTACGAGGTCGGCTGCATCGCCAATATCCTGCAAATGCTGAAGCTGCCGGACGGCACCGTGAAGGTGCTGGTCGAAGGCACGCAGCGTGCAAACATCCGCGAGGTCAGCGAGGACGAGTCGCACTTCATGTGCGAAGCCGTTCCCGTGCCGCCCGCGCCGGTTGAAAGCGCCGAGACCGAGGCTCTGCGCCGCGCGATCGTGTCGCAGTTCGACCAGTACGTGAAGCTCAACAAGAAGATCCCGCCGGAGATCCTGACTTCGCTGTCGGGGATCGACGAGGCAGGGCGCCTGGCCGACACCATCGCCGCGCACCTGCCGATCAAGCTCGAGCAAAAGCAGAAGATCCTGGAGATGGTCAATGTGACCGAACGCCTGGAAAGCCTGCTGTCGCAGCTCGAGGGCGAGATCGACATCCTGCAGGTGGAAAAGCGCATCCGCGGCCGCGTCAAGCGCCAGATGGAGAAGAGCCAGCGCGAGTACTACCTGAACGAGCAGGTCAAGGCCATCCAGAAGGAGCTGGGCGAGGGCGAAGAAGGCGCCGACCTGGAAGAACTCGACAAGCGCATCAAGGCTGCGCGCATGCCGAAGGAAGCCAAGAAGAAGGCCGATGCCGAATTCAAGAAGCTCAAGCTGATGTCGCCGATGTCGGCGGAAGCCACCGTCGTGCGCAACTACATCGACACGCTGGTGAACCTGCCGTGGCGCAAGAAGAGCAAGGTCAACAACGACCTGGCCAATGCCGAGCGCGTGCTCGATGAAGACCATTACGGTCTCGAGAAGGTCAAGGAACGCATCCTTGAGTATCTTGCCGTGCAACAACGCGTGGACAAGGTCAAGGCGCCGATCCTGTGCCTGGTCGGGCCTCCCGGCGTAGGCAAGACCTCGCTCGGCCAGTCGGTGGCGCGCGCCACGAACCGCAAGTTCGTGCGCATGGCACTCGGTGGCGTGCGTGACGAGGCCGAGATCCGTGGCCACCGCCGTACCTACATCGGCTCGATGCCGGGCAAGATCCTGCAGAGCCTGTCGAAGGTTGGCGTGCGCAATCCGCTCTTCCTGCTCGACGAGATCGACAAGATGGGCATGGATTTCCGCGGCGATCCGTCGTCGGCGCTGCTCGAGGTGCTGGACCCGGAACAGAACCACACGTTCCAGGACCACTACATCGAAGTGGACTTCGACCTGTCCGACGTGATGTTCGTGGCGACGTCGAACTCGCTGAACATCCCGCCGCCGCTGCTGGACCGGATGGAAGTGATTCGCCTGTCGGGCTACACCGAGGACGAGAAGCTCAATATCGCCACGCGTTACCTCCTGCCCAAGCAGATCAAGAACAATGGTCTGAAGGCTGGCGAGATCGAGGTGACCGATGCAGCGATCCGCGACATCATCCGCTACTACACGCGCGAAGCCGGTGTGCGTTCGCTCGAGCGCGAGGTGTCCAAGATCGCTCGCAAGGCGGTCAAGCTCCTGCTGCTGAAGAAGGAGTCGGGCACGATCAAGGTCGATTCGGAGAACCTCGACAAGTTCCTGGGCGTGCGCAAGTACGACTTCGGCCTGGCCGGCAAGGAAAACCAGGTTGGCCAGGTGACCGGTCTGGCGTGGACGGAGGTGGGCGGCGATCTGCTGACCATCGAAGCCGCGATCATGCCGGGCAAGGGCAACATCACCCGTACCGGCTCGCTGGGCGACGTGATGAAGGAGTCGGTCGAGGCTGCGCGTTCGGTGGTGCGTTCGCGGGCACGTCGCCTGGGTATTGCGGATGAGATGTTCGAGAAGCGCGACATCCACATCCACGTGCCCGAGGGTGCCACGCCCAAGGACGGTCCGTCGGCCGGCGGCGCCATGACGACTGCGCTGGTGTCGGTGCTGACCGGCATTCCGGTGCGTGCGGATGTGGCCATGACTGGCGAGATCACGCTGCGCGGTGAAGTGCTGCCGATCGGTGGCCTCAAGGAAAAGCTGCTGGCCGCCCACCGTGGCGGTATCAAGCTGGTGCTGATCCCGGAGGAGAACGTCAAGGATCTCGCCGAGATTCCCGACAACGTGAAGAACGCCATCGAGATCGTGCCGGTCCGCTGGATCGACAAGGTGCTGGAACTGGCACTCGAGCGCAAGCCCGAGCCGCTGCCCGAGGAAGATGCCAAGCCCGCCGAGGTGGCGGACAAGGCAACGGCCAAGGTCGAGATGATCCACCACTGATCCGTTTGCTGCACAGACGGAAAGAACGCCGCGGTGTCACACCGCGGCTTTTTTCTTTGGCGGGCGCGAGTCGGATGTGCGTATTTGGCCTGCGAAAGATTATTGCGATCAGTGCTTGGCAAATCGAAATCTCTCGTATTACAATCGCGGCCTCGCAACGCAAACAGCGGCAACCAGGCAGTAACCGCCGAATCGTGCGAAGCGAGATATCCTGCAGGCGGCCAAGCCTGCGATGGTCCAGTGGGTGCTTAGCTCAGTTGGTAGAGCGGCGCCCTTACAAGGCGTAGGTCGGGGGTTCGAGCCCCTCAGCACCCACCACTTCACCATTGCGCATGTGCCGGATCGATTGCAGGGACCGACAAAGGAGTGGTAGTTCAGTCGGTTAGAATACCGGCCTGTCACGCCGGGGGTCGCGGGTTCGAGTCCCGTCCACTCCGCCAGATCATGCAACGCAAAAATGCCCGCTTAAGCGGGCATTTTTGTTTTTCGGCGCCGGTGCTGCCGACCGTGGCATGGCTGCAATCGCACGCAGACATCCGTATCCCGCCGCTGGCCGGCAAATGGCGGTGCAGCGCCCGGCTCCTGCTAGAATCGCGGGGTTTGACCCTCGTGCCAACCCTCTTACCCGAGTCCGCATGCTTGATTTCGTACGCAACAACCGGCGCCTGATGCTTTTGCTGCTGCTGCTGCTTGTCTTTCCTTCGTTCGTGTTCTTCGGCGTGGAGAGCTATTCGCGCTTCATGGACAGCTCGCACGATGTCGCGAAGGTCGACGGCCGCGCGATCACGGTGCAGGAACTGGACAATGTGGTGCGTGAACAAAGCGAACGCATGCGCCAGATGCTTGGCGCCAGCTACGATCCGCGCCAGTTCGAAGGCCCGGCGCTGCGCAAGAGCGTGATGGACCAGCTGATCCTGCAGCGCGTGGTGGCCAACGAGGTGGCACGCGAGCACCTGACGGTATCGAACGCGCGCTTGTTCGAGGCGATCAACAGCATTCCGGCCATTGCGCAACTGCCGCGCAAGCAGGACGGTTCGATCGACGACAAGGCCTATCTGCAGCTGCTGGCCGCGCAAGGCATGACGCCGGAGCAGTTCGATGCGCGCATGCGCTTTGACCTGGCCACGCAGCAGCTGGGCACCTCGATCGCCGGCACGGCGTTCGTGCCCAAGTCGCTGCTCGATCGCCTGATCGCCGTGCGTGACCAGCAACGCGATGTGCAGGCGCTGCTGTTCAAGCCGGCCGACTACACGGCGAAGGTGCAGCCGGATGCCGCCGCACTGAAGGCGTATTACGAGAGCCATCAGTCTGCGTTCTCGGTGCCCGAGCAGGCCAAGGTGGAATACGTCGTGCTCTCTGGCGATGCACTGGCGGCGGCGCAGGCTGTTACGCCGGAGCAGCTGAAGTCTTACTACGACAGCAATATCGCGCGCTTTCGCACGGATGAGCAGCGCCGCGCGAGCCATATCCTGATTGCCGCGCCCAAGGATGCGCCGGCAGCGGATCGGCAGGCGGCCAAGGAGAGGGCAGGCAAGCTGCTGGAAGACCTGCGCAAGCACCCCGACACGTTTGCCGATGTGGCGCGCAAGCAGTCGCAGGATCCGGGTTCGGCGGAAAAGGGCGGCGACCTCGGCTTCATGGGTCATGGCGCGCTGGTCAAGCCGTTCGAGGATGCCATGTACGCGCTCAAGGACGGCCAGATCAGCGACGTGGTGGAAACGGACTATGGCTATCACATCATCAAGCTGACCGGCATCAAGCCGGCCGAAACCAGGCCGCTCGATGCCGTGCGGCCCGAGCTGGAGGCCGAGCTGCGCAAGCAGTTTGCCGCCAAGAAGTACGCGGAGGATGCCGACGCGTTTGGCAATATGGTGTACGAACAGTCCGACAGCCTGAAGCCGGCCGCCGACAAGTTCAAGCTGACGATCCAGACCGCGGATGGCGTGACCCGCCAGCCGAACCCGGCGCTGGGGCAGAACAGCCCGCTCAACAATGAGAAACTGCTCAAGGCGCTGTTCAGCGATGACGCAATCAAGAACAAGCGCAACACCGAGGCCGTCCAGGTCGGCCCGACCACGCTGGTTGCGGCCCGCATCGCGGATTACCGCCCGGCGACGGTGCGCAAGTTCGAGGAGGTCGAAGCCAAGGTCCGCGAAGGCTACATCGCCCAGCAAGCGGCGGAACTGGCCCGCAAGGATGGCGAGGCACGACTGGAAGCGCTGAAGAAGAGCGACAGCGCGCAGGGCTTCGGCAGCGTAACCATGGTGTCGCGCGCCAAGGCGGAAGGTGTGGAGCCCAAGGCCGTGGAAGCCATCATGCGGGCGGATGCCACGAAGCTGCCCGCGATGGTCGGCGTGGACCTGGGCGCGAACGGCTATGCGGTCTACCGCATCACCAAGATCACCCAGCCGCAACAGGCCAACAGCGGCCAGCGCCAGGCCGAGGCGCAGCAGCTTGCGCAACTGGCTGGCCAGACGGAGCTTGGGGCCTACTATGAGAGCCTGAAGGCACGCTCCAAGGTCAAGATCCTCAAGCCAGTCGCGGCGGCCGATACGGCGGCTGGCAGCGAAGCGGCGGCGCAATAAGTCCCGCGCCAGCGACAAAGACCCCTGCAAATCTCGCAGGGGTCTTTTTTTGCAGTGTGCGTGCTGTGTCGTCAGCCTTTTCCGGCGGGTCTTAGCAGGGGCCTGAGCTGAGGCCACACGGTGTCCAGCAGGGCCGGCTGGGCATCCGCAGTCGGATGGATGCGGTCCGGCTGGAACCAGTCCTGGCGCGAGATGACTTTATCGAGGAAGAAGGGCACGAGCGGCGCCTTGAATTCCTGAGCCAGCCGCGGATAGAGCGCGAAGAATTTCTCAGTGTAGTCCTGGCCGTAGTTCGGCGGGATGCGCATGCCGATCAGCAGCACCCGGGCGCCGGCCTTCTGTGCGCCGCCAACGATCGTACGCAGGTTGGACTCGGTGAACTGCAGCGCAAGGCCGCGCAAGGCGTCATTGGCGCCAAGCTCCACGATGACCACAGCAGGGCGATGCCGTGCCAGCAGGTCAGGCAGGCGCGTCTTGCCGCCGATCGTAGTCTCGCCGCTGATGCTTGCGTTGACGACGCTATAATCAAGGCGCTCTTTCTGCAAGCGCTGCTGCAACAGGCTGACCCAGCCAGAGCCGCGCGCAATGCCATATTCGGCCGAGAGGCTGTCGCCAAGCACCAGTACGGCAGGCGCCGCCTGCGCGGCGGCGGTTCCCGCCGACACCATGAATGCCATGCAGGCGGCCAGTGCCGCCTTGTGCCAACTGCTTCGGATCCAACTCTTCATGTCCTCTTCCATCCTCGACGTCGAGTCATTGGGAAAGACCGTTGCCGACACGACTGGTTCGCTGACGATTCTGCACGACGTCACGTTTTCCGTCACGGGCGGCGAAACGCTCGCCATCGTGGGGGCATCGGGCTCGGGCAAGTCGACGCTGCTCGGCTTGCTGGCCGGGCTGGACCTGCCGACGAGCGGCATGGTGCGGCTCATGGGCCAGGATCTCTTCGCATTGGACGAGGATCAGCGCGCCGCGCTGCGGGGACGGCATGTCGGTTTCGTGTTCCAGTCGTTCCAGCTCGTGGGGCACCTGACCGCGCTGGAGAACGTCATGTTGCCGCTCGAGTTGCGCGGGGAAACGGATCGGATCAGGGAGCGGGCGGCAGATATGCTCGAGCGCGTCGGCCTGGGCGCGCGGCTCAATCACTATCCGCGCACGCTTTCGGGTGGCGAACAACAGCGCGTGGCGCTGGCCCGCGCCTTTGTCACGCGTCCTGACATCCTGTTTGCCGACGAGCCTACGGGTAGCCTCGATACGTCCACTGGCGAGGCCGTGATCGCGCTGATGTTCGAGCTCAACCGCGATGCCGGGTCCACGCTGGTGCTGGTTACCCACGACCGTTCGGTGGCGGCACGCTGCAGCCGCATACTGACGATCGACGCTGGCCGCGTGGCCAGCGATGAGTGGATGGCAACCGAAGTCTAGCCTCGCGCCAGCACGCCGCGGGCCCTGGCAATCAGCGCTGCCGTGGACGCATCGTGCTGACTGGCTTCGGCGCCGTTCAGTTCGGCTTCGATCGGGCGAGCCAGGATCTTGCCAAGCTCCACACCCCACTGGTCGAAGGAATTGATATTCCAGACCACACCTTGCACGAAGGTCCGGTGCTCATAGAGCGCGATCAGGGCACCCAGCACGTGCGGCGTCAGGTCTTCCATCAGCAGCGTATTGCTGGGGCGGTTGCCCTCGAAAACCATATGGGCGATGCGCAGCTCGTCGGTCATGCCGGCCGCTCGCAGTTCCTCGGCGGAACGGCCGCGCATCAGCGCCTCGGCCTGGGCAAAGCAGTTGGCCAGCAGTTTGGCATGGTGGCCGGGCAGTTCGCGCGGCGGCACCAGTGGCGCAACGAAATCCACCGGTACGATCTGCGATCCCTGGTGGATCTTCTGGAAGTACGCATGCTGGCCATTGGTGCCCGCGGAACCCCACACGACCGGGCAGGTATGCGTGCGCACGCGCCGCCCGTTGAGCTGCACGGACTTGCCGTTGCTTTCCATCTCCAGCTGCTGCAGGAACGCCGGGAACAGCTCCAGCGACGTGGAGTAGGGTGCCATGCAACTGGTCGGCAGGTTGAAGAAGTTGCGGTACCAGATGCCGAGCATGCCCAGCACGACAGGCATGTTGCGTTCGAGCGGCGCGGTGCGGAAGTGCTCGTCCATGGCACGGCCGCCGGCCAGCAGGTCGGCAAAGGCATTGAAGCCAACCGCCAGCGCAATCGACAGGCCCACCGAGGACCACAGCGAGAAGCGGCCGCCGATCCAGTCCCAGAACTCGAACATATTGGCCGGGTCGATCCCGAATGCGCGTACGGCCTCCACGTTCGTCGACACCGCGACGAAGTGCCGGGCCAACTGGTCCTCGGCCACGCCATTGGCCAGGAACCATTGCCGCGCGCTGTGCGCATTGGCCATGGTCTCCAGCGTGGTGAAGGTCTTCGAGCAGACGATCATGAGCGTCCGCCGCGGATCAAGGCGCTCAAGGGCTTCAGCCAGTTCGGTGCCGTCGACGTTCGATACGAAGTGCATGCGCGGCCCGGAATGGCCGTCATCATGTGCGAGGTGCGACAGCGCACGGCACACCATCTTCGGGCCAAGGTCGGAGCCGCCGATGCCGATGTTCACGACATCGGTGATGCGTTCGCCGGCTGCGCCGGTCCACGCACCGCTGCGGACGGCTTCAGCGAACGCTCGCATGCGAACCAGGACGTTCTGGATGCACGGCATCACAGGCAAACCATCAACCCTGAAGCCGGCACCGGCGGTGGCGCGAAGCGCAACGTGCAGGGCAGCGCGGTCCTCGGTGGCGTTGATATGCTCGCCGGCAAACATGGCATCCCGACGCGCCGGGACACCGGCCTCGTCGGCCAGCTGCAACAGCAGCTGCATGGTCTGCGGCGTGATCCGGTTCTTTGAGTAATCCAGGTACAGGCCAGCCGCTTCCAGCGAAAACTGCCTGACACGATCCTCGCCGCCATCGGCAAACCAATCCCGCATCTGGTCGTCGCGAATGGCGTCGTGATGCTGCAGCAGGGCGTTCCAGGCGTGAAGGTTGGTAGGCATGCAGGGTACAGATTCGTTGCAGGAGCTCGGTGCCGGCGAACTGCCGGGTAGCTGCAAGTATAAAGCGTGTCTTGCCTCGATCACGCTAATTCGGTGCAGTTATCGTTACGAGATGAAACGGTAGCGCAGTCGTATCCGGGAGCCTGTCGGCCTTTGTCCGATTGTGGCAATGATCCGGTGCAATTGTGTCCGTTGATGCACCGGCCGCATTGCGCTAACCCGCCTCCCCGCGCAACAGCGCATTGAAGATCGTACGCGCCGGAATGCCGAGTTCGCTCGCCGCGAGCCCCGCCGGCCCTGTGCCGTTTGCCACCAGCATGTCGGCGGCGCGGCCATGTATCCATACGGCCGCCTGCGCCGCCTGCAGCGGCGGCATGTCCTGGGCCAGTAGCGCGCCGGCCATGCCGGCCAGCACATCGCCTGTGCCCGCGCTTGCCAGCGCCGCGTTGCCGGTCGGGTTGATCGCGCTGGCCGGTGTGCCGGGCGCGGCAATCACGGATCCGGAGCCCTTGAGCAC
The DNA here is from genome assembly GCF_057798915.1 of Cupriavidus sp. 22TCCZM01-5. NCBI lineage: Bacteria > Pseudomonadati > Pseudomonadota > Betaproteobacteria > Burkholderiales > Burkholderiaceae > Cupriavidus > Cupriavidus sp. 22TCCZM01-5. The sequence goes on from NZ_JBYOJR010000025.1 coordinate 63,534, forward strand.
GACGACGGCTTGCCACTGTTCCGCCAGCGTACTGGCTGCTGCCAGGCGGTCGCGCTGCACCGCGGCCACATGGCAGCCCAGCAGGCGTGCGGCTTCGAGCGGGTGCGGCGTCATGATGCGCGACAGTCCCGACGCTGACAGCGTGGCAGCCAGCCCGGCATCGGCGGCCAGGAGGTTGAGGGCGTCCGCATCCAGGACCAGCGCAGGCGGATCGTTGCAGCGGCCGGCGTCTTCCAGCCATTGCGCAAGGGCCTGGCGTGCGCCGGGATCGGTGCCCATGCCCGGCCCGATGACCAGGGCCGACATCGCCCCGGGAGCAAGGTCGGTCAGCGAATGCAGCATCAGCTCGGGGTGGACAGGATCGATGGCGGGCGCTGACGGCGCCAGAAAGCCGACATGGACTTTCCCGGCGCCGAGGCACTGCGCCGCGCGTGCGCCAAGCAGCGGGGCGCCGGTCATGCCGGTATTGCCGCCGATGATCGCGAGCGACCCGAACGTGCCCTTGTTGGCGGCATGGCGGCGCACCGGCAGCGCGTCCCGGAACAGCGCCGGGCCGTTCACCCAGGCCCGCGGCGTCTGTGTGGGCGGAAGGTCCAGGCCCAGCGGTGCGATATCGACAATGCCAGCGCAGTCGCGTCCATCCAGCGTGAGCAGGCCAGGCTTGGCACCGAGGAACGTGAGCGTGCGGCAGGCGCGCACGGCGGGCTCGCCGGCACCGGTATCCGCAAACAGGCCGCTTGGAATATCGAGCGCGAATACGGGTGCCGGCGCCTGGGCAAGGCGCTCGATCCACGCGGCGATGGTGCCGCTTGCGGCGCGGTTCAGGCCGATGCCGAGCAGGCCGTCGACCACTGCCGCCATCCCTGCCGGCCAGGCGGCTGTAGCTGCCATTGCCGCCATGGGCACGCCCGCGGCGCTGGCTTCCTGCCATGCGCGCGTTGCGTCGGCCGGCACGCGCGAGGGGTCCGCAGTGAGCCAGACCCGCACATCGCGCCCGGCCTGGTGCAGGCGTGTCGCGGCGACCAGCGCGTCGCCGCCGTTGTTGCCGGGCCCGGCCAGGAACAGCAGCAATCCCTCGGGCACATGCTGCGCCAGCCAGCCGGCGGCCGCGCCGCCGGCGCGAGACATTAGTTCGAACGACGGCAGGCGCGCAAACGCGGCGTTCTCGATGCGGCGGATGGTGTCGACATCGTAGAGCGGAATGGCCTGCGCCGAATCGGCGGCCAGCGCCGTCCAGCCTTCAGCCGGGATCGGGGAACAAGGTTGCGTCGGGTTCATACGGGTACGGGTTCAGCCGGGGCCGATGCCATCTGGTCAGTGCCAATCTTGCCGGAACCGCATGCCATTGCCCAGTCCTCCCTATCTGAGTTCCTTCTGCATGACAGCGTCCGGCAGCCAAGTCACCAGGGCCGGCCAGATCGTGATGATGCCGATCGCCACGACCATCATCATGAAGAAGGGCAACGATACCCGGGCAATATAGTTGCTGTCCTTGCCTGTCATGCTCTGCAGCACGAACAGGTTGAAGCCCACCGGCGGCGTGACTTCAGCGATCTCCACGAGCAGCACGATGAAGATGCCGAACCATACCAGGTCGAAGCCAGCCGCCATGCACCATGGGCAATACGGTGGCCGTGGTCAGCGCGATCATCGAGATGCCGTCAAGGGCCGTGCCGAGCAGGATGTAGATCACCGTCAGCACCGCGATCAGCGCCCAGGGCGACAGGTGCAGCGCGGCCACCCACTCGGCCAGGGCGCGCGGTATGCCGGTGAAGCTCATGGTGACCGACAGGAACGAGGTCGCACCGAGCACGAACATGATCATCGCGGTAAGCCGGGTGGCCGACATCAGGGTCTCCCAGAACGCCGCGCGTGTCAGCGAGCCACCGGCCCATGCCAGCGCCAGCGAGGCGACCACGCCGTAGGCCGCGGCCTCGGTGGCCGTGGAGTATCCCGCCATCATGATCCATGTGATGAAGCCGATCAGGATGATGCACGGCATCAACCGGCGGATCGAGGCCACGCGCGCCTTCCAGCCGAACTGTTCCGCTGGCGGCGTCCGGTCCGGGTGCAGCAGGGCCCAGACCACGATATAGCCCGAGAACAGCAGCATCAGCAGCAGGCCGGGCAGGAAGCCGGCGAGGAACACGCGGATGATCGAGACATCGGCCGATACCGCGTAGACGACCATGGTGATCGACGGCGGAATCAGGATGCCGAGCGTGCCGGCCGTCGACAGCGAGCCAAGCGTGACGCGCTCGTCGTAGCCGCGCCGCGTGAGTTCGGGCAGCGCCGATTTGGCGATCGTCGCGCAGGTGGCTGCCGACGAGCCGGACACCGAGCCGAAAATCCCGCAGCCGAGGATATTGACGTGCATGAGCCGGCCCGGCAGCCAGTTCAGCCATGGCGAGAGGCCGTTGAACATCTGCTCGGACAGCTTCGTGCGGAACAGGATCTCGCCCATCCACACGAACAGCGGCAACGAGGCCAGCGTATAGGAGGCGCTCGACGACCACCACGCATTGGCGAGGTTGACCAGCGCCTCGCGGTCGGAGAAGACCACCAGGCCGACCCAGGAGGTCACGGCGATGGCGACGGGTATCCAGGCGCCGATGGCCAGAAAGACGATCATCACCAGCAGCAGGACGAGCGCGACAAGGACCGTGCTCATCAGACCGACTCCCCGAAATCGCCGGCGGCCAGCTTTGCTTCCTGTGCCAGCTGGTAGCGCGGCTTTTGCCGGCGCAGCACGCGCAGCCATTCGTCGGCGACGGCCAGTATGAAGCCGATGCAGCCGATCACGGCAAAGCTCTGCGGAATCCACAGGGGGATCACGATCTGGCCTTGCGAGACATCGCCGATCTCCCAGCTTTGCCACGCGAAGGTGCCGAGCGCCCAGGCAGCATAGATGGCGAAGATGAGGCAGAGGGTCAGCGACAGCAGTTCCAGTGCGCGGCGCCGGCGCGGTCCCGCCGCTTCGAGCAGTATTTCCACGCGCACGATGCCGCCGTGCTGGAAGGTCTGGCCGAGGACCAGGAACGCCGAGGCCGCGCACAGCCAGGCCACGATGTCGTCGCCGCCCTTGAAGATAAAGGCGGTTTCGCGCGACAGCGACATCAGGATCATGATGGCGCAGACAGCAAGGATGCAGAGCGCGCCCAGGACGGCGCACAGGTCAAGCAGCCGGTCGAGCCAGCGCTTGCGGGGCGTGGGGGATGCCATGGCGGACGGTGTGGTGGCCAGCGGTAGAAGGAAGGCGAAGGCGCGCGCCTTCGCCGTGGGTGCAGCGGGCTACTTGCGGTAGGCTTCCAGGATGGCCTTGCCGTCCTCGCCCGCGCTCTTTGCCCAGTCTTCCACCATGGCCTGGCCGACCTTCTGCATGTCGGTCTTCAACTGCGGCGAGGGCGGCTGCACCGTCATGCCGTTGCGCGACAGCGTGGCGAGATAGTCCCGGGTCTTCTGCTCCGACACTTGCCAGCCGCGCTTTTCGGCTTCCGCCACGGCCTTGAGCAGGGCGTCCTGGGTCGGCTTGTCCAGCGCGGCGAACGCCTTCTTGCTGACCACCAGCATGTTCTTGGGCAGCCAGGCATCCACGGTGTAGAAGTACTTCACGCTTTCCCACACCTTGGTGTCGACACCCGTCGCACCCGACGAGATGAAGGAGTTGACCGTGCCGGTCGCCAGCGCCTGGGCCAGGTCGGCCGCCTGGATCGTGACCGGTTGGGCGCCGACCAGTTCTGCAATGCGCGAGGTGGCTGGATTGTAGGCGCGCCACTTCAGGCCCTTCATGTCCGCGGCCGCGTTCAGCGGCTTGTTGGCATAGATGCCCTGCGGCGGCCAGGCCACGGCGTAGAGCAGCTTCATGCCCTGCCTGTCCAGCAGCTTTTCCGTGACCGGGCGCGACGCCTGCCACAGCCGGTAGGCGTCGGTGTAACTGGTGGCCAGGAACGGCACGGCGTCCACGCCATAGACAGGGTTCTCATTGGCCAGGGTGGACATGAGCACCTCGCCCATCTGGACCTGGCCGGTCTGCACGCCGCGCTTGATCTCGTTGGCCTTGAGCAGCGACCCGTTCGGATGCAGCACGATCTTCAGCTTGCCGCCGGTGGCCTTGTCCACCTCGCTGGCCATCTGCTGCAGGTTTTCGGTGTGCATGTTGCCCGCGGGATAGCCGGTGGGCAGGTCCCACCTGGTGTCTGCCTTTGCTGACATGACGATCAGCGCCAGGCTGGCCGCAACGAATGCCTTGACTCGCATCTCGATCTCTCCTGGTGTGCGCGCCGCGGAAGGCGCGTGTGGTACAGCTGGGTACAGCTGGCGTACTACCTGGTGCTGGCCGTGACCGCCATACAAAGGCGGCCACGCCAGGCGCAAGATCAGCGTTGCGGCGGCGGGCTTATTCGTCGCGCGGGCCGGGTTGCACGATGCCTTCCAATGCAAGCGCCGTGCCGAGCAGTTGCGTATCGTGCATCGGACCGTGGGACAGCATCAGCCCGACCGGGAGTTCGTCGGGCGCGTGGCAGGGCAGCGAAACCGAGCAGCCATCAAGGGAATTGAAGGCCGAGGTATTGCGCAGCAGCAGCGCGTTGGTGCGGAAGAACAGGTCATCGTCGCTGCAGAGCGGCGCGATGGCCGGGGCGACCATCGGTACGGTCGGGCAGACCACCGCGTCGAAGCGCGCCAGGCGGGCCTCGACCCGGGCGATCCAGTCGATCCGCGCGCGGGCGAGGTCGACATAGTCGGCCGCGCCCATGGCCGCGCCGCGATCGATGCGCATCGCCACACGCGGATCGTAGAGCTCGCGCCGCGCGGCAAGCATCTGGCGATGGATCGAGTAGGCCTCGGCCGCGCTGAAGCCGCCCATGGCGTTCAGGTCCGGAAGTTCGGCCAGCTCGGGCAGATCGGTGTGTTCCAGCTGCACGCCAGCAGCGGACAGCCGTCCCAGCGCGCGGTCGAAGGCCCGCGCGACCACCGGGTCGAGGTCATCCAGCAGTACCTGGCGCGGAATGGCCAGGCGGATTGCCGCCGGCGCCGGGGCGCTCGGCACCAGCGCGCTGTCGGCGATCACGCTGTCGACCATCAGGCAGTCATTGACCGTGCGGGCCATGGCGCACGCGGTGTCCAGCGTGTAGGACAGCGGAAAGGCGCCGGTGAGCGGCACGCGTCGCGTGGTCGGCTTGAAACCGGTCAGGCCGCACAGGGCCGCCGGAATGCGGATCGATCCGCCGGTATCGCTGCCGAGCGCTGCCACGGCCAGGCCGAGGGCCACTGAGACCGCCGCGCCGGAAGACGATCCGCCGGGGATGCGGGCGACGCCATCCGCGCTGGCCGGGTTCACCGGCGTACCGAAATGGGGATTGATGCCCACGCCCGAGAACGCGAACTCGGTCATGTTGGTGCGGCCGACAATGGCTGCGCCAGCCTGGCGCAGGCGCGCGACCACGGCGGCATCGGCGCTGGCTGGCGCAGCGTCGTGGCGTACCGCCGATGCGGCGCGCGTGACCTCGCCGGCCACATCGAAGAGATCCTTGACCGAGACCGGCAGGCCGGCAAGCGGATGCAGGGGCTTGCCGGCACGGCATGCGGCATCCGCGGCGCGGGCGGTCTGGAGGGCGGTATCGAAGGTGCTGTGCAGGAACACCGCCTGCGCGCGCACGTCGGTCGCCGCATTGGCGGCTGTCTCGACCAGTTCGGCGCGGCTGGTGGTGCCTTCGCGCAGGCGGGCGTTCAGGGTATTGAGGTCTGGAAGCATCGTGGGCGTGGAGGCGGGCAGGGTGCAATCGCTCCCGAAATGGCCGGCGCGCAGGCTCCAGGCGCGCAGCCCCTCGAGCCCTGCCTGTTCATTGTTCTTGTCGAGCACCTCATGCTCCATAATTTGTCGATAAACTGTCAAGCCAAAATTGACGGGGGCGGCGCCGCGGGCAGGGCTCCGGCGGCTCCCGTCCAAGGTTGCAAGGAGCATTCCCCATGGCACGCAAGCCCGCCGCGCCCGGTCCGGCCGCCGAAGCCGACCTTATTTCCGCGCCGGACACCGCGCCCGTCAAGCCCGCTGCCCCGCTGTCGCGCGCGGCGGGCACCAATATCGTGTCGTCGTCGCACCTGGTGTCGGCGCGCAGCCCGCAGCTGTCCGAGTTCGAGTTCGGCCTGAACACCGCTTACAACGCCTACAGCCGCTGGGTGGTGCGCTGCATGGGAGCCGCCGGCGTTCGCGACCTGACCTTCCTGGACGTGCTGGTGCTGCACCATGTCAACCACCGCGGCCGCGCCAAGCGCCTCGCCGATATCTGCTTTGTGCTGAACGTGGAGGACACCCACCTGGTGACCTATGCGCTGAAGAAGCTGCAGGGCCTGGGCCTGGTGACGGGCGAGCGCATCGGCAAGGAGTCCACGTATTCGACCACGCCGGCCGGTGCCGAGGCCTGTGCGCGTTACCGTGAAATCCGCGAGCAGTGCCTGACCAGCAATTTCACCGAGGGCAGCGAGGAGAATGCAGAGATCGGCGAACTCGCGCGCTTGATGCGTGTGCTGACCGGACTCTATGAGCAGGCGGCGCGCTCGGCTACGTCACTTTGAGCGCAGGACGCGGGTTGCATCGGGGAAAGTGATGCATAAGCATTATCACGGCCAGGCCTAACACAGATGCGCCGTGATGGCGCAGTGCAAAATCCGGGTGCCGGCAAGGTACAATACTGGTTTCCCGCCGGCCGGCGCCCCATGCAGCGGTGCCGGCAAGCAGCAGCCCCTACCTCCTTCGCCTCCCGACCGCTACGATCATGGCGCATTTTTCGTGCTTCCCCGGCGCTTTGGCGCTTTCCGCCTTCCGCCAGCAACGCCTGCTCACCGCCCTGCGGCAGATCGACACCGATATCGAATCGGTGCACGGCCAGTTCCTCCATTTCGTCGATTCGGACACCCCGCTGTCCACCGAAGACCAGAGCCGCATTGCCGCGCTGCTGACCTACGGCGCGCCGTTCGCCGAGCAGCCGGAAGGCGACCGCTTTGTCGTGATCCCGCGTTTCGGCACGATTTCGCCGTGGGCCAGCAAGGCCACCGACATCGCCCATAACTGCGGCCTGACGCACGTGCACCGCATCGAGCGCGGCATCGAGATCACCGTGATCTGCAAGAAGGGCCTGCTGCGCGGGCGCAAGGCGCTGGATGCCGACACGCGTGCCGCGGTGGCCGCGCACCTGTTCGACCGCATGACTGAAACGGTGATCGCCACGCGCGAGGAAGCCGCCGGACTGTTCCAGGAGCTGCCGGCCAAGCCGCTGCGCTTCGTCGACATTTCCGCCGGCCGCGGCGCGCTGGCCGAGGCCAATGTGGCCATGGGCCTGGCGCTGTCGGAAGACGAGATCGACTACCTGATCGACGCCTACGCCAAGCTCGAGCGCAACCCGACCGACGTCGAGCTGATGATGTTCGCGCAGGCCAACAGCGAGCACTGCCGCCACAAGATCTTCAACGCCACCTGGACCATCGACGGCGTGCAGCAGGACAAGTCGCTGTTCGCGATGATCCGCAACACGCACCAGCTCAATCCGCAGGGCTCGATCGTGGCCTATTCGGATAACTCTGCCGTGATGGAAGGCGGCGTGGCCGAACGCTGGTTCCCGCGCGGCGATGCCCACAAGTATGGCCGCCACGAGGCGCTGACCCATACGCTGATGAAGGTCGAGACGCACAACCACCCGACCGCGATCTCGCCGTTCCCGGGTGCCTCCACGGGCGCCGGCGGTGAAATCCGCGACGAGGGCGCGACCGGCCGCGGCGCCAAGCCCAAGGCCGGCCTGACTGGCTTCACGGTGTCGAACCTGATGCTGCCCGAGGCCGTCGAGTCGTGGGAAAACGATCGCGACGCCGCCCAGCCGGTGGCGCACCGCAACCCCGACGACAAGGCCGGCGTGACCGGCAAGCCGGACCGCATCGCCTCGCCGCTGCAGATCATGATCGAAGGCCCGCTCGGCGGCGCCGCGTTCAACAACGAATTCGGCCGCGCGAACCTGGGCGGCTACTTCCGCGTCTACGAGCAGAACGTGGGCGGTACCGTGCGTGGTTACCACAAGCCCATCATGATCGCGGGCGGCATCGGCAATATCGACGCCAGCCACACGCACAAGAACGACCTGCCGGCCGGCACGCTGCTGATTCAGCTCGGTGGCCCGGGCATGCGCATCGGCATGGGCGGCGGCGCCGCCAGCTCGATGGCGACCGGCACCAACACCGCTGACCTGGATTTCGATTCGGTCCAGCGCGGCAACCCCGAGATGGAGCGCCGTGCGCAGGAAGTGATCAACGCGTGCTGGCAGCTCGGTGACGAGAACCCGATCCTGTCGATCCACGACGTTGGCGCGGGCGGCATTTCCAACGCGTTCCCCGAAGTGGTTGACGGCGCCGGCCGCGGCGCGCGCTTCGACCTGCGCAAGGTGCACCTGGAGGAGTCGGGCCTGTCGCCGGCCGAGATCTGGTGCAACGAATCGCAGGAGCGCTACGTGCTGGCCATCGCGCCGGACAATTTCGCCAGGTTCCAGGCCATGTGCGAGCGCGAGCGTTCGCCGTTCGCCGTAGTGGGCGTGGCCACCGAGGAAAAGCAGCTGCAGCTGGTCGATTCGCATGTCGACGCCGCGCTCAAGGAGCACTACACGGTCGACATGCCGATGGAAGTGCTGCTGGGCAAGCCGCCGCGCATGCACCGCGACGTGAAGCGCGTCGAGCAGGCACTGCCGGCGGTGGACGTCACCGGCATCTCGCTGGAACAGGCCGTGCGCGACGTGCTGCGCCACCCCACCGTGGCCAACAAGTCGTTCCTGATCAGCATCGGCGACCGTACCGTGGGCGGCATGAACGCGCGCGACCAGATGGTCGGCCCGTGGCAGGTGCCGGTGGCCGACGTGGCCGTGACCACGCTCGATTACAAGGGCAATGCCGGCGAGGCGATGACCATGGGCGAGCGCACGCCGCTGGCCGTCATCAACGCCCCGGCCTCGGGCCGCATGGCGATCGGTGAAGCGCTGACCAACCTGGCAGCGGCGCCGGTCAAGGACCTGGGCAAGGTCAAGCTGTCCGCCAACTGGATGGCCGCCTGCGGCGTGGAAGGCGAGGACGCCAAGCTGTACGACACCGTGCATGCGGTCGGCATGGAACTGTGCCCGGCCCTCGGCATCAGCATCCCGGTCGGCAAGGATTCGCTGTCGATGCGCACCAAGTGGCAGGACGACGGCGTGGCCAAGGAAGTGGTGGCGCCGGTGTCGCTGATCATCTCCGCGTTCGCCGCGGTGGACGACGTGAACCGCACGCTGACGCCGCAGCTGCGTACCGACGCGGGCGACACGGTGCTGATCGGCATCGACCTCAGCCGCGGCAAGAACCGCATGGGCGGCAGCATCCTGGCGCAGGTCACGCAGCAGGTTGGCGACAGCGCACCGGACGTGGACAGCGCGGAAGATCTGAAGAACTTCTTCAATGTGATCCAGCGCCTGAATGCCGAGGGCAAGCTGCTTGCGTACCACGACCGCTCCGATGGAGGCTTTGTCGCCACGCTGGCGGAAATGGCGTTTGCCGGCCACTGCGGTATCTCGCTGAATGTCGACATGCTGGCGCTGGATCCGCAGCAGGAACAGGACTATGGCGATGCCAAGAACTGGGCCCAGCAGATCGCCGAGCGCCGCAATGACCAGACCCTGCGCGCGCTGTTCTCGGAAGAACTGGGCGCGGTGGTGCAGGTGCGCCTGCAGGACCGCGACACGGTGTTCGCCGTGCTGCGCGAAGCTGGCCTGTCGGCATGCAGCCATGTGATCGGCAAGCCCAACGCGACCGACCAGATCGAGATCTATCGCGACGCCAAGAAGGTGTTCGGCGCCTCGCGCACGGACCTGCAGCGCAACTGGAGCGAGGTCAGCTGGCGCATCGCGCGCCTGCGCGACAACCCGGTCTGTGCCGACAGCGAATACGACCGCCTGCTGGACGCGGCGGACCCCGGCATCAGCCCGGTGCTGACTTTTGATCCGGCCGAGGACATCGCAGCCCCGTTCATTTCTACCGGCGCGCGTCCGCGCGTGGCGATCCTGCGCGAGCAGGGCGTCAACTCGCAGATCGAGATGGCATACAGCATGGACCGTGCGGGTTTCGACACGCACGATGTCCACATGAGCGACCTGATCGCGGGTCGCGCGAACCTGGCAGACTTCAAGGGCTTCGTGGCCTGCGGCGGCTTCAGCTACGGCGATGTGCTGGGCGCCGGCGAGGGCTGGGCCAAGACCATCCTGTTCAACGCGCAGATGGCCGAGCAGTTCGCGGCCTTCTTCAACCGCCAGGACACGTTTGCGCTGGGCGTGTGCAACGGCTGCCAGATGATGAGCAATTTGGCCCCGATCATCCCGGGCGCCGGTGCGTGGCCGAAGTTCACGCGCAACCAGTCGGAGCAGTACGAGGCGCGCTACGTCACGGTGGAAGTGCAGCAGTCGCCGTCGGTCTTCTTCGCCGGCATGGAAGGCAGCCGCATTCCGATCGTCGTCGCGCACGGCGAAGGGTTTGCCGACTTCTCGCAGCAGGGCGATATCGGGCAGGCCAATGTGGCGCTGCGGTTTGTGGACAACCACGGTGCGGTCACGCAGACCTATCCGCTGAACCCGAACGGCTCGCCGGACGGCATCACCTCGGTGACGACAACCGATGGCCGCTTCACCGTGCTGATGCCGCACCCGGAACGTGTGTTCCGTGCCGCGACCATGAGCTGGGCGCCGGATGCCTGGAAGCAGGTGGCGGATGGGGCAAGCCCGTGGATGCGGATGTTCCGCAACGCGCGCAAGTGGGTGGGGTAAGGCTGCACAGCTTGCCGTTCGTGCATTGAACAAGCCCGCCTTGCGCGGGCTTGTTCCTTTGTGGCGTCAGTCCTGCCCGCCGGCCTGTTTCTTGATCTTCTCGACAACTTCTGGATTGGCCAGCGTGGATACGTCCCCCGGTTCCTGCTTGTTCGAGATGGCCGCCAGCACGCGCCGCATGATCTTGCCAGAGCGGGTCTTGGGCATGTCGGGCACGATCACGACACGGTGCGGCCGTGCAATGGCGCCGATCTGCGAGACCACCGAGGCGGCGACCTTGCTGGCGATCTTGGGGGACGCCTCCACGCCCGGTTTCAGCGAGACATAGAGGTCGGGCACCTTGCCCTTGACCTGGTCGGCAACCGGCACCACCGCCGCTTCGGCGACGTCGGGCACCAGCAGCGCAGCCGATTCGATTTCCTTGGTGCCGAGGCGGTGGCCGGCGACGTTGATCACGTCGTCGATACGGCCGAGGATGCGGAAGTAGCCGTCCGCGGCCTGCATGGCGCCGTCCCCGGCCATATAGGGCCAGTCGCGCCAATCCTTGCTGTCGGAGTTCTTGCAGTAGCGCGCATAGTACTGTTGCACGTAGCGGTCAGGGTCCTTCCAGACCGTCTGCAGCACGCCAGGCCAGGGGTTGCGGATGCAGATATTGCCGGCCTTGCCGGAGCCCATCGGCACTTCCTTGTTGTCGTCGTCGTAGATGACCGGATGAATGCCCGGAATGCCGGGGCCCGCGCTGCCGGGCTTCATGGCATGGATGCCTGGCACAGTGCTGCACAGGAACCCGCCGTTTTCGGTCTGCCACCAGGTGTCCACGATGACAGCCTCGCCCTTGCCCACAGTGCTGTAGTACCACTTCCAGACCTCGGGCTCGATCGGCTCGCCCACAGTCGTCATGTGTTTGAAATGGTAGTTGTACTTTGCGGGCTCGTCGGGGCCGTTGCGCCGCAGCGCGCGGATTGCGGTGGGCGAGGTGTGGAAGATGTTGACGCCGAGGGACTCCGCGATGCGCCATGGCCGGCCGGCATCGGGCCAGGTGGGCAGGCCTTCGTAGACCACCGACGAGGCGGCGAGGGCGAGCGGGCCGTAGACGATATAGGAATGGCCCGTGATCCAGCCGATATCGGCCATGCACCAGTAGACGTCCTCGGGGTGGATGTCCTGGATGTACTTTGACGTCCACGCGACGTAGGAAAGGTAGCCGCCGGTGGAGTGCTGGCAGCCCTTGGGGCGGCCGGTGGTACCGCTGGTGTACATCAGGAACAGCGGCGCCTCGGCGGGCATCGGGGCGGGCTCTACGCGCTTGCCGCGGAAATCTGCAAGCACCTCGTTGACGATGACGTCGCGCCCCCTGGCGAGCGCGGCACCGCTCGAGTACTTGCCCGGGTAGCGTTGCCAGATCAGGACTCTCTCGACCGGGTGGCCGGCGCTGGCCGCCTCAGTCGCCGCAATGTCCGCTTTTTCCTTATGGTCGAGCAACTCGCCGCCGCGCCAGTAGGCGTCCATGGTGATCAGCAGGCGGCTTTCGGAATCGACGATGCGGTCCGCGCACGCCTTGCCGCTGAACCCGCTGAAGACCTGCGAGTGTATGACCCCGAGCCGCGCGCAGGCCAGCATCGTAATTGGCAGTTCAGCCACCATGGGCATATGGAGGGTGACGCGGTCGCCTGCGTTCAGGCCGAAGGCGTCGCGCAGGCAGGCGGCAAGCTCATTGACGCGTACAAACAGTTCCTGGTAGGTCAGGTGATGCACCGTCTCGTTCTCAGGCTCCGGCACGAAGTGGATGGCGGTCTTGTTCCTGTTCCTGGCGAGATGGCGGTCCACGCAGTTATGGCAGGCGTTGATCCTGCCGCCGACGAACCAGCGCCAGAATGGCGGGTTGCTGGCATCGAGCGTGGTCTCCCAGTACTTGTACCAGTCCAGCAGGTCGGCAAATTCCTTGTAGCACTCGGGAAAATGCTCGAGCGAGAATCGTTCGAAGATGCGTGGATCGGTCAGATTGGCCTGGGCAATGAACTGCGCCGGTGGCGGGAAATAGTCCTCTTCCGGCCAATGCACCGCAATCTGCGCCTCGGAGACTTCTGCCGCTCGCCGCTCCGCGGCATGGCGTGGTGACTTGTCTTCTGACATGACGGTTCCCCTTCAGATGGTGCGGGGACTCCACGTGACGCGGCACGCGTGGGTCCTGAACACAATCTCCTGGCCTTCCACGGCATTGATCCGGCCAGTACCACTTCCGGCCCTTCAAGGCGTCGGGCTGCCTTGCCGCGGCATGGCGGCGGCCCGGGAAACGATAAATCCATATTAAGTCTGCGACAGCTCGGTTGCCAGACCGGCGCCGCGCCTTCCGCCTCGCCTTGTCCTCGCCAGCCCATGAGCTAGATTTCAATGGCAATGTCATTGGAGGACGCGAGATGGCAAAGGATCTTCTCGTCGAGCGGATGGATGTGTGGGCTGCCTCCATTCCAGACCGGCCGGGCGGACTGGCCGAGGTGCTGGAGGCGCTGCGCGACGCGGGCGCGGACCTGCAGTTCGTCGTTGCCCGCCGGAGTCCGGAGGCACCCGGAAAGGGCGTGGTGTTCGTGACACCGCTGCAGTCTGACAGGGAAATTCGTACGGCTGCGCAAGTCGGTTTCAATGTCACGAACAGCTTGCATTCACTGCACATCATGGGACCGAACGAGCCCGGTGTTGCCGCCGAGCTGACGCGGAAGCTCGCTACGGGAGGCATCAATTTGCGTGGCTTTTCGGCTTCCGTGATCGGTACGCGGTTCGTCGCCTACCTCGCTCTGGATTCGCTGGACGATGCGAATGCTGCCCTGGAGATCCTGAACCGCGACAACTGAAGGGCAGGTGCATCCAGCCGCAAGGATGCAGGTGGCGGAGGTGGCGTTCCGGGGGGGGGGCGACGATCGGGCTGGGGGCGCGTTGCTACTCTTGCAGCGGCGCCTTCAGCCGCGAACTCCACGATGCATAGGCGAAATGCAGCAGTCGTCTGCTGTCAATGCCTTCGGGTGGAATGATTTCTCCGCGTGCTTCCCGGTACGCTACCACGGCGCGCAGAGTCTTCTCGGGGGCATAACGGTCCCGCAACGGAAGATGGGGATGCAGGGTGCGCCACCCGGGGGCGGCGCCGTCAAGCGAGGCCGAGGCAAGCGCGCAATAGCACATGCCCCGCGAAGTGAGATGCCAGAGTTGCCAGTAGCCGGTCTGAGGCTCCACGCTGCTGCTTCCTTCTAGTCTGCAGCCCGGCGGGGGGACCGGCCTGCAACGTTACTGGATCTTAGCCTTGTCCTTGAGGTTCTTCATCATGGCCTGGAACTGCTCGCGCTGCCAGTTCTGGTCGCCCATCATCATCTGCATCAGCTGGGGCTTGACCTCTTCGTAGCTCGGGATCTTGGCGTCGCGAACATCGACGAGTTCGATGATGTGCCAGCCGAACTGGGTCTTGACCGGCGTATCGGTCATCTGGCCCTTCTTCAGGCCGGTCATGGCCGCCGAGAATTCCGGCACGTAGCTGCCGCTGTTGGCCCAGTCCAGGTCGCCGCCGTTGGCCGCGGAGCCCGGATCCTTGGATGAGGCCTTGGCCAGGTCCTCGAACTTGGCGCCGCCCTTGATCTTGGCGATGATGGCCTTGGCATCGGCTTCGTTCGCCACGAGGATGTGGCGCACGTGGTATTCCTTGCCATTGCCGAACTGGGACTTGATCTTGTCGTACTGCTTGCGCAGTTCGGCGTCGCTGGCGCCGTGGGTCTTCACATAGTCCTCGAACACCGCGCCGGCCAGCACGTTCAGGCGCGCTTGCTCCAGCTGCTCCTGCACGTCGTCACGCTGCGTCAGGCCTCGCTTGTTGGCTTCCTGCACCAGCAGTTCGCGGTCGATCAGCATGCTGCGCGCACGATCCCGCAACTCCGGGTTGTCGGGCTGGCCGGTGCCGGCGATCAGCTTGTCCAGCTTGGCCGAGGGAATGGCCTTGCCATTCACGACAGCGGCATTCTGGGCGGCTGCGGGCAGGCTGCCGGCAGCGAGCACAGCCGCCAGGCTGAACGAGAGGACGGTGGTCTTCATGGAATCAGGTCTGAGAGTTGCTGGAAGAACCGCGTGAGGTTTCGCGGGATTGAAATTCTTGATCGGTGAACGCGGTCACGGCCAAAGCGTGGATCTGCGTGGGGAACAGACCGCGCAGCGCATCATACACCATGCGGTGCCGCGCAACGCGGGTGTGGCCCGTAAAGCGCTCGCTGACGATGGTCACGTCATAGTGGCCACCGCCAGATGCCGCGCCGGCATGGCCGGCATGCAACGCGCTGTCATCACGCACGACCAGGTGGCTTGGAGCAAGCGCTTCACGCAGAATCGCCTCGATAGTGGCGGGATCAGCTGCCATTTGTGTTCCTCAGGGATTCTTGGAGCGAGGCCCGGAGGCCCAGGCCCCGACAATGTTCGCGCAGGCCTCAGTCCTGCGTGTTTTCCTGCATATGGCGCGACAGCCAGACGCTCTGCGCGATGATGAAGACAAGCATCAGCCCCATGCTGCCGAACAGCTTGAAGTTCACCCAGGTGTCCGTGGAGAACTGGAAGGCCACATACAGGTTCAGCAGCCCCATGGCCGCGAAGAAGCCGGCCCATGCCGCGTTCAGGCGTCCCCATACCGCATCGGGCAGCGTGACCTGCTTTTCCATCATGGCGCGGATCAGGTTCTTGCGCCAGCCGATCACCGAGCCGATCAGCGCCGCGGCGAAGAGCCAATACAGCACGGTCGGCTTCCACTTGATGAAGGTCTCGTTGTGCAGCACCAGGGTGGCGCCGCCGAACACGCCGATGATCAGCAGGCTCACCCACTGCATCGGTTCGACCTTGCGGTGGCGCAGCCACACCCAGCCGATCTGCAGGATCGTGGCGCCGATGGCCACTGCCGTGGCGGTGTAGATGCCGGCCAGCTTGAAGGCGGCAAAGAAAAGGATGACCGGAAACAGGTCGAACAGGAATTTCATGGGAATAACTAGGGTTGGCGGGCCCGGCTCCGCGCCCGGCCCGCGGGCCGGCAGCGCGGCCGGGCGCGTGTGCGTCAGCCGTCGCGCTCAGCCGGGTCGCGATCGTCGAATTTTAACGCAGCCGAGTTGATGCAATAGCGAAGCCCGGTCGGTGCGGGGCCATCTTCGAATACGTGGCCGAGATGGCTGCCGCATTCCTTGCAGCGGACCTCGACGCGTACCATGCCGTGCGTGTGGTCGGTGTGCTCCGAGATCACCTCGCCGTTGATCGGCCGGAAGTAGCTGGGCCAGCCGCAGCCGGCGTCGAACTTGGTGGCCGATTCGAACAGCGGAGTGCCGCAGCCTACGCACTTGTAGATGCCGCTGTCCCAGTGGTCCCAGTAGCGGCCCGTGAACGGGCGTTCGGTCGCGGCCTCGCGCGTGACGCGGTATTCGATGTCGGAAAGCTGCTGGCGCCACTCGGCGTCGGTCTTGCTTGTGGTCATGCTGGATCCTTTCGGTAGGGGGCTGGCGTGTCATGCCGGCCTCACGCATTGGTCGCGGCCGTGGTTCGAACCTTACACCAGTGCGGGAAGGCGTGCCGGGCGGCGTCCGGGCGACATCACGACGAACAGCTCACCTCGATTCCGGACGCCCAGTCGGGCGGCAGCGCCGCGTAGGCTTCCGACTCCGGCTGTTCGTCGAAGGGACGCGACAGCACGGCGAGCAGCCGGTCCACTTCGCTGAAGTCCTTTTCCCGCGCGCGGCGGATGGCGGTTTCGGCAAGATGGTTGCGCAGCACATACTTGGGGTTGACTGCCAGCATGGCGGCGCGCCGGGCGCTGTCGTCGGATTGCTCCGCCTGCAGCCGGGCCCGGTAACCCTGCGCCCAGGCGTCCCAGGCGGCACGGTCGAGGAACAGGTCGCGCACCGGGGCGTCGCTGGCGCCATCCAAAGAGGAGATGTGGGCGAGGTTGCGCCAGAACAAGGTGTAGTCCACACGCTGCGCATGCAGCAGCTGGAACAGGCTGGTCATCAGCGGCTCGTCTTCCTTGTCGCCACCGGCCGGCATGCGCAGGCCGAGCTTGGCCCGGTAGTGGCGGAAGAATTCGATCGCGTAGCGGTCGCGAAACGGGTCCAGCGCTGCGCGCGCCTGCGTCACGGCGTCTTCGCGCGCGGTGTCATCGGCGCCCGGCTCCAGCCACAAGGGCAGCAGCGCCTGCGCCAGGCAATGCAGGTTCCAGAACGCGACCTGCGGCTGCTGGCTGTACGCATAGCGGCCCTGCGTGTCCGAATGGTTGCAGATGTGGTTGGCGTCGAACGCGTCGAGGAAGCCGAACGGGCCGTAATCGATGGTCAGGCCGAGGATCGACATATTGTCGGTATTCATCACGCCGTGGCAAAAGCCGATCGCCTGCCAGTGCGCCACCATGTCGGCCGTGCGCAGCGAGACCTCTCGCAGCAGGGCCTGGTAGGGCTGGGCGGACTCGCGGCAGGCCGGCATGAAGTTGTCGATGACGAAATCGGCCAGCTGGCGCAGCGCGGCAACGTCCTCGTGTGCGGCAAAGTGTTCGAAGTGCCCGAAGCGGATGAACGTGGGCGCAAGCCGCGTCACCACCGCGGCGGTCTCGATGGTTTCGCGCCGCACCGGCGCGTCGGAGCCGACGATGCTCAGTGCGCGCGTGGTCGGCACGCCAAGTGCCGCCATGGCTTCGGAACACAGGTACTCGCGGATCGATGAGCGCAGCACCGCGCGGCCGTCGGCCATGCGCGAATAGGGCGTGAGTCCGGCACCCTTGAGCTGGATCTCCCACGGGCCGGTATCGGTCTGCGCCTGCGCGAGGCGGATTGCCCGGCCATCGCCAAGCTGTCCCGCCCACACGCCGAACTGATGTCCCGAGTAGACAGTGGCCAGCGGGTCGGCCCATTCGGGAATGCTGTTGCCGACAAACGCTTCAATGAAGTCCGGCTGCGCCGGGGCCTCGGCCGGCATGCCCAGCAGGGCAGCGGCGGCCGGCGCGATGCTGACCAGGTAGGGCGAGGGCAGCGGCGTGGGGCGCAGCTTCGTGAAGAAGCGCTCGCCGAGGCCGGCAAATCCGGGTTCGGTCTGGAATGGCGCGCGGAACGTCGCACCGTTGCCGGAGACATCGCGTTGGACGGAAGGTTGATTGACGGTATCGGACATTGTCTGGGGTGCCGCGCGGCGACGGATTCAGGCACGGATAGGGTAAACGCCGCGTGTGGGCAGTGCAGCGCCGGCATGCCGAATCTCCCGGAAGTGCGCTTGCGTGCTAGGGAAAACGACATGTTGAGGCGCAACATGGCTCGCAGTATTGTACTTCCACATCCGGACCGGGCCCTCCAGGCTGCCTTATCACACGCAATGTTCTTCCCATTGATTGCGTCGATGAATCCGGTGCATGAAGGGCAGTGCACAACGGAATCCCGTTGACGTTGATCCAAGGTGTGGGAACAATCGCCAAAAAATAGAACGATTGTTCGTTTTCAGACGGAAATCCCTAAAATTCAGGAGACTGTTTCATGGCATTGATGGGTCAAATGATGAGCGCGCCGCTGCTCATTTCCTCGATCATCAAGCACGCTGCCCGCTACTACGGCGGCACCGAAATCGTCTCGCGACGCACCGAAGGCGACCTTCACCGCTATACCTATCGCGACTGCGAGCTGCGCGCCCGCAAGCTGGCCCAGGCGCTCGGCGCGCTCGGCGTGAAGCAGGGCGACCGCGTCGGCACCCTGGCCTGGAATGGCTATCGCCACCTCGAGATCTACTACGGCGTGTCCGGCATGGGCGCGGTCTGCCACACGATCAATCCGCGCCTGTTTCCGGAGCAGATCGCCTATATCGTCAACCACGCCGAAGACGGGTACGTCTTCTTCGACCTGACCTTCCTGCCGCTGGTGGAAGGTATCGCGCCGCATTGCCCGAACGTGAAGGGCTGGGTACTGATGAGCGACCGCGCCCACATGCCGGCCGAATTCAAGGTGCCGCTTCTTTGCTACGAAGAACTGATCGACGCCCAGGACGGCAACTACGAATGGCCGCAGTTCGACGAGGGCATCGCGTCGAGCCTGTGCTACACGTCCGGCACGACGGGCAACCCGAAGGGCGCCTTGTACTCGCATCGCTCCACCGTTCTGCATTCCTATGCTTCGGCGTTGCCGGATGCACTGGGCTGCTCGGCGCGTGACGTGATCCTGCCAGTGGTCCCGATGTTCCACGTCAACGCCTGGGGCCTGCCATATTCGGTGCCGCTGGTCGGTGCGAAGCTCGTGTTGCCGGGCCCCAAGCTGGATGGCGCTTCCCTGTACGAGTTGTTCGAACAGGAAAAGGTGACCTTCTCCGCCGGCGTGCCGACGGTATGGCTGGGCCTGCTGCAGCATGTGCAGGCCAACAACCTGAAGTTCTCCACCTTCCGCCGTACCGTGATCGGCGGGTCGGCGGTGCCACCGGCAATGATCCGCGCGCTGCGGGCCCTGGATGTCGAGGTCATCCACGGCTGGGGCATGACCGAGATGTCGCCGCTGGGCACCACCTGCAAGCTGCTGGCCAAGCACGAGGCGCTCTCCGAGGAGGCGTGCCAGAAGGTCCTTGAGAAGCAGGGCCGCGTGCTGTTTGGCGTGGATATGAAGATTGTCGATGGCGACGGCCAGGAGCTGCCCTGGGACGGCAAGGCCTTCGGCGACCTGTTGGTGCGCGGTCCCTGGATCATCGAGCGCTATTTCCGCAATGACGCCAACCCGCTCGTCGACGGCTGGTTCCCGACCGGCGACGTGGCCACGATCGATCCCGACGGCTACATGCAGATCACCGACCGCAGCAAGGACGTGATCAAGTCCGGCGGCGAGTGGATTTCGTCGATCGATATCGAGAACGTGGCCGCGGCCCATCCGGCCGTGCACATGGCTGCCTGCATTTCCGTGTACCACCCGAAGTGGGACGAGCGTCCGCTGCTCGTGGTGGTGAAGAAGCCCAATGCCGAAGTCAGCAAGGAGGAACTGCTGAAGTTCTTCGAAGGCAAGGTCGCCAAGTGGTGGATTCCGGACGACGTGGCCTTCGTCAGCGAAATCCCGCTGACCGCCACCGGCAAGATGCAGAAGCTCAAGCTGCGCGAGCAGTTCAAGGACTACCGCCTGCCGACAGCCTGAGGCGGGAATGGGCATCCGCCACGCCGTGCCAGCTTGCGGCACGGCGACGGCGGGGCGGCCGGCGGGATGCGTGCAGAGCGCTCGAGGATTCTCCCGGCAAGCCGCAATCGATGACAAGCCAACGACAAGAGTGAAGGAGACAGGTATGACCAAAATGCGTCCGCTGGTGGCCGGCGTGGCCGCGTTCGCGGCACTGGGTTCTGCGCTGGTTTCGGGCACGGCACTCGCGGATACGGTGAAGATCGCCTTCATCGATCCGCTCTCGGGGCTCATGGCCCCCGTTGGACAGAACCAGCTCAAGAGCTGGCAGTATGTGGCCGAGGTGGCCAACCAGAAGGGGTGGGGCGGTGCCCACAAGTTCGAGGTGGTGGGCTTCGACAACAAGCTGTCGCCGCAGGAAAGCCTGACCATCCTGAAGCAAGTGGCCGACCAGGGCATCCGCTACATCGTGCAGGGCAACGGCTCGTCGGTGGGCATGGCGCTGGAAGACGCAGTGGCCAAGCACAATGAGCGCAATCCGGGCAAGGAAATCGTCTACCTGAACTACGCCGCGGTGGACCCGGACATGACCAACAGCAAGTGCAACTACTGGCATTTCCGGCTCGACGCCAATTCCGACATGAAGATGGAGGCCCTGACCACGTACCTGGCCAAGGACCCCAACGTCAAGAAGGTCTACCTGATCAACCAGAACTACTCGTTCGGCCACCAGGTGGCGCGCGCAGCCAAGGACTACCTGAAGCGCAAGCGTCCCGACATCCAGATCGTCGGCGAGGACCTGCACCCGCTCGCCCAGGTGAAGGACTTCGCGCCGTACGCGGCCAAGATCAAGGCCTCCGGCGCCGATACCGTGATCACGGGCAACTGGGGCAGCGATCTCGCGCTGCTGATCAAGGCGGGCAAGGATGCCGGCCTGACCACCAACTACTACACGTACTACGCCGGCACCACCGGCGTGCCGACGGCCATGGGCTCCGCCGGCGCCGAGCACGTCAAGTACGTCGGCTACTACAACCCGAACAACGAGGGCTTCAAGGGCGCCGACATCATCGAGGGCTACAAGAAGAAGTACAACGACGACTTCTACGTGATGGCCGCCTACACCGGCGTGGCCATGCTGGCCAAGGCCGTCAAGACCACCAACTCCACCGATCCGGTCAAGGTCGCCAAGGCCATGGAGGGCATCAAGGTGGACAGCATGAACGGCCCGGTCGAGATGCGCAACACCGACCACCAGGCCCAGCAGTCGCTGGTGGTGGCCACCTGGACCAAGGTCAACGGCAAGGACGTCAAGTACGACCAGGAGAACACCGGCTACGGCTGGAAGACCAATGCGCTGATGGACCAGTACGTCGCGGCGCAGCCGACTTCCTGCCAGATGAAGCGGCCGGGCTGATCCTGCCCACGGCGGGCCGGCCGGCAGCATAAAAAGCCGGCCGCCCGATCCTGCATACTTTCGGTCGAAACCGGGGAGCGTCCGCGCACCGCATGGGCGCGGCAGGATGGCGCTCACCCTTGTCAAACCGGATGGCTGCGCCGCCGCGCAGCCGGATTGAAGGATAAGTTGTGGAATTCTTCGTCATCTCCCTGTTGAACGGCATCAGCTACGGGCTGCTGTTGTTCATGCTCTCTTCAGGCCTCACCCTGATCTTCAGCATGATGGGCGTGCTCAATTTCGCGCACGCCAGCTTCTACATGCTCGGGGCCTACTTCGCCTATACCGTCGCCAGCAAGATCGGGTTCTGGCCCGCGCTGATCCTGGCGCCGCTGCTGGTGGCATGTGCCGGCGCGCTGGTGGAACGCTTCGGCCTGCGCACCGTGCACAAGTACGGACACGTGGCCGAGCTGCTGTTCACGTTCGGGCTGGCCTACCTGATCGAGGAAGGCGTCAAGCTCGTGTGGGGCCTGGCCGCCGTGCCATACCGCATCCCGGCCGAACTCGACGGGCCGCTGTTTACGGTGTTCACGTCGTCGTTCCCCAAGTACCGCGCCTTCATGATGCTGGTCTCGCTGGGCATGCTGGTGGCGATCTATCTCGTGCTGACGCGCACGCGCATCGGCCTGGTGATCCAGGCCGCGCTGACGCACCCGGAGATGGTCGAGGCGCTCGGCCACAACGTGCCGCGCGTGTTCATGATGGTGTTCGGCGGCGGCGCCGCGCTGGCGGGCTTGGCGGGCGTCATCGGCGGCAACGCCTTTGTCACCGAGCCGTCGATGGCGGCGGCGGTCGGCTCGATCGTCTTCGTGGTGGCGGTGGTGGGCGGCATGGGCTCGCTGGTGGGAGCGTTTATCGCGTCCATCCTGATCGGCGTGCTGCAAACCTTCGCGGTGACCATCGATGCCTCGCTGGCCGGCCTGTTCAACAGCATTGGCCTGGCCGTGAGCGACACCACGCCGTTCTATTCGCTGTGGAAGCTCACCGTGGCCCAGGTGGCGCCGGTGCTGCCGTACCTGCTGCTGGTGCTGATGCTGATCTTCCGGCCGCGCGGCCTGATGGGAACCCGGGAGAGCTGAGCCATGAGAATCGAATCGACGATGGAACCACGCCGTGAAGCGGTCGTAACCGGCCGTACCGTGCACTACAAGCCGCTGAACCTCGCGCGCTGGCTGATCTGGAGCCTGACCGTGCTGGTGATGCTGGTGCTGCCGCTGATCTTCAGTGGCGGGTTCGCGATCACGCTGATGTCGCAGATGGGCATCATGATCATCTTCGCGCTGTCGTACAACATGCTGCTCGGGCAGACTGGCATGCTGTCGTTCGGTCATGCGGTGTACTCGGGGCTGGGTGCCTTCATTGCCGTGCATGTACTCAATATGGCGGGCGCGGGCAAGGTCTGGCTGCCGGTGTCGATGCTGCCGCTGGTGGGCGGCATGGCCGGCGCCTTCTTCGGCGTGCTGTTCGGCTATGTGACCACCAAGAAGTCGGGCACCACCTTCGCCATGATCACCATGGGCATCGGCGAGATGGTGTTCGCCAGCTCGCTGATGTTCCCGGAGTTCTTCGGCGGCGAAGGCGGCATCTCGACCAACCGCGTGGTGGGCGACCCGTTCCTCGGCATCACCTTCGGTCCGGGGCGCCAGGTGTACTACCTGATCGCCGCATGGTGCCTGGTGTCGATGGTGGCCATGTACGCATGGACGCAGACGCCGCTCGGCCGCATCGCCAATGCGGTGCGCGACAACCCGGAGCGCGTCGAGTTCATCGGCTACAACACGCAGCGCGTGCGTTATCTGGTGCTGATCCTGTCGGCATTCTTCGCAGGCATCTCCGGTGCGCTGTCGGCGATCAATTTCGAGATCGTCTCGGCCGAGAACGTCAGCGCGGTGCGCTCCGGCGGCGTGTTGCTGGCGGCGTTCATCGGCGGTGCGGGTGTGTTCTTCGGGCCTGTCATTGGCGCGGTGGTTTTCATGCTGTTTGCCGTGGCACTGTCGGACCTGACCAAGGCGTGGCTGCTGTACCTGGGCCTGTTCTTCGTGCTGATGGTGATGTTCGTGCCGGGCGGCATTGCCAGCCTGCTGCTGATGCAGATGCCGCTGGTGGTGAAAGGCAAGTTCAGGCAGATGCTGCCGTCCTACGGGCGTGCGGCGGCGGCGGGCGTAGTGCTGCTGGCGGCCATGATCCTGACCGTGGAACTGGTCTACAAGGTCCAGGTGGACAGCGCCAACGGTACCGACATGTCGCTGTTCGGCATCGGCTTCGATGCGGGCACGCCGGTGCCGTGGGCAGTCGCGGCCGTGCTGTGGGTGGCGGGGCTGCTGGCCTGGCGCATGGCGGCAGCGCGCGTGCGCGCCGCATGGGACAAGGTGCAAGGGGAAATCGCGGGAGGCAGGGCATGACAGCGGCACTGGAACTGACCGATGTACGCAAGAAGTTCGGCCAGACGGAAATCATCCGCGGCGTGAACCTGACCATTGGCAAGGGCGAGCGCCACGCGCTGATCGGGCCCAACGGCGCGGGCAAGTCGACAACGTTCAACCTGATCTCGGGACGGTTTGCGCCGACCACCGGCTCGGTGCGCCTGAACGGACAGGAAATCGGCGGGCTGCAGCCGTTTGCCATCAACCGCATGGGGCTGTCGCGCAGCTTCCAGATCACCAATATCTTCCACCGCCTGTCGGTATTCGAGAACCTGCGCTGCGCGGTGCTGTGGTCGCTCGGGTACAAGTACTCGTTCTGGCACCGCCTGTCGGCGCTGCGCGACGCGCGCGAGCGCGCCGAGGAGGTGCTGGAACTGATCGGCATGCAGCATCGGCGCGACTCGCAGGCCGGGCTGCTGACGTACGCGGAGCAGCGTGCGCTGGAAATCGGCATCACCATCGCCGGCGGCGCCGACGTGATCCTGCTCGACGAGCCCACGGCTGGCATGAGCCGCTCGGAATCGGACCACGCGGTCGAGCTGATCCGCAAGGTCACCGCGGGCAAGACGCTGGTGATGGTCGAGCACGACATGAGCGTGGTGTTCGGGCTGGCCGACCGCATCTCGGTGCTGGTCTACGGCGAGGTGATCGCCACCGATACGCCGCAGGCCATCCGCAACAACCGCAAGGTCAAGGAGGCTTACCTGGGTACCACGCTGGACGAAGGTGCCACGGAAGGCGCCACCGAAGGAGCGCACTGATGGCAAAGCGCATGCTGGACGTAACCGGGCTGCACGCCTACTACGGCAAGAGCCACATCCTCCACGGCGTGGACGCGCATATCGACGAAGGCGAGATCGTCGCGCTGCTCGGGCGCAACGGCGTGGGGCGCTCGACCATGGCCAAGGCCATCCTCGGCATGGTCAAGGCGGAGGGATCGGTGCGCTTTCGCGACGAGGAGATCCTGGGGCGCCGCACTTTCGAGATCGCCCACCTCGGCATCGGCTATGTGCCGGAGAACCGCGATATCTTCCCGACGCTGACGGTGCGCCAGAACCTGTTGCTCGGCGAGAAGCGCAATCCGCGCCAAGCGACGCCACGCTGGTCCATCAACGACATGTTCAAGATGTTCCCGCGCCTGAAGGAGCGCGAGAACACCGCGGCGGGCGTATTGTCAGGCGGCGAGCAGCAGATGCTGACGCTGTGCCGCACGCTGATGGGCGACCCCGACCTGATCCTGATCGACGAGCCGACCGAGGGCCTCGCGCCGATGATCGTGACGCTGGTGGGCGACTACCTCAAGACGCTGAAGGAGCGCGGCGTATCGGTGCTGCTGATCGAGCAGAAGCTGGCCATTGCCCTGGATATCTCGCAGCGGGTGTACGTGATGGGCCACGGGCACATCGTGTTCGAGGGCACGCCGACCGAGTTGAAGGCGAATGCGCAGGTGCGCAAGGAGTGGCTGGAGGTGTAGCGATGCTGGCCGCGGCCGGGAGCGGCCGCGCCAGGTTTCACGCATGCACCGTCTGCTTGTCGGCGTGCACTGCGCGCTTTGGCAATTCGAACGGCATATCCTCATAGTCGATCAGGCGCGTCTTCCTGACGATGCGGTAACCGAGCCACAGCGCCAGGAACACCGGCACGCCGATATAGGTGGCGATGATCTCGGGCCAGCGGTTCGGAATATCCGCAAAGGCCTGATAGTTCTGTCCGGCCACGATGACGAGGCAAAGCACCCCGGCGAAGACGGGCCCGAACGGATACAGCGGCGAACGGTAGGCCAGCGCGTTGACGTCATAGCCCTGGTAGACCAGCCCGCGGCGGAAGCGATAGTGGCTGACGGCGATGCCGAACCAGGCGAAGAAGCCGGTCATTGCGGAGGTGTTCAGCAGCCACAGATACACGGCCTTGTCGCCAAACAGCGAGCTGAAGAAGCACAGCGCGCCGATGGCGGTGGTGACCAGCAGCGCATTGAACGGCACGCCGCTCACGGTCAGCTTGCCGAGCCAGCGCGGCGCGCGGCCGCTGACGGCAAGGCCATAGAGAATGCGCGTGGAGACATACATGCTCGACGTGCCGGCCGACAGCAGGGCGGTCAGCACCACCGCATTCATCAGGCCCGCGGCAAAGGCCAGCCCGGCGTGGCGGAACACCAGCGCGAACGGGCTCACGCCGACGTCGGTGACATCATTGCGCAGCAGGTTCGGGTCCGTATAGGGAATCAGCACGCCGATGATCAGGATGGCGATCACATAGAACAGCAGGATGCGCCAGAAGGTCTGGCGGATCGCGCGCGGGATGGTCTGGGCGGGATTCTCTGCCTCGCCTGCTGCCACACCGACGGTTTCGGTGCCCTGGAACGAGAAGCCCGCGATCATCGCCACGCCGATCATGGCCGGTATGCCGCCTACGAACGGCGCGTCGCCGATGGTGAAGTTGTGCCAGCCGGATTGCGGCCCGTCTTTCATGATGCCGAAGATCATCAGCAGGCCCACGCCCAGGAACACGATGACCGTGATCACCTTGATCAGCGCGAACCAGTACTCGGCCTCGCCGAAGCCGCGCACCGAAAACGCGTTGAGCGCGAACATCAGCAGCAGGAAACCCGCGCTCCACGCCACGCCAGGCATGCCGGGAAACCAGTACTGCATCACGAGCTGCGCCGCCGTGAGTTCGACGGCAATGGTCACGGCCAGGCTGAACCAGTAGTTCCAGCCAAGCGCAAAGCCGAAGCCTTCGTCGACATAGAGCGCACTGTAGGTAACGAAGGAGCCGGCCACGGGCATGTGGACGGCCAGTTCGCCCAGGCTGGTCATCAGGCAGTACACCATGAAACCGAGCAGCGCATACATCAGCAGGGCGCCGCCAGGACCGGCCTGCGCGATCGATGCGCCCGAGGCGACGAACAGCCCCGTGCCGACGGCGCCGCCGATGGCGATCATGGTGAGATGGCGCGCCTTGAGCTTGCGCTGGAGGTCGTCATGTTCGACGACCGGATGCTGGTGCGGATGAGGGTGGGAGTGGGAAGACATCAGGGTCGCTGGAACTTCGCCTGCCCGGGCCTCTTCTGGAGATCCGGGGCCGAAAAATGAAAAGCCGGGAGTCTAACCTGTCTTTTTTGGAGAATCGCCCGCCGAGCTCAAATTAAGTCGCATACTGGCCTTGATCCGCAGCGTTGACTTCGCGAAAGTGCGGTGGCCGCCATGGGTTATTCCGCAAATGCTTGGCTGGACAAGGGTTTTCTCCGGGTATGGGACGGTGGACCCATGCATGCGGCGAAGGGCGGGAATAAAGGGCGCGCATGATGGCCAAATAGCCGAAAAATTAAAATTGAACGACCGTGCTATTTTGTGTATGCTGTGTTTCGCCCGTCGGCTGAAATGCTTGTCAGGCGAGGGAATGCGGAGGGTTTACCCTTTCATCGCGGTTTCGGCCGCGGATCGTGGAACGGTCGAAACAGGCCGGCAATGCAGCAAAGAACCATATTCGAGAATTCGAATCCCGAGACAACCCAAGACACCAAAGGAACCAGCATGACAGCGCAGTATCAGGTTCAGGACGGCGTAGCCGTCATCACGCTCGACAATCCTCCTGTCAACGGCCTGGGTCACAGCACCCGGCTTGGCATCGTCGATGGCATGACCCGTGCGCTGGACGATGCGGCCGTCAAGGCCATCGTCATTACCGGCGCCGGCAAGGCATTCTCGGGCGGTGCCGATATCCGTGAATTCAACACGCCCAAGGCCACGCAGGAACCGACGCTGCATTCGGTGATCCGCGTGATCGAGGGTTCGTCCAAGCCGGTGGTGGCCGCGGTCCATTCGGTGGCAATGGGCGGCGGCCTGGAACTGGCCCTGGGCTGCAACTACCGTGTGGCCGCGAAGGGTGCGCAGATCGCGCTGCCGGAAGTGAAGCTGGGCCTGCTGCCCGGCGCCGGCGGCACGCAGCGCCTGCCGCGCGTGATCGGCCTGGAAGCGGCCGCGAACATGATCGTCTCGGGCACCGCCGTGCCGTCCGAGAAGTTTGCCGGCACCAAGCTGTTCGACGAGATCGTCGATGGCGACGTGCTGCCCGCAGCGGTCAAGTTCGCCCAGAGCGTTGCCGCGGCGCCCGGCCCGTATCCGAAGGTGCGCGACCTGAAGGTCCGCCACGAGAACCCGGAAGGCTTCCTCGGCTTCGCCAGGAACACCGTGGCCGCCATGGCCAAGAACTTCCCGGCGCCCCTGAAGTGCCTGGAAGCCGTGGCCGGTTCGCTCAAGCCGTTCGAGCAGGGCCTGAAGGAAGAGCGCGATGGCTTCCTGTACCTGGTGACGACGCCGGAATCGCGCGCACTGCGCCATGCGTTCTTCGGCGAGCGCGCCGCCAGCAAGATCCCCGACGTGCCGTCGGACACGCCGGTCCGCAAGATCGAAAAGATCGCCGTGATCGGCGCCGGCACCATGGGTGGCGGCATCAGCATGAACTTCCTGAACGCCGGCATTCCGGTCACGATCCTGGAAACCAAGCAGGAAGCGCTGGACCGCGGCGTGGGCATCATCCGCAAGAACTACGAGAACAGCGCCAAGAAGGGCAAGCTGACGCAGGAGAAGGTCGAGCAGCGCATGGGCCTGCTGTCGACCACGCTGTCCTATGACGACATCAAGGACGCCGACCTCGTCATCGAGGCCGTGTTCGAAGAGATGGGCGTCAAGGAAATCGTCTTCAAGAAGCTGGACGAAGTGATGAAGCAGGGCGCGATCCTGGCGTCGAACACCTCGACGCTCGACGTGGACAAGATCGCCTCGTTCACCACGCGTCCGCAGGACGTGGTCGGCATGCACTTCTTCAGCCCGGCCAACGTGATGAAGCTGCTCGAAGTCGTGCGCGGCGCCAAGACCGGCAAGGACGTGCTGGCCACCGTGATGGCGATCGGCAAGAAGATCAAGAAGACCGCCGTGGTGTCGGGCGTGTGCGACGGCTTCATCGGCAACCGTATGATCGAGCAGTACAGCCGCCAGGCCGGCTACCTGCTCGACGAAGGCGCGCTGCCGGAACAGGTGGACAAGGCCATCGAGAAGTTCGGTTTCGCCATGGGCCCGTTCCGCATGGGCGACCTGGCCGGCAACGACATCGGCTGGGCCATCCGCAAGCGCCGCGCTGTGGACAAGCCGGACATCCAGTACTCGAAGACCGCCGACCTGCTGTGCGAAATGGGCCGCTATGGCCAGAAGACCGGCGCCGGCTGGTACGACTACAAGGCGGGCGACCGCAAGCCGTACCCGAACCCGCAGGTCAACGACATGATCGTGCAGCATTCGAAGGACCTGGGCATCACGCGCCGCAAGATTTCCGACGAGGAAATCGTCGAGCGCCTGGTGTTCGCGCTGGTCAACGAAGGCGCGAAGATCCTGGAAGAAGGCATCGCGTCGAAGGCCTCGGATATCGACATGGTGTATCTGACCGGCTACGGCTTCCCGCTGTTCCGCGGCGGCCCGATGCTGTACGCCGACCAGGTTGGCCTCTACAACGTGGCACTGGCCATGAAGAAGTACGCCAAGGGCTACCACGGCGAGGCCTGGCAAGTGGCACCGCTGCTGCAGAAGCTGGCGGACGAAGGCAAGGGCTTCAACGACTGAGGCCCGGGCCGCAGCAAGGCTGACGGAGGCGAACATGAGACCCGGTCCGGATGATTGCCTGCTGGTGATCGATGTGCAGAACGACTTCATGCCCGGCGGCGCGCTTGCCGTGCCGCATGGCGACGAGGTCGTGCCTGTGATCAACCGGCTGGCGCGTGAGTTTGCGCACGTGGTGCTGACGCAGGACTGGCACCCGGCGGACCATGTCTCGTTCGCCGCCAACCATGCCGGCGCCGAGCCGTTCCAGATGCTCGCGCTGCCGTACGGCCAGCAGGTGCTGTGGCCGGTCCACTGCGTGCAGGACACGCCGGGTGCGGCCTTCCATGCCGGGCTCGACGTGCCCCATGCCAGGCTGGTGATCCGCAAGGGCCACCACACCGGCGTGGACAGCTACTCCGCCTTCCTGGAGGCGGACCGCAGCACGCGCACCGGACTGGCGGGCTACCTGCGCGAGCACGGCGTGAAGCGCGTGTTCCTGGCCGGGCTGGCGACCGACTACTGCGTGGCGTGGAGCGCGCTCGACGCGCGCGCCGCGGGTTTCGAAGCCGTGCTGATCGAGGATGCCTGCCGCGCTATCGACCTGAACGGGTCGCTGGCGCAAGCGTGGAAGGACCTCGCCGCTGCCGGCGTGAAGCGCATCCAGTCGGCCGAACTGCTGCAAGCCAGAGGCTGAACCGAACCAACCGAACTGAAAGACACCAAGATTCCGAGGAGCAAGACATGAACGAGGCAGTCATCGTATCCACCGCCCGCACCGGGCTGGCCAAGAGCTGGAAGGGCGCGTTCAACATGACCCATGGCGCGACGCTGGGCGGCCATGCCGTCGAGCACGCCATCGCGCGCGCCAGGATCGAAGCCGGCGAAGTGGAAGACGTGCTGATGGGCTGCGCCAACCCCGAAGGCGCCACCGGCTCCAACATCGCGCGCCAGATCGCACTGCGCGCCGGCTGCCCGGTCACCGTGCCGGGTGCGACCGTGAACCGCTTCTGCTCGTCCGGCCTGCAGACCATCGCCATGGCCGCGCAGCGCGTGATCGCCGATGAAGGCGACATCTTCGTGGCCGGCGGCGTGGAGAGCATCTCCTGCGTGCAGCAGGAAATGAACCGCCACATGATCGCAGATCCGTGGCTGGTCAAGAACAAGCCGGAAATCTACTGGAACATGCTTCAGACCGCCGAGAACGTGGCCAAGCGCTACAACATCTCGAAGGATCGCCAGGACGAATACGGCGTGCGCAGCCAGCAACGCGCCGCCGCCGCCCAGGAAGCCGGCAAGTTCAAGGACGAGATCGTGCCGATCACCGTGCTCGCGGGCGTGGCCGACAAGTCCACGGGCCAGCTGGTCACGAAGGAAGTGACCCTGGACCGCGACGAAGGCATCCGCGGTGACACCACGCTGGAAGCCGTGTCGAAGATCCGCACCGCAGTGCCGGGTGGCGTGGTCACCGCCGGCAATGCATCGCAATTCTCGGACGGCGCCTCGGCAGCCGTGGTGATGAATGCGCGCGTCGCCGCCGCCAAGGGCCTGCAGCCGCTGGGCGTGTTCCGCGGCTTTGCCGTGGCCGGTTGCGAGCCCGATGAAATGGGCATCGGCCCGGTGTTCGCGGTGCCCAAGCTGCTGAAGAAGGCCGGCCTGAAGGTCGATGACATCGGCCTGTGGGAACTGAACGAAGCCTTCGCCGTGCAGGTGCTGTATTGCGCCGACAAGCTGGGCATCCCGATGGATCGCCTGAACGTGAACGGTGGCGCGATCGCCGTGGGCCACCCGTACGGCGTGTCGGGCGCCCGCCTGGTCGGGCATGCGCTGATTGAAGGCAAGCGCCGTGGCGTGAAGTACGTGGTGGTTACCATGTGCATCGGCGGCGGCCAGGGCGCGGCAGGTCTGTTCGAAGTGCTGTAACTGCCGACAAAACCGGCACGCTGCCGGTTTGCTCCCCTCTCCCGCTTGCGGGAGAGGGGCAAGGGGTGAGGGCAGGCGGTGGCATACCACCATCCTGTACTTCGTAGTACCGCCCGGCCCTCACCCCAACCCTCTCCCGCAAGTGGGAGAGGGAGCACCCATACGGTGCTTCAATACCCGGTCGGTTTGCACAAGAAGGTAAAGAATTTGCGGTACGCCACGCAGCGCGCCGCATGGAGACACCATGTCGCTGATCCTTTCCCGCCGTGACCTGAATTTCGTCCTGTACGAATGGCTCAAGGCCGAAGAGCTGAGCCATATTCCTCGCTACGCCGACCACTCGCGCGAGACCTTCGACGCGGCGCTGGACACCTGCGAGAAGATCGCCACCGACCTGTTCGCGCCGCACAACAAGAAGAACGACCAGCACGAACCGGAGTTCGACGGCGAGACCGTTACCATCATCCCCGAGGTCAGTACGGCGCTGAAGGCCTTCTGCGAGGCCGGCCTGATGGCCGCCGGGCAGGACTACGAACTGGGCGGCATGCAGCTGCCGGTGCTGGTCGAGAAGGCCGGCTTCGCCTATTTCAAGGCCGCCAACGTCGGCACGAGTTCCTACCCGTTCC
This sequence comes from Cupriavidus sp. 22TCCZM01-5, assembly GCF_057798915.1. Classification (NCBI taxonomy): domain Bacteria; kingdom Pseudomonadati; phylum Pseudomonadota; class Betaproteobacteria; order Burkholderiales; family Burkholderiaceae; genus Cupriavidus; species Cupriavidus sp. 22TCCZM01-5. The sequence continues at coordinate 95,495 of NZ_JBYOJR010000025.1, forward strand.
TGACCATCGGCAATGCCAATCTGCTGCTGACGCACGGCACGCCCGCGCAGATCGAGACCTTCGTCAAGCCGGAGATGGAAGGCCGTTTCTTCGGCACCATGTGCCTGTCGGAGCCGCAGGCAGGTTCGTCGCTGTCCGACGTGACCACGCGCGCCGAGTATGAAGGCGAATCGACGCTGGGCGCGCAATACCGGCTGCGCGGCAACAAGATGTGGATCTCGGCCGGCGAGCATGAGTTGTCGGAGAACATCGTCCACCTGGTGCTGGCCAAGATTCCGGGACCGGATGGCAAGCTCGTGCCGGGCGTGAAGGGCATCTCGCTGTTCATCGTGCCCAAGTACCTGGTCAATGCCGATGGCTCGCTCGGCGAGCACAACGACGTGGTGCTGGCGGGCCTGAACCACAAGATGGGCTATCGCGGCACCACCAACTGCCTGCTGAACTTCGGCGAGGGCATGAAGTACCAGCCCGGCGGCAAGGCCGGCGCGATCGGCTACCTGGTCGGCGAGGCCGGCAAGGGCCTGGCCTGCATGTTCCACATGATGAACGAGGCCCGCATCGGCGTGGGCCTGGGCGCGGTGACGCTCGGCTACACCGGCTACCTGCACGCGCTCGACTATGCGCGCAACCGTCCGCAGGGCCGCCCGGTCGGCCCCGGCGGCAAGGATCCCGCCAGCCCGCAGGTCAAGCTGGTCGAGCACGCGGATATTCGCCGCATGCTGCTGGCACAGAAGAGCTACGTGGAGGGCGGCCTGGCGCTGAACCTGTACTGCGCGAAGCTGGTCGACGAAGAGCGTGCCGCGCAGACTGCCGGGGATACGGCCACGCACGAGCGGCTGTCGCTGCTGCTGGACATCCTGACCCCGATCGCCAAGAGCTGGCCGTCGCAGTGGTGCCTGGAAGCGAACAGCCTGGCCATCCAGGTGCATGGCGGCTACGGCTATACCCGCGAATACAACGTCGAGCAGTTCTACCGCGACAACCGCCTGAACCCGATCCACGAAGGCACGCACGGCATCCAGGGCCTGGACCTGCTGGGCCGCAAGGTGGTGATGAAGGAGGGGGCCGCATTCCGCCTGCTGGGCGAGCGTGTGCAGGCGACGTGCGAGCGCGCCTTGTCCAGCGGCGACGCGGCGCTGGCCAGCGAGGCCCGTGCCCTCGGCGCCGCCGCAACGCGCCTTGCGGAGGTCACCAAGGTGCTCTGGAGCGCCGGCGACGCCAACGTGACGCTGGCCAACGCCAGCATCTACCTCGAGGCCTTCGGCCACGTTGTGGTGGCCTGGATCTGGCTGGAGCAGGCGCTGGTGGCGCAAGCCGCGCTGGCGCGCGGCGCCAGCGGCGAGGACGAGGCCTTCTATCGCGGCAAGCTGGCCGCGGCGGCGTACTTCTCGCGCTGGGAACTGCCGAAAGTCGGTCCGCAGCTCGACCTGCTGGCCACGCTGGACCGCACCACGCTGGACATGCAGGACGCCTGGTTCTGACCAGCGCCGCTTATTTCCCGAACATCGAGCATCATCAAGGAACCGAACCATGCGTACCATCCAGCAACTGTTTGACCTGAAGGGCCGTACCGCGCTGATCACCGGCGGTTCGCGCGGGCTTGGCCTGCAGATCGCCGAAGCGCTCGGCGAGCAGGGCGCGCGCGTGGTGCTGTCCGCGCGTAAGGCCGACGAACTGCAGGCCGCGCAGGCGCACCTGAAGTCGCGCGGCATCGAAGCCGACTGGATCGCCGCCGACGGCGCGCAGGAAGCCGATATCGCCCGCTTGGCCGACGAGGCCCTGGCAAAGCTGGGCCACGTCGACATCCTCGTCAATAACGCCGGCGCTACCTGGGGCGCACCCGCGGAAGACCACCCGGTCGAGGCATGGGACAAGGTGATGAACCTGAATATCCGCGGCCTGTTCCTGCTGACCCAGCGCATCGGCAAGCTGTCGATGATTCCGCGCCGCTATGGCCGCATCATCAACGTCGCGTCGATTGCCGGCCTGGCGGGCAACCCGCCGGGGTCGATGGAGACCATTGCCTACAATACCTCGAAGGGCGCGGTGGTCAACTTCACGCGCACGCTGGCGGGCGAGTGGGGCGAGCATAACATCACCGTGAACGCGCTCGCGCCGGGCTTTTTCCCGTCGAAGATGACCAAGGGCTCGCTCGAGCGCATGGGCGTCGATGCCATGTGCGCGGGCGTGCCGCTGCACCGCCTTGGCGATGACGAGGACCTGAAGGGCGCGGCCCTGCTGTTCGCCAGCGATGCCGGCAAGCACATCACCGGCCAGATCCTGGCGGTGGACGGCGGCGTCAGCGCGGTCTGACGGCGATCCGCGCACGGTCCGAGCGATAGTCGGAGTTTGCGGCAATAATGCGGAACCGGTGCCGGCGGCACAGCCTGCCCTCGGCACCGCACCATCCCCCACACCGAATCGCATTGCCATGAACCAGCACACGGGCTCGCTGAGCCATATCCCTTTCCTTGCCGATCTCGGCGTGACTTGCAGCCTGGCGGAAGGCGGACGCAGCGAGATCTCGCTGCCGATCGAGACGCGCCACCAGAACAGCTGGGACATGGCCCACGGCGGCGTGATCATGACGCTGCTCGACGTGGCCATGGCGGTGGCCGGCCGCAGCAGCGATGCCGACGGCCGCGGCGTGGTCACCATCGAGATGAAGAGCAGCTTCATGGCGCCGGGGCGCGGCCGCCTGACCGCGCGCGGCACCACTGTGCATCGCACCACCACCATGGTGTTCTGCGAGGCCGAGATCGTCGACGCCGACGGCAAGACCGTGGCACGCAGCTCGGGCACGTTCAAGTACATCCGGCGCATGCCGCCCCAGCGTCCGGGCGCCGCCGATACCGGCGCCGACGGCTGAGCGCCGGCGCCACAGGCACACGGGGCGGCATGGCCGTACCGCAGCTTAGTATTCACGCAGTTTCCTGCAGTTTTCCAACTTCCATTGGAAGGAACCGATCATGTCCAACACATTCAAGCGCATCGTCCTGGCCTCGCGTCCCGAAGGCGCGGTCACACCTGCCAACTTCCGGCTGGAAGAAGTGCCCGTGCCGCAGATTGCCGACGGCCAGGTGCTGGTGCGCAACCACTACCTGTCGCTGGACCCGTATATGCGCGGCCGCATGAACGACAGCAAGTCCTACGCCGTGCCGCAGCCGCTCAACGAGGTGATGATCGGCGGCACGGTTGGCGAAGTCGTGGCCAGCAAGAACGCAAAGTACAAGGTTGGCGACAAGGTCGTCGGCATGTTCGGCTGGCAGGAAATGGGGGTAAGCGACGGCACCGGCCTGCAGCCGGTGGACACCACGCATATTCCGCTGTCGGCCTACCTCGGTTCGGTCGGCATGCCGGGCGTGACGGCGTGGTACGGGCTGAACAAGATCATCCAGCCCAAGGCGGGCAAGACCGTGGTGGTCAGCGCCGCGTCGGGCGCGGTCGGCAGCGTGGTCGGGCAGCTGGCCAAGCTGGCTGGCTGCCGTGCGGTCGGCTTTGCGGGCGGCCAGGACAAGTGCGACTACGTGGTCAACGAACTCGGCTTCGACGCGTGCATCGACTACAAGGCGGCCAAGGATGCCAAGGAGCTCTACACCATGCTCAAGGCTGCCACGCCCGATGGCATTGATGGCTACTTCGAGAACGTGGGCGGCGATATCCTCGACGCTGTGCTGATGCGCATGAATGCGTTCGGCCGCATTGCCATGTGCGGCATGATCGCGGGCTACGACGGCCAGCCGCTGCCGCTGAAGAACCCGCAACTGATCCTGGTGTCGCGCCTGACCATCGAAGGCTTCATCGTGTCCGAGCATATGGATGTGTGGCCGCAGGCGCTGAAGGAACTGGGCACCGCTGTCGCGCAGGGCAAGATCAAGTTCCGCGAGTCCGTCGCGCAGGGCCTGGAAAGCGCGCCGGAAGCCTTTATGGGCCTGCTCAAGGGCAAGAACTTTGGCAAGCAGCTGGTGAAGCTGGTGTAAGCGGCAAAGGTGCTGCCGGCCCTGCGCGGCCGGCGGGACTGCAGGGAATGACAACCACAGGAGACAGCCATGAACGCACCGCAAGCCCGGCCTGCGCCCGACGATGAGATCGGCGCCGGCCTGTCCGAAGAGGTCAAGGCCCGCTACCGCAACCTGCCGCGGCCGCCGCAGTTCGACACGCCCGCGCAGGAGCGCCTGCACCGCAAGCAGCGCCTGGCCGCGGCGTTCCGGCTGTTTTCCAAATTCGGTTTCGACGAGGGCGTGGCGGGACACATCACCGCGCGCGACCCGGAGTTCACTGACACCTTCTGGGTCAACCCGTTCGGCGTGCATTTCAGCCAGGTGAAGGTATCCAACCTGATCCGTTGCGACCATCACGGCAATGTGGTCGAAGGCGACTACCCGGTCAACGCGGCGGCGTTCGCGATTCATTCGCGCGTGCACCAGACTAGGCCCGACGCCGTGGCCGCGGCGCATTCGCACAGTACCTATGGCCGCGCCTGGTCCACGCTGGGCCGTCCGCTCGATCCGCTCACGCAGGACGTCTGCGCGTTCTACGACGATCACGCGGTCTATGACGACTTCGGCGGCGTGGTGGTGGAGTTGGACGAGGGCCAGCGCATCGCCAACGCGCTGGGGCCGAACAAGGCAGCCATCCTGCAGAACCACGGGCTGCTGACGGTGGGCAAGACCGTCGACGAGGCCGCATGGTGGTTCATCACGATGGAGCGTTCGTGCCAGGTGCAACTGCTGGCCGAGGCCGCCGCCGCGCGCACCAGTGCGCCGCTCAAGGTCATCTCCGAGTCGGCCGCGCGCCAGGCCTATTCGATCGTTGGCACCGCGCAGGCAGGCTGGTTCCAGTTCCAGCCGCTGTATGCCCGCATCGTCAAAGAACAGCCTGACCTGCTGGACTGACACCATGACCCCGTATACCGGCAGGGTAGTGCTGATCACGGGTGCATCGGACGGCATCGGCGCAGAGCTGGCAATGCTGCTGGCACAGCAGGGCGCCAGGCTCGCGCTGGCAGCGCGCCGGCTGGAGTTGCTGCATGCGCTGGCGGGCCGCATCAAGGCCATGCACCCGCACGCCGAGGTCGCGGTGTGGCGTACCGATGTGTCCGACGAGTCGGCCTGCACACGGCTGATCGCGGACGTGGTCGCGCATTACGGCGGGCTGGACGCACTGGTCAATAACGCCGGCGTCTCCGCGCACGGCTATTTTGAGCAGGTGTCCGACTACGGCTACTACGAGACCGTCATGCGCGTGAACTACTTCGGCGCAATGTGGTGCACGCGCGCGGCGCTGCCGCACCTGCGCGCGCGCCGCGGCCTGATGGTGGCGGTGTCGAGCCTCGCCGGCAAGGTTGGCGTGCCCGGGCGCACGGCCTATTCGGCCAGCAAGTTTGCGCTGGCGGGCTTCTGCGAGGCGCTGCGTTGCGAGCTGTACGGCAGCGGCGTGGATGTTTGCGTGGTATTTCCCGGTGTGGTGGCGACGGATACGCGCATCAACGGCTTCGGTCCCGACGGCCGGGCGCTTGGCGAAAGCCGTTTGCGCGAGGACGGTGCCATGACCGCACAGGAGTGCGCGCGCCAGATGCTGTCCGCCATGACTGCGCGCAAGCGCGAACTGGTGATGACGGCGAAGGGCAAGCTGGGGCAGTGGATGAAGCTGCTGGCCCCTGCGATGGTGGATCGCATGGCGCTGAAGGCGTTGAAGCAGGCAGGCCGCTGAGCCGTTCGGCAGCGGCCGACCAGAACAGTAAGCAGTACACAACGAGAGGGGACAAGGACATGAAGCAATTCGAAGGCAGGGTAGCTGTCATCACGGGTGGCGCTTCGGGTTTTGGCAAGGAATTTGCGCGCACAGGCGCGGCGCTCGGCATGAAGCTGGTGCTTGCGGATGTGCAGCAGGATGCGCTGGACGCCGTCGTGGCGGAACTCAGGGCGCAGGGTGCCGATGTGATCGGCGTGCGCACCGACGTATCGCGCGGCGAGCAGGTGCAGGCGCTCGCCGATGCGGCGATGGAACGCTTCGGGCAGGTCAACGTGCTGTTCAACAACGCGGGCGTCGGCGCGGGCGGCCTGTTGTGGGAGAACTCGCTGAAGGACTGGGAGTGGGTGCTTGGCGTGAACCTGTACGGCGTGATCCATGGCGTGCGCATCTTCACGCCGCTGATGCTGGCCGCTGCCGAAAAGGGTCCGGACTACCAGGCGCACATCGTCAATACCGCGTCGATGGCTGGCCTGCTCAGCCCGCCGGCCATGGGCGTGTACAACGTTTCCAAGCACGCCGTGGTGACGCTGACCGAAACGCTTTACCAGGACCTCGGGCTGGTCACGGAACAGGTGCGCTGCTCGGTGCTGTGTCCGTACTTCGTGCCGACGGGGATCAACCAGTCGCAGCGCAACCGTCCCGCAGACCTCGCCAACGATGCGCCGCCGACGCGTTCGCAGATGGTGTCGCAGGCGCTGACGGACAAGGCGGTCAGTTCCGGCAAGGTCACGGCCGAAGACGTGGCGCGAAAAACCTTCGATGCCATCCGCGAGGAAAGCTTCTATATTTATTCGCACCCGCAGGCCCTCGCACCCGTGCAGCAACGCTTTGAGGACATCATCGGCCAGCGCAATCCGGGCGATCCGTTCGCGGACAAGCCCGAGGTGCGCGCCGGCCTGGTTGCCGCGCTGCGCGGCTGACGCAACGCAACAATCCAGACGAGGCCCGCGCATGGAGAACGCCATGACTGCCCCCGCCGTGATCCGCCATCTGCAGTTTGCCAGCCTGCCCAACGGCACGCGCCTGCACTATGCCAGCGCCGGGGAGCGCGGCAAACCGCTGATGCTGTTCGTGCATGGATTCCCGGAGTTCTGGTTCGAATGGGAAGCCCAGCTCGCCGAATTCGGGCGCACGCATTTTGCCGTGGCCCCTGACTTGCGCGGCTATAACCAGTCCAGCAAGCCTGCCGCGGTCGAGGCCTACAAGCCGCGCCATATCGTCGAAGACCTGGTGCAGTTCGTCAGCGCGCTAGGCTATGACCAGGCAGTGGTGGTGGCGCACGACTGGGGCGGCGCGATCTGCTGGAACCTGGCGATCCAGTTCCCGCAACTGGTACGGCAGCTTGTCATCATCAATTCGCCGCATCCGTACCTGTTCGCCAAGGCGCTGGCCACCGATCCGGAACAGCAGGCCGCTTCGGCCTACATGAACTGGCTGCGCAAGCCGGGCGCGGAAAAGGCGCTGGCGGCCAACGACTTCGCGCTGCTGGACCGGATGCTGGGCGATGCCAACGGCAAACCTGCCGCGTGGTTCACCGACGAGACGCGGGCGAGGTATCACGCTGCATGGTCCCAGCCTGGTGAGGACGGCGCCCATCCGCTTGCCGGCAGCGTCAATTTCTATCGCGCCTCGCCGATGCATCCGCCAGGCGAGGGCGAGCCGCCGCCCGACATTGCGCGGCTGGACCCTGCCACCTTCGTCATCGACGTGCCCACGCTGGTGATCTGGGGCGAGAGCGACCGCGCGCTGCTGGTCTCATTGCTTGACGGGCTGGGCGAGTTCGTGCGGGACTTGCGCGTGGAGCGGATTCCGGAGGGCAGTCATTGGGTGATTCATGAACAGCCGGAGCGGGTTAATGGGTTGATCCGGAGCGCGCTGTCGGTTATTTAAGACGTCTGGCAACGGCGTGGCCGATTGGGGGGTGTGGCTGTGGCTGGCTCGTCGTGCTTGGCAGGCGCTGCTGTTTCGCCGGCGTAGCCGGCGAGTCACTTTTTGTCCGGGCGACAAGAAGTAGGCAAGAAGCGCGTCGCCTGGCGGCTGGCCATCAACGATGCGCTCCTTGTTTTCAAGCGGCTTTGGTTTCGTGAGACGTGGTTGCCCGTGCGAACCACCTGCTACGCATAGTGATTCAGAACCAGTGCCTGCGATAACCGGCTCTTGTACGATCCCCAT
>NZ_JBYOJR010000026.1:0-100497 GCF_057798915.1 Cupriavidus sp. 22TCCZM01-5
GTCTATCCTGATCATCTACGCGGCAGGCAGTCTGGCTATGCCCTGTACCGTCTTCACCACCTCGGGCCCTTCGTCAGCCACGAAAACGCGTTTTTGGTTACTTTTGTCGCGAGACAAAAGTGACTCGCCGGCTACGCCGGCGAAACAGCAGCGCCTGCCAAGCACGACAACCCCGTCATTACCCATTCCCTGCAATCCGGCGAAGAACCCTTTTTCTGGGCGTCGCACCCGTGCCGCTCTGTTCAGTGGCGCACAGACCCTGATCCATTCCCATCGCACACTGATGAGGTGCGGCCAATCCGTTTCCTCGATCCCGCACTCTGCACCTCGCCGGCTGGCGCACGAGTCCCGGCGAGGTGCAATCGTTCGGGGGCCATCCATGCTCCGGATTCCCGGCCATGCGGTGGTCCAGAACCGCCCCCAGTAACACATCCCGCCGCATACGCCCCACCCCACCTTTGCCCTCATACGATCGGCTGTCGCCTCGGCGAAGTGCACGAACCGGCTCCGAGACCTCCTTCACCGCATTCGAAGTAGATTTGACATCACAGAGGACCAGCTCTGTTGCCAACGCGGCAGCGATCCATCCTGCCTTCCCCGGGGCATTTTCGCTAAACGCGCATTACGTGTCGGACGGAATCCACTGGCGTACCGGCTCCGCGCTTTCGTATCCTATGCATTGGTCAATCCCGCCCAGGAGCCCAACCATGACGCGATTCGCGCGATATGCCATCCCGGCCGTTGCCTGCGTTGCCTTGCAAGCCGGTTGCGCCAACATGAACATGGACAGCATGACGCAAGCCGGCGGCAGCCTGTTCTCCGCGGCCACGCTGACCGATGCCAACGTCAAGACTCTGTCTGACCAGTCGTGCGCAGAGATGGACAAGAAGAACACCATCGCGGCGGCCGACAGCACCTACGCCAGGCGACTGGCCAATGTGATGAGCGGCCTCGGCAATACCGGCATGCCACTCGACGCCAAGGTGTACATGACAAAGGACGTGAATGCCTGGGCCATGGCCAACGGCTGCGTGCGCGTCTACAGCGGCTTGATGGACCTGATGACCGACGATGAGGTCCGCGGCGTCGTAGGGCACGAGATCGGCCACGTCGCGCTGGGCCATACCAGGCACGCCATGCAGGTCGCGTACAGCACGTCAGCCGCGCGCGGCGTGCTTGGCTCGCTGGGCAGTCCGACCCTCACCGCGCTGACGTCGTCGCAGCTCGCCGACCTGGGCGAACAGTTCATCAATGCACAGTTCTCGCAGCGGCAGGAAAGCGCCGCCGATGACTATTCGTTCGACCTGCTGACGAAGAACGGCGCCAACCGGCAGGCACTGGCTTCCGCATTCCGCAAGCTGGCGACACTCGATGGCGGCCAGTCCAGCATGCTCAGCAGCCATCCCGGTTCGCTTGAGCGCGCCAAGCATATCGACGCGCGGCTCGCCGGCGGCAAGTAGTGGGCTGCGTCGCCATTGAGGTGCGGCGCGCCCGATCGGGTGAGGCAATCTAGCGCATGCCCCGCTCGTGACAGCAGGGAGGCGTTGTACCTCCCGCCGCGCCGCAACGCTGCTTTGCTCAGCGCCCTTCCACAAACCCCAGCACCGCCACCAGCATCTGCTGCAGCGACGGCTGCAGCGCCGAGGCCTTCGCCTCGTCATACGCAAACGGATACGACTCGCTCATGTACGCCGACTGCGCGAGTTCCAGCTGCACAGCGTGCACGCCAGCGCGCGGTTGCCCGTAGTTGCGCGTGATATAGCCGCCCTTGAAGCGCCCGTTCAGCACCGCGGTATGACCGGGCACGTCTTGCGCGATCTCCAACAGCTCGTCCGCGAGCGCCTGGTCGCAGCTCTCGCCGTTGGCCGTGCCAAGATTGAAGTCCGGCAGCTTGCCTTCGAAGAAACGCGGCAGCACCGAACGGATCGAATGCGCATCCCACAGGGCCACGGTGCCGTGCAGTTGGCGCAGGCGCGCCAGTTCTTCGGCCAGCGCGGCATGGTAGGGCCGCCACACGGCGTCGCGGCGCGCGCCGATCTCGGCCTCGTCCGGGCCTGCGCCGCTGGCGTACAGCGGCGTCTTGTCGAAGGTGTCGACCGGGCACAGGCCGGTGGTGTCCTGGCCGGGATAGAGGTTGGCGTTGTCGGGCGGACGGTTCAGGTCCACCACGTAGCGCGAGTGCGTGGCCGCCAGCACCGAGGCGCCGAGCTCGCGCGCGAAGTCGTAGAGGCGTTCCAGGTGCCAGTCGGTATCGGGCACCGTACGCGCCTCGGCGGTCAGCCGCTGCGACACGGTGGCGGGCAGGTAGGTGCCGACGTGCGGCATCGATACCAGCAGCGGGCGGGTGCCGCGATGCAGGGTAAAGGCTGGGGTATCGGTAGAAAAGGACATGGTTTGTGTGATGCTGGGCCGCCGCCCCAAAGTGACAAGGCGGCGGCCGCCGGTTTCAGTCGCCCAGCAGGCTCGCGCGCGCGGCCACGAACAGCCGGCCGGCGTCCGCCTGCAGCGGATGCGCGCCATGCTGCACGCGGCAACGGCCGGCGGTGCGGACTTCCGCTAGTGTCTCATGGCCGTGGTTGGCAAAGACGTGGGTGGCCAGCGCCTGCGCACCGTCGAGCCCCGCCAGCGCCGGGTGCGCGCCGTCGAGCACGACGAAATCGGCCTGCTGGCCCGGTGCCAGCCCGGCCACCGCGCGCCCCGCGGCACGTGCGCCGCCGGCCACGGCTTCGAGATACAGGCGGTCCGCAACCTGCATGTGCGATTCGGACGCCAGCACATTGCGCTGCTGCAGCGCCAGCCGCTGGCCATACTCGAACATGCGCAGTTCCTCGGCCACGCTGACGCTCGCGTGGCTGTCCGAGCCGATGCCCCAGGCACCGTGCTGGGCCAGGTACGGCGCGGCCTCGAACACACCGTCGCCAAGGTTGGCTTCGGTGGTCGGGCAAATGCCGGCCACGGCGCCGCTGTGCGCGAGCCGACGGCGTTCGTCCCAGTCCATATGGGTCGCATGCACGAGGCACCAGCGCGCGTCGACCTCGGCGTGGTCAAGCAGCCATTCGACCGGGCGGATGCCGGTCCAGGCGATGCAGTCGTCGACCTCGCGCTGTTGCTCGGCAATGTGGATATGCACGGGCGCGGTCGGATCCATTGCGTGCAGGCCTGCCAGCGCATGCGTCAGGCTTTGCTGCGGCACCGCGCGCAGCGAATGCGGGGCCAGCCCAAGGCGGGCGCCGCTCTGCCTGCACGCCGGCGCAAGCCGCTCAAGCAGCGTCAGCATGGCATCGGTGTCATGCAGGAAGCGGCGCTGCTCGGCCAGCGGGGGCTTGTCGCCGAACCCGGCCGTCTGGTACAGCACCGGCAGCAGCGTCATGCCCATGCCGGTACGCTCGGCCGCGCGCAGCAGGCGCAGCGACATCTCGGCCGCGTCCGCGTAGGGCTTGCCATCGATGTCGTGGTGCACGTAGTGGAACTCGCACACGCTCGTATAACCCGCACGCAGCATCTCGATGTAGAGCTGCGTGGCGATGGCCTCCAGCGTGTCGGGCGACAGGCGCAGCGCAAAGCGGTACATCTGCGTGCGCCAGCTCCAGAACGAGTCGGCACCGGCGGGATCTCCATCCTGCGTCACGCTGCGGTATTCGGTCAGCCCGGCAAAGCCGCGCTGGAACGCATGCGAATGCAAGTTCGGCATGCCGGGCAGCACCGGCCCGGCCGCGCGCGCCACGTCGGCCGCTGCGGATGCACCAGTCTGTACCGAAGTCAGGCGGCCATCGGCGTCCCATGCCAGCAGCACGTCGCGTGCCCAGCCAGTGGGCAGCAATGCGTGAGGCGCGAGAATACGTGCTTCGTTCATGCTGTCATGCCCTCCCCGCCGTGTTGCGACGGCGCCGGATGGATGCGTCCCTGCCGCACCACGGCGGCGGCCGGATTGCGGCCGAACCAGTAGGCCAGCTCCGCCGGAGAGTCGACGCGCCAGAGCACGAAGTCCGCCGCGCGGCCCGCTGCGAGCACGCCATGGCGGTCAGCGGCACCAAGTGCGCGCGCCGCATGCATAGTCACGCCGGCCAGCGCCTCGGGCACCGTCAGGCGGAACAGCGTGCAGGCCATGTTCATCATCAGCAGCAGCGATGTGACCGGTGACGTACCCGGATTGTGATCGGTGGCGATCGCCATCGGCACGCCATACTGGCGCAGCAGCGCGATCGGCGGCAGGTTCGTGTCACGCAGGAAATAATAGGCGCCCGGCAGCAGCACCGCCACCGTACCCGCGGCCGCCATGGCCGCCACGCCGGCTTCGTCCAGGTGCTCCAGGTGGTCCGCCGACAGCGCGCGATGACGCGCGGCCAGCACGGCGCCTCCAAGGTTGCTCAACTGCTCCGCATGCAGCTTGACCCGCAGGCCGTGACGGGCGGCAGCGTCAAAGACGCGCTCGGTCTGCGCCAGCGAAAAGCCGACCGATTCGCAGAACGCATCGACGGCATCGACGAGCCCTTCCCCGGCGAGTGCCGGCAGCATGGTGTTGCACACCAGGTCGATGTAGTCGTCGGCGCGTCCCGCATACTCGGGCGGCAGCGCATGCGCACCGAGGAAGGTCGTGTGCACCGACACGCCGAAGGCTTCGCCGAGACGGCGCGCCACGCGCAGTTGCCGGCGTTCGGCCTCCAGCTCCAGGCCATAGCCCGACTTGATCTCGATGGCCGTCACGCCTTCGGCAAGCAGCGGCGCGAGCCGGGCCGCCGCTTGCGCGAACAGCGTCTCTTCGTCGGCGGCGCGCGTGGCGCGTACCGAAGACACGATGCCACCACCCGCGCGTGCGATCTCTTCATAGCTGGCGCCGGCCAGCCGCATGGCGAATTCGTCGGCGCGCTGGCCGCCGTAGACCAGGTGCGTATGGCAATCGACCAGGCCCGGCGTGATCCACGCCCCGCCTGCGTCATGGCGCGGCAGGCCTCGATAGTCGGCGGGCAGTTCCGCTTCGGGACCGAGCCAGGCAATGCGGCCCTGCTCGACTACCAGCGCACCGTCGCGCACGGCGCGTTCCGGGTCGGCATCGGGCAGCAGGTGACAGCGGTGCCAGACTCCGTCGGCGGATCGGGCTTCGGGCCGTCCCGCAGCAAAGGGCGCGGTCATTGGTCAGTCTCCGTTTCCAGCGTGATGCACAGGCAAAGCGAATCGTCCTCGAGCGGTGCGAGGGCATGGAACGCGGCGGTAACGCCGGTCGGATACCAGACGCCCTCGTTGGCGCGCAGCGGCTCCATCAGGCTCGCGCCGGGATCGCGCCAGGCACCCTTGAGCACGAACAGCGCCACGGCATCCTCGCCCGAGTTGAAGGAAAAACCGCGCCGCATGGCATGCACCTGTGCGCGGCAGATGCCACGGCGCGCCATCACATTGAAGTCGCGCGTGGCGCCGTCGATCAGCGTGGCGTCCACCGCGACGTCGCCCGCGAACGCGAACGGCTCGCCGGCAGTATCGAGGCGATGGTCGAAGCTGCCGTCGGCGGCGCGCAGGCGCACGCCCGCGCCATCGAGCAGCACGATCTGCCGGTCGATGCCCGCGAACGCCGAGAACGGACCATCCGCGCAGATGTCGGCGACGCTGATGCGCCACGCAAAGTCATCGAGTCCCGCATCGGGCGGCCACACGGCGACTTCGCGCGTGGTGCCGCCGCCGTTCTTCCACGGCGTGGGCGAAAGGGTGTCGAGTGCGAAGCGGGTCATGCGCGGTTCACCATCGGCAGGTTGAGGCCCTTCTCGCGCGCGCAGTCGAGCGCGAGGTCATAGCCGGCATCGGCATGGCGCATCACGCCCGTGGCCGGGTCGTTCCACAGCACGCGCTCGATGCGCCTGGCCGCGGCGTCGGTGCCGTCGCAGACGATCACCACGCCGGAATGCTGCGAGAAGCCCATGCCGACACCGCCGCCATGGTGCAGGCTGACCCACGTGGCTCCGCCCGCCGTATTGAGCAGCGCGTTGAGCAGCGGCCAGTCGGACACGGCGTCGGAGCCGTCGCGCATGGCCTCGGTCTCGCGGTTCGGCGATGCAACCGAGCCGCAGTCGAGGTGGTCGCGGCCGATCACGATGGGCGCCTTGAGTTCGCCGGACTTCACCATCTCGTTGAACGCGAGGCCCGCGCGGTGGCGTTCACCGAGCCCCACCCAGCAGATGCGCGCGGGCAGGCCCTGGAACGCGATGCGGTCATGCGCCATGTCGAGCCAGCGGTGCAGGTGCTTGTCCTCGGGGAACAGCTCCTTCATCTTGGCATCGGTCTTGTAGATGTCCTCGGGATCGCCGGACAGCGCGACCCAGCGGAACGGGCCCTTGCCACGGCAGAACAGCGGGCGGATATAGGCGGGTACGAAGCCCGGGAAGTCGAATGCATTCTTCACGCCCTCGTCGAACGCGACCTGGCGGATGTTGTTGCCGTAGTCGACGGTGGGCACGCCCATCTTCTGGAAGTCGAGCATGGCCTGCACGTGCTTCACGATCGACGGACGCGCCGCGGCCTCCACCGATTTCGGATCGTGCTGGCGCGCCTGCTCCCATTGCGCGACGGTCCAGCCTTGCGGCAGGTAGCCGTTGACGAGGTCATGCGCCGAGGTCTGGTCGGTGACGATGTCCGGGCGCATGCCGCCCGCCTGTGCGCGCTTGACGAGTTCGGGCACGATGTCGGCGGCATTGCCAAGCAGGCCCACCGAGATCGCTTCCTTCTTCCGCGTGGCCTCGGCAATCATCGCCAGCGCTTCGTCGAGCGTGGTGGCCTTCTTGTCGAGATAGCGCGTGCGCAGCCGGAAGTCGATGCGCGACTCCTGGCATTCGATCGCCAGCACGCAGGCACCGGCCAGCACGCCGGCCAGCGGCTGCGCGCCGCCCATGCCGCCGAGGCCGGCGGTCAGGATCCACTTGCCCGACAGGTCGCCGCCGTAGTGCTGGCGGCCCGCTTCGACGAAGGTCTCGTAGGTGCCCTGCACGATGCCCTGCGTGCCGATGTAGATCCACGAACCCGCGGTCATCTGGCCGTACATCATCAGGCCGGCACGGTCGAGTTCGTTGAACTTGTCCCAGTTGGCCCAGTGCGGCACGAGGTTCGAGTTGGCGATCAGCACGCGCGGCGCGTCCGGGTGCGTGCGGAACACGCCGACCGGCTTGCCGGACTGCACCAGCAGCGACTCGTCCTCGCCCAGGCGGCGCAGGCTGTCGAGGATGGCGTCGAAGCATTCCCAGTTGCGCGCGGCCTTGCCGATGCCGCCGTAGACCACCAGGTCCTGCGGGCGCTCGGCCACGTCGGGATCCAGGTTGTTCTGGATCATGCGGTAGGCCGCTTCGATCAGCCAGTTCTTGCAGTGCAGCTGCGTGCCGCGCGGCGCGCGGATCTCGCGCTGGCCGCGCTGGAGGAATTGGGATTCGCTGGCGTTCATGGTTGTCTTCTCCTTGCTGCGATCATGCGCTCATGGCGTTGGTCGGCAGGACGTCGCGGACCGCAGCCGGCCACCCCGCTCCCGCATCGCCCTGCACCACCCACTGCTTCATCGCTTCGATATCCGGGGCCAGGTAGCGGTCCGCTTCCACGAACGCCACGCGCGCGCGGATGCGGGCCAGCTCGCTCTCGATCAGCGGCGACGACTTCAGCGGCCGGTGAAACTCGATGCCCTGCGCAGCCGCCATCGCCTCGATGCCGACCACCACTGCGGTATTGGCGGCCATGTCGCCGAGCCGGCGCGCGCCGTAGGTGGCCATCGACACGTGGTCCTCCTGGTTGGCCGACGTCGGCAGGCTGTCCACGCTCGACGGATGCGCGAGCGACTTGTTCTCCGACGCCAGCGCCGCCGCGGTGACCTGCGCGATCATGAAGCCCGAGTTCAGGCCGCCGTCGCGCACCAGGAACGGCGGCAGGCCCGACAGGCCGGTGTCCAGCAGCAGCGCCAGGCGGCGCTCGGATATCGCGCCGATCTCGGCGATCGCCAGCGCGATGATGTCGGCGGCGAAGGCCACCGGCTCGGCGTGGAAGTTGCCGCCGGAGACAACGTCGCCCTGCTCGGGGAACACCAGCGGGTTGTCCGACGCGGCGTTGGCCTCGATCTGCAGGATGCGCGCGGCGTGCTGCAGGTTGTCGAGGCAGGCACCCATCACCTGCGGCTGGCAGCGGATCGAGTATGGGTCCTGCACGCGGCCGCAAGTCTTGTGCGAATCGACGATCTCGCTGCCGTCGAGCATCGCGCGCACGGCACCGGCCACCGCGATCTGCCCCGCCTGGCCGCGCGCTTCATGGATGCGTGCGTCGAACGGCTTGACCGAACCCTTGATCGCCTCCAGCGACAGCGCGCCGGCCACCAGCCCTGCCGCGAAGGTGTCTTCGGCGGCGAACAGCCCCGCCAGCGCCAGCGCGGTCGACACCTGCGTGCCGTTGAGCAGCGCCAGGCCTTCCTTGGGACCGAGTTCGAACGCGGACAGGCCGGCACGCGCCAGCCCTTCGGCGGCCGGCACGCGGCGGCCATCGACCATCACGTCGCCAACGCCGATCAGCGTGCACGACAGATGGGCCAGCGGTGCCAGGTCGCCTGACGCGCCGACCGAGCCCTTGGCCGGGATGCACGGCGTCACGCCGTGGTTGGTCAGCGCGAGCAGCGCTTCGATGATTTCGGGACGCACGCCCGAGTGGCCACGCGCGAGGCTCACCGCCTTGATGGCCAGGATCAGGCGCACCGTGTCCTCGGCCAGGTCCGGACCCGTGCCGACGCTGTGCGAGAGCACGAGATTGCGTTGCAGCGCGGCCAGCTTGTCGTTCGGGATGCGCGTCTGCGCAAGCTTGCCGAAGCCCGTATTGATGCCATAGACCACGGCATCGGCGTCGATGATGTCCTGCACGGTGGCCTGCGCGGCACGGACACCGGTCCAGGCCGAGTCGGCCATCTCCAGGCGCACTTCGCCGCGGTAGATGCGGCGCAGGTCGGCCAGGGTGACCTGGCCCGGATGCAGGGTCAGCAGCGGGCGGTCGGCTTGTGCGGATTGGCTGGCGTTCATGGTTCGATTCCTGTCTTGTATGTTCCTGTCTATACAGCTTAGAACAAAATTTTGGTGGGATGGCTGACTTCTGTCGGAAATCAGCCGAAGGCGGGATTGCCGTCGGCGCGGAAGCGGCTGCCGAGGCGGTAGCGGTTGCCCGGGTGCAGGCAACGCACGAAAGTGACCGGCACACCGTTGGTCCAGGTACGGCGGGTCAGCATCAGGCACGGTTGCGTCGGCGGCATTTCCAGCTGCGCGGCCTGGTCGGGCGTTGCGGAAATGGCGTCGACCACGTGCTCGACCTGGTCGTAGGGCACGTTGCGCAGCAGGTACTCGCCGGGCTTGATCTGGCTGAAGTCCTGACTGATGAAGTGCGGCGCCACGCGCGGGTTGACGTAGCGGTCTTCGAGCTGAACCGGCACGCCGTCCTCGCGGTGCACGCAGACCGAATGGAACACCGATTCACCAGTGCGCAGTTCGAGCGCCGCGGCCACTTCGATCGATGCCGCAACGCGTTCGACCAGGATCACGTCGCAGGCGTAGTCATGCCCGCGCATGCGGATCTCGTCCTGCAGGTTGACCACGCTGAGCAGCGTGGACTGCGGCTTGTGCTCGGCGACGAACGTCCCCACGCCGGCCACGCGCACCACCCTGCCCTGCTCGGACAGTTCGCGCAGCGCGCGGTTGACGGTCATGCGCGACACGCCGAAGCGGTTCACCAGCTCCTGCTCCGACGGCACCCGGTCGCCCGGCTGCCACGCGCCGCTCTGGATCTGGCGCGCGATGTACTCCTTGACCTGCTGGTAGAGCGCGGTCGGAGAGTTCGTGGCGGAAGTGGCTGGCCCCTGGCCCGCGGCGTGGTTCATGGTCTTCAGTGTTCGGCCGCGGCCATGGCCTCGGCGCGGATCTCCTCGGTCAGCCGCGCCTTGAGCGCGGAAAACTCCGGCGACGTCTTGATCGTGTAATGGCGCGGATGCGGGAAATCCACCGCGATCTCGCTCTTGATCCGACCCGGCCTGGCGGAAAACACCGCCACCCGGTTGGCCATGAAGATGGCCTCGTCGATATCGTGGGTCACGAATAATACCGTCTTGCGAGAAGCCTCCCAGATGCCGAGCAGCAATTCCTGCATCAGCACGCGGGTCTGATTGTCGAGCGCGCCGAACGGCTCGTCGAGCAGCAGGATCTTGGGATCGTTGGCCAGCGCGCGCGCAATCGCG
The DNA here is from genome assembly GCF_057798915.1 of Cupriavidus sp. 22TCCZM01-5. Lineage (NCBI taxonomy): Bacteria > Pseudomonadati > Pseudomonadota > Betaproteobacteria > Burkholderiales > Burkholderiaceae > Cupriavidus > Cupriavidus sp. 22TCCZM01-5. The sequence continues at coordinate 10,223 of NZ_JBYOJR010000026.1, forward strand.
GTGCGCTGCTGCATGCCGCCCGAGAGCTGCTTCGGGTAGTGATGCTCGAAGCCGCGCAAACCCACGCGCTGGATGAAGAAGTCGCTGCGCTCGCGCTGCTCGGCCTCGCTCATGCCGCGCTCGCGCAGGCCGAAGCGTACGTTCTGCTCGATCGTCAGCCACGGGAACAGCGTGTACGACTGGAACACCATGCCGCGGTCGGCGCCAGGGCCGCTGACCGGCTGTCCGTCGAGCAGCACGTTGCCGCCCGAGGGCGAGTCGAGGCCCGCCACGATGCGCAGCAGCGTGGACTTGCCGCAGCCCGACGGGCCCAGGATGGTGACGAAGTCGTTGTCGCGCACTTCGAAATCGACCGGCAGCAGCGCCTGGGTCTGGCCGCCGCGCGGGTTGGTGAAGGTGCGCGAGACCTGCTGGATGGACAGTGCGCTCATCAGATCGAACTCCACGGGAACAGGCGCTGGTTGGCCTGCTTGAAGACGAGGTCGGACACCAGCCCGATGCAGCCGATGACGATGATGCCGAAGATGATCTGCCCGGTGTTCAGCAGCGCCTGGCTGTCGGTAATCATGTGGCCGATGCCCGAGGACGAGCCGATCAGTTCCGCGACGATCACGTAGGTCCACGCCCAGCCCAGCACCAGGCGCAGGATCTCGGCGATCTCCGGCGCTGCGCCCGGGATCAGCACGCGCTTGACGATGCCGCGGCTGTTGGCGCCGAGCGTATAGGCGGCTTCCACCAGGTCCTTGCGCGCGCCGCCCACGGCGACCGCCACCATCAGCACGATCTGGAAGAACGAGCCGATGAAAATCACCAGCAGCTTCTGCGTCTCGCCGATGCCGGCCCACAGGATCAGCAGCGGGATGAAGGCCGAAGCCGGCAGGTAGCGGCAGAACGAAACGAACGGTTCAAAAAACGCTTCGGCGGCCTTGTACGCGCCCATCAGGATGCCCAGCGGCACCGCGAGCACCGCCGCCAGCACGAAGCCCCCGAGCACGCGCCACACGGTCATGCCGATATCGCCGATGAAGTTGTACTGCGTGAACAGCGTCAGCCCTTCGCGCGCCATGGTCGCCGGATCGGCCAGGAAGGTGCGCGGCACGAAACCGCCCAGCGTCACCACGGCCCATATCGCGAAAAACAGCACGAAGAAGGACAGGCCCAGCACCCAGCGCGCGCGCGGCGACACCGGCACCAGCGGCGACAGCCACGGATGCCGGCGGCGCGCCGGCGCCGCCTTGGCGGCCAGGGCGACCGGCGCCGGGGAACTCACTTGAACTTGCGCCATGACATCAGCCCCTTGCTTACTTGAGGAAGCGTGCGTCGTACAGAGCGGTGACGTCCGGCACCTGGCGGATCACGCCGATGTCTAGCAGCACGCCGGCGGCTTCCTTGCTGAAGCTGGCCAGCTCGCCCGAGAAGAACTTGCGGTTGGCCTCGCGATCCTGCCAGCGCAGGTAGGCCGACGACTTGGCGAACTGCTCGCCGGTCTGCTTGACCGCCGCGCCCATGATCTCGTTGGACTTCTCGGGCTCCTTGCGGATCATCTCGAGCGCTTCGAAGTAGCTGTCGACCAGTGCCTGCGCGGCCTTGGGATTGTCCTTGAGCCACTTGGGCGCGCAGCCCAGCGTGTCGGTCACCATCGGGTAGTCGAGCGTGGTGGCCAGGATCTTGCCCTTGTCAGGGTTCTGGCGGACCGTGGACAGGTAGGGCTCGTAGGTCATGGCGCCGTCATTCTGGCCGGCCACGAAGGCCTGCGCGGCCGCCTGCGGCGACAGCGTGGTGGTCTTCACGTCCTTGAGCGTCATGCCGTTTTTCTTCAGCATCCAGGCCAGGCCAAAGTACGGCGCGGTGCCGGGCGCGTCCACGCCGATAGTCTTGCCTTTCAGATCGGCAAAGCTCTTGACGTCGGTGCGCACGGCGAGGCCGTCGGCACCGTAGGACTTGTCGAGCTGCACGATCTGCGTGATGGGCACGCCGTTGGCGTTCCACGCGACATGCGTTTCGACCGTCGTAGCCGCGCACTGGATCGCGCCCGAGGCCAGCGCAAGATGGCGGTCCTTCTGCGGAATCATCTTGATGTCCACATCGACGCCGTGCTTCTTGAAGATTCCCGCCTTGTCGGCCAGCGTCAGCGGCGCGAAGCCGGTCCAGCCGCTCATGCCGAGCGTGACCTGCGTGGTCTGGGCGTGGGCCGCTCCGGCCATGGCAACGGCTGCGAACAGCGACGCACGGGCCACGCGCCTGGCGGCCTGACCTGCAATCCGGCTCTGAATCCTCATCGGTAAGCTCCTTTGGTTTTGTCCGTCAGCGGCGGCACCATGCTTGTGGCACCGCTCGTTTCCGGCGATTTTACAATCCTGTATATACAAGTCAACGTAGTACTTGCCCGAGGCGATGATCCACTACGAGAGCCAGTTGTGCACTTTCACTGCGAATTACGGAGCAAAGTGCCCAATAAAGCAGCCGCCAGCGGCCAAAGCGGATGCACGGCTCCAGGGCAAGAAACCAGTCGCTGTATAGACAGGAAACGACGCGGCGAGCGGGAACGCAAGCGCCGTGCCTGAAACGGCACGGCGGGGGGATCCTCTCGGCTCAGGCGTCGAAGAAGGAGGAAACGGTGGGATAGCGCAACCGCAGGCGCAGCTCGCGTTTCAGGCGCCGGTTGTCGAGGCGGCGCGATTCGCTCATGAAGCTCAGCAGCGTGGGATCCATCACTTCACGCGCCTGCTGGCGTGTGATTCGCGGCGGCCGCGGCAGGCCACGGCGGTCGGCGACCAGGTCGAAGTAGTCGGCCATGCGCAGCTCGGTATCGTCGCTCGCATGCACCACGCGCTGGGGGAGTCCGCGGAACAGCGCGGCAACCATGGTCCGCGCGAGGTCGTCGGCGTGGATATGGCTGGTGTAGACATCGTCCTGCGGCGCCAGGGCCGGTGTGCCGCGCTTCAGCCGCGCGAGTGGCAGGCGGTCCTCGGCATAGATTCCGGGAATGCGCACGATGCTGGTGCGCCAGTTGCCAGCCCGGCCGAACTCGCGCACCGCGCGCTCGGCCGCGACGCGGCGCCGCGCGCGCGCCGTCTGCGGGCGCACGCGGGCGAATTCGGCCACGCGCGCACCGGCGCGGTCGCCATAGACGCCCGAAGTGCTGGCATAGACAAACGCCGGACGGGCCCTGCGCCGCTCGGGTAGAATGACGGGCTCGCCGGCGTGCGCCCGGTTGCGGCGCCATGCGCTGCGGCGCAGGGTGGCGAGCAAGGCGCGTGTGCGCGGATCGCCCTCTCCCACCCCGGGCGGCGGCGCCAGGTCCAGCACACGGCCTGCCAGGCCGCGCAGGCGTGCGAGCGTGGCGGGTCGGTCCAGATCCGCGACCAGCGGTACCGCGCCGGCGGCACGCAGCTCGGCCCGGCGCGCCGGCTGCGAGGTCACGGCAAAGACACGCATGCGCGCCGACAGGATTCGCAGGCAGCGCGTCCCCACATCCCCGCACCCCACGATCAGCAGGCGCGGGCGGCCCAGGCGAACGGCAGGGCCCGGACGGCGCAATGGCTGCAGCTTCAGAAGATTTTCGCTCATAGATCGATTATGGCTTATCAAGTAACCGTCATGCCTAGCGGCCACAAGTTCGAAGTGGCTGCCGATGAAACCATCCTGGGCGCGGCCCTGCGCCATAGCATCGGCATGCCCTACGGCTGCAAGAACGGTGCATGCGGTTCGTGCAAGGGCCGCGTGCTGGACGGCACGATCGTACAGGGCGACCACGCCCCGGCGGCACTCACCACGCAGGAAAAGGCCGAGGGCCGCGCACTGTTCTGCTGCGCCAACGCCAGCTCGGACATCACCATCGAATGCCGCGAAGTCCACGGCGCAGGCGACATCCCCATCAAGAAGGTGCCGTGCCGCGTCGCCTCGCTGGAACGCCTGGCCGACGACGTGATCGCCATCAAGCTGCAGCTGCCCGCCACCGAGCGCATGCAGTACCTGGCCGGCCAGTACGTGGAATTCCTGCTGCGCGACGGCAAGCGCCGCAGCTATTCGATCGCCACGCCGCCGCACGAGGACGGCCCGATCGAACTGCATATCCGCCACATGCCCGGCGGCGCGTTCACGGACTATGTGTTCGGCGCCAAGGAAGGCGCGCCGGCCATGAAGGAGCGCGACATCCTGCGCTTCGAAGGCCCGCTGGGCAGCTTCTTCCTGCGCGAGGAATCGGATGCGCCGATCGTCCTGCTGGCCTCGGGCACGGGCTTCGCGCCGATCAAGGCCATCGTCGAGCACGCCGCCTACACCGGCATCACGCGCCCGATGAAGCTGTACTGGGGCGGCCGCCGGCCGAAGGACCTGTACATGCACGCGCTGTGCGAGCAGTGGGCGCGCGACCTCCCCAACTTCAAGTATGTGCCGGTCATCTCCGACGCGCTGCCGGAAGACAACTGGAGCGGGCGCACCGGTTTCGTCCACCAGGCCGTAATCGCGGACCACCCGGACCTGTCGGGCCATGAGGTCTACGCCTGCGGCGCCCCGGTGATGATCAACGCCGCCCGCGCCGACTTCACGAAGCAGTGCAAACTGCATGAGGATGCGTTCTTCGCCGACTCGTTCACGTCCGAGGCCGACATGCACCCGTCCGCCCCGGCAGCCTGACCGGGCTGCCAAGGCCGTTCCGCCAGCGCAACAATGCCCCCGACCGCCAAAATTCGTTTTGACACCGGGGGCCATGCGCCTTATATTTGCCCGCATGAACACCGCCATGATCCGACGCAGCTTCCGTACGATGCTCCCCACCGGGGTGCCGCGCGGCTGACCGTCGACAGCGTCTGTTCAGGTCAACAAGCCACGGGCAACCCCCGTGGCTTTTTGCTTTGGGCCCTACCCTTTCCCTTCCGGGTTTCGCCCTGTTTGCCCGGTTCGTCTTTTCGCCATCCCGTCTAACGATTTACGCCGACCCCTGGAGTCCGCCATGGCATTTGCTGAGTATCCCGTTCAATCCCTGATGTACATCACCAACCGGCCCGAGCTCGTCTTCACCGAGGGCAAGGGCTCCTGGCTGACGGACCACAACGGCAAGCGATACCTGGACTTCGTGCAAGGCTGGGCAGTGAACTGCCTCGGCCATTCCAACCAGGGCATGGTCGACGCCGTGGTCGCGCAGGCGGGCAAGCTGATCAACCCGAGCCCGGCGTTCTACAACGAGCCGATGCTGAAGCTTGCGAAGCAATTGACCGACAACAGCTGCTTCGACAAGGTCTTCTTCGCCAACAGCGGCGCCGAAGCCAACGAAGGCGCGATCAAGCTCGCGCGCAAATGGGGCCGCAAGCACAAGAACGGCGCCTTCGAGATCATCACCATGGACCACAGCTTCCATGGCCGCACGCTCGCCACCATGAGCGCGTCGGGCAAGGCCGGCTGGGACACCATCTTCGCGCCGCAGGTACCGGGTTTCCCGAAGGCGGACCTGAACGACCTGGCCTCGGTGGAGAAGCTCATCACCGACAAGACCGTCGGCATCATGCTCGAGCCGGTGCAGGGCGAAGGCGGTGTGATCCCCGCCACGCGCGAGTTCATGCAGGGCCTGCGCGCGCTGGCCGACAAGCACAAGCTGCTGCTCATCGTCGATGAAGTGCAGACGGGCTGCGGCCGCTGCGGCACCCTCTTCGCCTATCAGTTGTCGGGCGTCGAGCCGGACATCATGACGCTGGGCAAGGGCATCGGTGGCGGCGTGCCGCTGTCGGCGCTGCTTTGCAAGGCCGAAGTCGCCAGCTTCGAAGCCGGCGACCAGGGCGGCACCTATAACGGCAACCCGCTGATGACGGCCGTGGGCAGCTCGGTGATCGAACAGCTGACCGCGCCGGGCTTCCTGGATGACGTCAATGCCAAGGGCGAATACCTGAAGGAACAGCTGCTGGCACTGTGCAATGAATTCGGCCTGGCCGGGGAACGCGGGGAAGGCCTGCTGCGCGCGCTGCAACTGGGCAAGGACATCGGCCCGCAACTGGTCGAGGAAGCCCGCGACATGGGACCGGAAGGCCTGCTGCTGAACGCGCCGCGCGCCAACCTGCTGCGCTTCATGCCGGCGCTGAACGTGACGCGCGAAGAGATCGACCAGATGATCGGCATGCTGCGTACGCTGCTGAAGAAGCTGGCCTGAGCATCGGAGCGAAAGCTCGTGCCCTGAAAGTCTGTCCGCGGAACGGAGCGCCGGGCGCTCCGTTCCGCATCACGCGGCTTGAGTTACCTTGCCGCATTCGCCGACGGTCAGTTCCAGATGGGATTTTCCTTCTGCATCTGCTCCTTGGTCTTCGCTTGCCAATACGCGCCGATCTGGCGTTGGGTGACGTAGCCCCGCTTCAGCGAATCGATCTTGCTGAAATTCTTGTAGACCTGCGGCATCCCCGCTTTCGCTTCCTCGCGGGTCAGCTTGCCGTCGTGGTTGGTATCGGCCGCCTTGAAGCGGTCCGAAATAAGGGCCTTGGCTTCGGCGGTGGTCGGTGGTGCTGCCGGAACCTGACTGGAGTCGGCTCCCGGGGCACTCGCCTGCTGGGCACTCGCGGCCGTACAGGCCAGCGCCATCACCGCCGCCAAGCATACTGCAGGCAATTTACGCACGATCATTTCCATCTCCTCTAGCGTTTTTGTCGAGAAGGGTCTTCTTGCGAAATTCCGGCAAAAAAAATCCCTGTGAGCCAAGGCTCACAGGGAATTCTAGGCACTGATGACCGGCCTACCAACACCTTTTGTGCATCCGGCCGGATCAGCCGGCCCGGCAGCCGGCCTTATTCGCCGAGGTATGCGGCCCGCACCTTCGGATCGTCGAGCATCTGCTTGGCCTCGCCGCTCATCGTGATCAGGCCCGACTCCATCACGTAGCCGCGGTGCGCGGACTGCAGCGCCAGGCGCGCGTTCTGCTCGACCAGCAGCACGGTCACGCCCTGCGCCGAGACGTCCCGCACGACCTCGAAGATCTTCTCGACCATGATCGGCGACAGGCCCATCGACGGCTCGTCCAGCAGCAGCAGTTTGGGCTGGCTCATCAGCGCGCGCGCCATGGCCAGCATCTGCTGCTCGCCGCCGGACATGGTGCCCGCCAGTTGATTGGCCCGCTCCTTCAGGCGCGGGAAGATGCCGAACATGCGGTCGACATCGTCCTTGATGCCGCTTTCGTCGTTGCGGGTATAGGCGCCCATCTGCAGGTTTTCGGTAATGGTCATGCGCGCGAATACCCCGCGGCCTTCCGGCACCATCGCCAGCCCCTGCTTGAGCAGCGCGTAGCTGGGCACGCCCTTGATGGACTTGCCCATGTACTCCACGTCGCCACCAGCCCACCCTTGCATGCCGGTGATGGCCTTCATGGTGGTGGTCTTGCCGGCGCCGTTGGCGCCGATCAGCGTGACGAGCTCGCCGTCCTTGATCTCCAGGTCCACGCCTTTGACGGCCTGAATGCCGCCGTAGGCCACCTTCAGGCCGGAAATCTTCAGTACTGTTTCTTTCATTTGCTGTCCTCCCGCCTTAGTGCGACGACGCGCCGAGGTAAGCCTCGATCACCGCGGGGTTGTTCTGCACGTCCTGCGGCAGGCCCTGGGCAATCACCTTGCCGTAGTCCAGCACCGTCATGCGGTTGCACAGGCCCATCACCAGCTTCACGTCGTGCTCGATCAGCAGGATGGTCTTGCCGTCGTTGCGGATCTTGTCGAGCAGGCCACGCAGCTCCACCTTTTCGGTCGCGTTCATGCCGGCTGCCGGCTCGTCGAGGGCCAGCAGCTTGGGATCGGTGGCCAGTGCGCGGGCAATCTCCAGCCGGCGCTGGTGGCCGTACGAGAGGTTGCGCGAAGTGAAGTTGGCGTACTTCCCGATCCCGACATACTCGAGCAGGTCGTGCGCGCGATCCTCCACGTCCTCTTCTTCGCGGCGCACCGAGGGCGGCCGGAATACCGCGCCGAACAGGCCAGCCTTGGTCCGGACGTGCCGGCCCACCATCACGTTCTCGAGCGCGGTCATGTCGCCGAACAGGCGGATGTTCTGGAAGGTGCGGGCGATGCCCGCCTTGGCCACCTCATGCACGGCGGTAGGCTGGTAGGGCTGGCCACCCAGCACGAACTCACCGGAATCGGGCGTGTAGAGGCCGGTGATCACGTTGAAGAACGTGGTCTTGCCGGCCCCGTTCGGGCCGATCAGGCCATAGATTTCGCCCGGCTTGATCTGCAGGCCCACGTCGGACAGCGCCTGCAGGCCGCCGAAACGCTTGTTGACCCCCTGTACCGACAGGAGGAAGTTGTCGTTGCTCATATCGTCCTCCTGGTCAGAAACGGCCCACGCTGGCCGCCGCGCGGCGAGCCACTGGGCGATCTTCCTTGCGCGGCGACGGCCACAGGCCAGCCGGGCGGTACAACATCACACCCACCAGCGCCAGGCCGAACAGGAGCTGACGCAGCACTTCCGCATCGACGATGGTATGGCCGAAGATCATGTTCTGCGCGGGCTCTGCCACCGCGCGCAGCAGTTCCTGGAAGCCCACGAGCAGGATGCCGCCCAGGATCACGCCCGGGATATGACCCATGCCACCGAGCACCACGATGGCTAGCACATAGATCGACTCCCACAGCACGAAAGACTCGGGCGAGACGAAACCCTGGAAGGCGCCGAACACCGCGCCCGAGGCGCCGCCGAACGACGCACCCATGGCGAAGGCCAGCAGCTTGATGTTGCGGGTATTGATGCCCATCGCCTTGGCGGCGATCTCGTCTTCACGGATCGCGACGAAGGCGCGCCCGATGCGCGAGTTCTGCAGGCGCAGGCAGATGAACACGATCACGATGACCAGGAACACCAGCAGGTAGTAGTACATGAACACCGGCGTGAACTTGAGCCCGAATATCTCGTGCGACTTCGAGAAATTGAAGCCGAAGATATGGACCGGATCCACCGCCGTGATCCCCTTCGGCCCGTTGGTGATGTTCAGCGGGCGGTCCAGGTTGTTCATGAAGATGCGGATGATCTCGCCGAAGCCCAGCGTCACGATGGCCAGGTAGTCGCCGCGCAGCTTGAGCGTCGGGGCGCCGAGCAGCACGCCGAACGTGGCCGCCACCAGCACCGCAAGCGGTAGCACCCACCACATCGAAAGATGCAGGCCGTGCGGGAACAGCTGGTGGATCCACTCGAACTGGTTCGACAGGTGCGGCGAGCCGAGCAGCGCCATCAGGTAGGCGCCAACCGCGTAGAAGGCGATGTAGCCGAGGTCGAGCAGGCCGGCAAAGCCCACCACGATGTTCAGGCCCAACGCCAGCATGATGTAGATCAGCGCAAAGTCGAGCACGCGGACCCAATAGTTGCCGCCGAGCGTCTGCACGATGAACGGCGCGCAAAGCGCAACGATAAAGAAGCCCAGCAGCGCGGCCATGGTCTTGGCCGGAACACGGGAAGGCGCCGCAACGGCCGCCGTGGATGGAATCGGGGTATTCATGGATTCGCTCCTCAAGCGCGTTCGGCGACCCGCTCGCCCATGATGCCGGACGGACGGAATACAAGTACGGTGATCAGGACGATGAAGGCGAACACGTCCTGGTAGTTCGAGCCGAACACACCGTTGGTCAGGTCGCCGATGTAGCCGGCGCCCAGCGCTTCGATCAGGCCCAGCAGCATGCCGCCGACCATGGCGCCGGCCAGGTTGCCGATGCCACCCAGCACCGCGGCAGTAAATGCCTTCAGGCCGGGGATAAAGCCCATGTAGAAGTGGGCATTACCGTAGTTGGTGGCCATCATGACGCCGGCTAGCGCCGCCAGCGTGGCGCCGATCATGAAGGTGGCGGAAATGACGAAATTGGGGTTCACGCCCATCAGGCCAGCCACCTTCTGGTTCTCGGCGGTGGCGCGCATGGCGCGGCCGAGCTTGGTGCGGTTGACCAGTGCGAGCAGGCCGGCCATGACCATCACGGCCATGCCGATGATGACCATTTCCTTGCCGGTGATGGTGGCGCCGGTGGAGCCAATATCGATCGGTTCAGAGGGCAGCAGTTGCGGGAAGGTCAGCGGGTTGCGCGACCAGATCAGCATGCCCATCGTCTGGAGGATGATGGAAACGCCGATCGCGGTAATCAGCGGCGCCAGTCTTGGCGCATTTCGCAAGGGCCGGTAGGCGACCCGTTCAATCGTGTAGGCCAGTACTGCACAGACCGGCATAGCGACGAGGGTGGCAATCACCAGCGTCAGCCATTCGGGCAGGCCGGGGGCAAACTTCTGCAACCCCAAGATCGTTGATAAAGCGGTCAGCGCGCCGATCATCAGGACATCGCCGTGGGCGAAGTTGATGATCCCCAGAATGCCGTAGACCATGGTGTAGCCCAGTGCGATCAGCGCATAGATGCTGCCGAGCACAAGACCGTTCACGATCTGTTGGATAAGGATATCCATGAAAACTCCTACTTCAGTCCCGGACCTTACGGCATGGTGTGGATGCCGGGGGGACTCTAGTGTGTGATGGGTAACTTAAGGTGGTTGGTTTGCTGGTAAGCGGCCCCGCCATGCTCCATCCAGGGTAAGGATGCTTCTACATTAGGCGAGGCTAAAAAGAACGGCACCGCAAAATACTCACGGTGCCGTTCGGATGGGCCGGTAAGCCCTGATTACATCTTCACGACGTCGAGGACGGACTTCTTCTTGTCCTTGTACTCGTACAGCGTGATGGTGCCTTCCTTCATGTCGCCCTTCTCGTCGAAGGCGATGTTGCCGATCACGCCCTTGTAGTTGGTCTTGGGCATTTCGGCCAGGATGGCAGCCGGCTCGACCGAGTTGGCGCGCTTCATGGCGTCGACGATGACCATCACGGCGTCATACGTGAACGGTGCATAGATCTGCACCGGGGTGTTGAAGCGAGCCTGGTAGCGCTTCTCGAAGTCGGCGCCGTTCTCCATCTTCGACAGGGCCAGGCCTGCCTCGGAACAGATGATGTTGGACACGGCATCGCCGGCCAGTTCGGCCACCTTGTCGGTACAGACGCCATCACCGCCAACGATCTTGGACGAGATGCCCAGTTCCTTGGCCTGCTTGGCGAACGGGCCGCCGGTGGCATCCATGCCGCCATACATGATGACGTCAGGCTTCTTGCCCTTGATCTTGGTCAGAATGGCCTTGAAGTCGGTGGCCTTGTCGTTGGTGGCTTCGCGGGCCACCACGTTCACGCCAGCCGCCTTGGCGGTCTTCTCGAACTCGTCGGCCAGGCCCTTGCCGTAGGCGGTGGCATCGTCGACGATGGCCACGCTCTTGGCGTGCAGGCTCTTGGCGGCGTAGTTGGCCAGTGCCGGACCCTGCTGGGCATCGGTGGCAACCACGCGGTAGGTCGTCTTGAAGCCTTGCTTGGTGTAGTCCGGATTGGTCGACGACGGCGAAATCTGCACGATGCCGGCGTCACTGTAGATCTTGGAGGCCGGGATCGACACGCCCGAGTTCAGGTGGCCGACCACTGCCGCAACCTTGGCGTCGACCAGCTTCTGCGCCACGGCCGTGCCGGTCTTCGGATCGCCGGCATCGTCTTCACCAATCAGTTCCAGCTTGATCTTCTTGCCACCGATCTCGAGGCCGGTCTTGTTGACTTCTTCCACGGCAAGGCGGGCGCCGTTTTCGTTGTCCTTGCCAAGGTGGGCGATACCGCCGGTCAGCGGTGCAGCATGGCCGATCTTGACTACGACTTCACCGCCACCCGCGGCCGGAGCCGTAGCGGCCGGAGCCGATGCCGACGGTTCAGCCGGCTTTTCTTCTTTCTTGCCGCAAGCTGCAACGAGCGCCACTGCGGCCGCAATCGGCAGAATCTTGGCAAACGAGATTTGCATGAGTGATCTCCTAGGGATTCACAAAACAGGGATTTGCGACGCCTCCCGGACGTCTCCCCGTACCGCCTTTGTTTAGTTTCAATTTGAAACGCGCGCATTGTATCCCCTTTCTTCGGCGATGCAATACGCGACGCAACAACTTGGACGAATTACCCGCCAAATGAGCTAGGGAATTTCCCCAATGCACAAATTGGGGCAATTCCCGACCATCTGGCGGGAACAGCACCATTACTTACAAGAATCGTGCCCGCTTCCTATCTCCCATCGAAATACGCACGCCTGGTGCCACGCATAATCCATTCGTATTAATTAGGTGTTTCATACGAAAACCCCTGCACCGATCTCTAATGTGCAGAATGTAGCGCCGCACCATAATAGGGAAAACCCCACATACGGGGATTACCCTGATTTGTCTGCTTGCCTCGACAGGTAAGTAATGGCTGCACCGAAAAGGGGCCTACTCTCGATTCGATTGCGATTATCGCTGTGACGATAAAAGCATCCGGCTGATCGGAGCGGAATGTCCGTGCGCCCGCGCACGCAAGGCGCGGGAACAGCAGGAACGGGAAGACAGGAAGACGGGAAATGGGCGCCGCAAAACGCAGCGCCAGCAAGGCAGGTCAGGCGGTGACGCCGACCGTGGTGGCGGCCTGCAGGCCGCGCGGAAGCGGAAAAGCCATGTTTTCTTCGATGCCCGCCAGGGCGCGCACATGGCCGGCGCCGAGTTCACGCAGGCGGGCAACGATGGACTGCGCAAGTTCCTCGGGCGCCGAAGCACCCGCGGTCAGGCCGATGCGTCGCTTGCCGGCGACCCATTCCGGACGCACCTGCTCGGGCGCATCCACCATATAGGCCGGCACGCCCAGGCGCGCCGCCAGCTCGCGCAGCCGATTCGAGTTGGAACTGTTGGGGCTGCCCACCACGATCACGACTTCCACCTGGGGCGCCATGAACTTCACGGCATCCTGGCGGTTCTGCGTGGCATAGCAGATGTCCTGCTTCTTGGGCTCCCGGATCATCGGGAAGCGCCCCTTCAGTGCCGCCACGATCTCGAGGGTCTCGTCCACGGACAGCGTGGTCTGCGTCACGTACGCAAGGCGTGCGGGGTCGGCCACAACCAGCCCGACGACGTCAGCCACAGACTCGACCAGCAGCATGCCGCCTTCGGCCTGCCCCATCGTGCCCTCGACCTCCGGATGTCCGCGGTGGCCGATCATCACGATCTCGCAACCCTCCGTGCGCATCTTGCCGACTTCCACATGGACCTTGGTCACCAGCGGACACGTCGCGTCGAACACATTGAGGCCGCGGGCGGCGGCCTCGGCCCGGACGTCCTTGGACACCCCGTGGGCACTGAAGATGACAGTGGCGCCGGCCGGCACCTCGTCCAGCTCGTGCACGAACACAGCGCCCTTGCGGCGCAGGTCCGCCACGACATAGGCGTTGTGGACGATCTCGTGGCGCACGTAGATCGGCGCCCCGAAGCGCGCCAGCGCGCGCTCGACGATCTCGATGGCCCGGTCGACGCCGGCGCAGAAGCCGCGCGGCTGCGCCATCAGGATCTCGGCATCGGGTGCGGTAGTCAGGTCAGGCATGCTGCAATGTCAGGACAGGTGAGCGCAATCAGAGGATCCCGATCAGCTGCACGTCGAACAGGATGGTCTGCCCGGCCAGCGGATGGTTGAAATCGAACAGCGCCGCAGTGTCGCCGATCTCCTTGAGGACGCCCGCGTACTTGCCGCCGCCGGGCGCGTTGAACTCCACCAGGTCGCCCGGACTGTAGTCTTCCTCGAACGAACTGTTCTCGCGCAGCGTGGCAAGCGAGACCCACTGCAGCAGTTCCGGATTGCGCGGACCGAACGCCTGCTCGGGTGCCAGGCGGTAGGTCATGCGCTCGCCCTCGGGCATGCCGAGCAGCGCCTGCTCCAGGGTCGGGGCAAACTGTCCCTGGCCGAGTAACAGCGTGGCGGGCTTGTCCTCGAACGTGCTGACAACTTCGGTGCCGTTTTCGAGAGAGAGGCTGTAGTGGAGGGTCAGGAAGGAGTCAGCCTGGACCGTCTTGCGGCCAGTTGTGCCGCCGTCGGCTTCCGACGCAAATGTTTGCAAATTCATGGGTGATCAACCGAGGAACAACCCGTATTGTATTCGACTGGGCTGCCGCCCGCCCTGCCGATCCACCCCTGCCTTGCCCGGACTCACCGCCCGGAGACTCCTGAGACATGAGCATCACAAACTGGCCCGCTTGCGAGCGGCCTCGAGAAAAACTGCAGGAGTGCGGCGCCGCCGCCCTGTCCGATGCTGAGCTGCTGGCCGTGTTCCTGCGCGTCGGTGCAACCGGTAAGAGCGCAGTGGAGCTGGCGCGCGACCTGATGGTCCGTTTCGGCTCGCTGACACGCCTGTTTTCGGCCGATGCCCGCGCAGTCCTGGACATGCGGGGCATGGGCGAAGCCAAGTTCACTCAGCTGCAGGCGGTGCCCGAACTGGCGCGGCGCATGCTGGCCGAGTCACTGCAGCTGCCGCGCGGCCTGGATTCGCCCGCCGCGGTACGGAGCTATCTGCGCCTGACGCTGGCCCCGCTGGCACATGAGGTCTTCCTCTGCCTGTTCCTCGACACGCGCAATCGCATGATCGCAACCGAGGAGCTATTCCGCGGCACGCTTAACCAGACGACCGTCTATCCGCGCGAGGTGGCACGCCGGGCGCTGGCGCACAACGCAGCCAGCGTCATCGTGGCGCACAACCACCCTTCCGGCTGCTGCACGCCGAGCCAGAGCGACCTGCAGATGACCCGACTGCTGGCGCGGGCGCTGGAGCTGATTGATGTACGGCTGCTCGATCACTTCGTCGTAGCGGGCACCGATGTCCACTCCTTCGCCGAGCACGGCCAACTGAACACCAGCACGTGACGCCAACGGCACGACAAGACCGCATACAACGCCAGAGTGCAGAAGGCATTGATCAGCAGGTGGTTTCCAGTCTATAATGCCCGTTTTGCTGAAGTCTCATCCGCTGCAGTCCGGGCCCGCGCGCCTTTTGTTGATCTGTTGCGAACATTGTCCACGAATAGAAGAGTTAGGAGTGCTTCATGGCACGCGTCTGTCAAGTGACCGGGAAAGCGCCGATGGTCGGCAACAACGTTTCCCACGCAAACAACAAGACCAAGCGCCGTTTTCTGCCCAACCTGCAGAATCGTCGTTTCTTTGTTGAATCGGAAAACCGCTGGGTGAGCCTGCGCGTCTCGAACGCCGGCCTGCGCCTGATCGACAAGAAAGGCATCGACTCCGTGCTCGCCGATCTGCGCGCACGTGGCGAAGTCTAATTAGGAGTACATCATGGCAAGCAAGGGCGGCCGCGACAAGATCAAGCTGGAATCGACCGCAGGTACGGGTCATTTCTACACCACCACCAAGAACAAGCGCACCATGCCGGAAAAGATGGAGATCATGAAGTTTGATCCCGTCGCCCGCAAGCACGTCGCTTACAAGGAAACCAAGATCAAGTAATTGATCCACGGTTTCAGCCAGAAGGCCCCGCAGATGCGGGGCTTTTTGTTTTGTGGCGTCAACGCAGCTTATGGCAGGTACCACGAGCCACCACGGGCAGATTGACCCCTGCGACAGCGACGGCGCTGATGCGTGAGGGCAAACCGGGGTGTAGACTTTCGAGCTTTCCCCCCGATATGCCGCGCCCTTACGCGGGCACTTCCTGCACCATGAACTTCGACGTCGCCATCGTAGGCAGCGGGCTGGCCGGTCTCACGGTCGCGCTGCAACTGGCCGACACCCACCGGGTTGTCATTCTCAGCAAGCGCGCCATGACACATGGCGCAAGCGATTGGGCCCAGGGCGGCATAGCCGCGGTGCTCGACTCAAACGACAGCCACGACGAGCACACGCAGGACACGCTCGTCGCCGGTGCAGGTCTATGCGATGAAGAGGCAACGCGTTTTATCGTGGAGCATGGACGGGAAGCCATCCAGTGGCTGATTGATCGCGGCGTGCCGTTCACCAAGGACGAGCAGGCAGAACTCGGCTATCACCTGACGCGCGAAGGCGGGCACAGCCGGCGCCGTATCATCCATGCCGCCGACGCGACCGGCCATGCCGTGGTCAGCACGCTGTCGGAGCAGGCCCGCCAGCACCCGAACATCACGATCCTGGAAGACCAGTTCGCGATCGACCTGATCACGTCGCGCAAGCTCGGATTGCCCGGCAACCGCTGCTACGGCCTGTACGTGCTCGACGACAGCACCGGAGAGGTGCGCACCATTACCGCAACGCACACGGTGCTGGCCGCAGGCGGTGCCGGCAAGGTCTACCTGTACACCACCAACCCGGACACGGCCACCGGCGATGGCATTGCCATGGCATGGCGTGCGGGCTGCAGGGTGTCGAACATGGAGTTCATCCAGTTCCATCCGACCTGCCTGTACCACCCCTATGCCAAGTCCTTCCTGATCTCGGAAGCCGTGCGTGGCGAAGGCGGGCTGCTGAAGCTGCCGGACGGCACCCGCTTTATGCCGGAACACGACGAACGCGCCGAACTGGCACCGCGCGACGTGGTGGCGCGCGCGATCGACTTCGAGATGAAAAAGCGCGGGCTGGATTGCGTCTACCTCGACATCACGCACCAGCCTGAGGCCTTCCTCAAGGAACATTTCCCCACTATCCACGCGCGCTGCCTGGAGTTGGGCATCGACATCGCACGCGAGCCGATCCCGGTGGTGCCGGCCGCCCACTACACGTGCGGCGGCGTAGTGACCGATACTTCGGGCCGCACCGATATCGGCAATCTCTACGCCGTGGGCGAAACCGCCTGCACGGGCCTGCATGGCGCCAACCGGCTGGCATCGAACTCCCTGCTCGAGTGCATGGTGATCGGCCGCGCCGCCGCCAACGACATTGCAGGCCAGGACAAGGCCGGATTGCCGGACCTTGCGCTGCCGGCCTGGGATGAGAGCCGCGTCTCCGACGCCGACGAGGAAGTCGTGGTCTCCCACAACTGGGACGAGCTGCGCCGCATGATGTGGAACTACGTCGGCATCGTGCGCACCAGCAAGCGGCTGGAGCGTGCGCAGCACCGCATCCGCCTGCTGCGCGAGGAGATCGCCGAGTACTATGCGAACTTCCGCGTCACGCGCGACCTGCTCGAACTGCGCAATCTGGTCGAGGTCGCCTCGCTGATCGTGGACAGCGCATATTCGCGCCACGAAAGCCGCGGGCTGCATTTCAGCCGCGACTATCCGGAAACCCTGCCGAAGGCCCTGCCCACCGTCATGCAGCCGGCGCGCAAGCGCTGACAGCCAGCGCCGCGCAAGCAGCAAGCAAAACGGCCCGCATCGAGCGGGCCGTTTGTATTCTTGGCCGACGCAGATCAGCCGACGATGCGCAGCGAATAATCAGTGGCGCGCACATCCTTGGTCAGTGCCCCCACCGAGATGCGGTCGACACCGGTCTCGGCAAACGTGCGGATGGTTTCCGCATTGACGCCACCCGAGACCTCCAGCAGCGCGCGGCCGGCATTGATACGCACGGCATCGTGCATCATCGGCACCGTGAAGTTGTCGATCAGGATCGACGTGGCGCCGGCAGCCAGCGCCTCTTCCAGTTCGGCGAGCGACTCCACCTCGACCTGGACCGTCGCATCCGCGCCAAGCGCCAGCGCGGCCCGCATCGCGGCCGTAATGCTGCCCGCCGCCGCGATATGGTTTTCCTTGATCAGGATGCCATCATAGAGCGCCAGCCGCTGGTTCTCGCCGCCGCCGACCCGGACCGCATACTTCTGCGCCAGCCGCAGGCCGGGCAATGTCTTGCGGGTATCCAGCACGCGTGCGCGTGTGCCGGCGATCAGGTCGGCATAGCGCCGCGTGGCCGTCGCCACGCCGGACAGCAACTGCAGGAAATTCAGCGCCGGCCGCTCGGCGGTCAGCAGCGCGCGCGCTGGCCCGGTAATTTCGCAGACGACGGAATCGGGCGCCATGCGGGCGCCCTCTTCCTGCTTCCATGTCACTTGCAGCCGCTCGTCGACGGCTTTCATGCAGCCGGCAAACCATGGCTGGCCACACAAGATCGCCTGCTCGCGTACGATCACCCGCGCCTGGGCCTGCTTGTCCGCCGGCACCAGCAGGCCGGTCAGGTCACCACTGCCAACGTCCTCGGCGATCGCCGCGCCGACGTTGGCTTCCAGCGCCGCCTTCAGCGCCGGACCATAGCTATCGAAAACGGGATTCACGCTCATGCCGGACCGATTCCCTGGAACAAGGCCTGTTCCTTCGCCAGGTCGGCCGCGGGGCGGACATTGGCCTTTTGCTGCGCAGCGAAATCCAGCATGCGGTTGATGCAGACCACCGCCTGGCGGCCCGTGGCCGGATCCACGTGGATCTCATTGCGGCCGGTCTCGAGCACCTCGGCCAGGTTCGACAGCGCGTTCATCGCCATCCACGGGCAGTGAGCGCAGCTCTTGCAGGTGGCGCTGTTGCCCGCGGTCGGCGCTTCAATGAAGTGCTTGCCCGGCGCCGCCATCCGCATCTTGTGCAGGATGCCGTTGTCCGTCGCCACGATGAATTCGGTCGCGTCCAGTTCCTGCGCGGCCGCGATCATCTGGGACGTGGAACCGACCACGTCCGCCTGCGCCACCACGTTGGCCGGCGATTCCGGATGCACCAGGATCTTGGCCTTGGGAAACTCGCGGCGCAGCAGGTCCAGTTCGACGCCCTTGAACTCGTCGTGCACGAGGCAGGAGCCCTGCCACAGCAGCATGTCGGCGCCGGTCTGTTTCTGGATATAGCCGCCGAGGTGCTTGTCCGGTGCCCACAGGATCTTCTCGCCGCGCGCATGCAGGTGCTCGACGATCTTCAGGCCAATGCTGGAGGTCACCATCCAGTCGGCGCGGGCCTTCACCGCTGCGCTGGTATTGGCGTACACGACCACGGTACGGTCCGGATGCGCGTCGCAGAAGGCGGCGAACTCGTCGGCCGGGCAACCGAGATCCAGCGAGCAGGTCGCGTCCAGGTCCGGCATCAGGATGGTCTTTTCCGGGCTCAGGATCTTGGCGGTTTCGCCCATGAAGCGCACGCCGGCCACCACCAGGGTCTGGGCCGAATGGTCACGGCCGAAACGGGCCATTTCCAGCGAGTCCGAGACACATCCGCCGGTTTCCTCGGCCAGGTCCTGCAGGTCGGCGTCCACGTAATAGTGCGCGACCAGCACGGCGTTGCGCTCCTTGAGCAACCGCCTGATGCGCGCCTTGAGGGCCTGCCGCTCGTCGGGGGAAAGCGCGGGCGGCACCTTGGCCCAGGCATGGGCCACGCAGCTGCCGCCGGCGGCGTTTTCGGCATCCGCCAGGTTCGGCTTTTCGAACTCGACGGTCTTGATCGATTGTGAGGTCATCTCCGGTACTCCTCTTGGCCCTTCAGGCAAGCAACTTCATGCGTGCGGCCATAACATGGGGGAGTTTATCTAAAACAAAAGCCCCGCCATGGGCGGGGCCTTGTGTAGCCATTCGGGCGCGCGCCGATTGTATCAGGCGTAGCGGCGCAGGCGCAGCGAAAAATCGTGCAGCGCCTGGATGCCGCTGGCCTCGGCACGATGGCACCAGGCCTGCAGTTGCTGCAGCAGCTGCTCGCGCGTCAGGTTGGAACGGCCCCAGATGGCGGCAAGCTCACGTCGCATCTCCACGAACGTGTGCAGCGACTTGCTCTGCTCGACAATGCTGGCCAGTTGCTGGCGCTGCGGCGCGGCCAGCTTGGCCTCGTCGCGGTGGAACCACTTGCTGGCCGGTTTGAGGATACGGTACTCGGCACCGCGGCCTTCCTTGAGCTGCTCCAGTTCCTGCCGGAACGCGCTCTTCACGGCCTTCGCATAGCGCGCCATCACGTCATAACGATTCGCGATGATGGCTTCCAGCGTGTTGTCGTCGACCGGACGCGCTTCGACGAGGCGAGCCTTGGGCGGCGTCTTCTTCACCTTGGCCAGGCCCACGGCCTGCATGGCGCGGATATAACCCCAACCCACGTCGAACTCGTACCATTTGATCGAGAACTTGGCTGAAGTCGGGTACGTGTGGTGGTTGTTGTGCAGTTCTTCACCGCCGATGATCAGGCCCCACGGCGAGACATTGGTCGAGGCGTCCTCGCAATCGTAGTTGCGATAGCCCCACCAGTGACCCAGGCCGTTGATGATGCCGGCGGCGTGGATCGGGATCCACAGCATCTGCACGGCCCAAACCGTCATGCCGATCACGCCGAACAGTGCGAGGTCGATGATCAGCATCAGGCCAACGCCCTGCCAGCCAAAGCGCGAGTACACATTGCGCTCGACCCAGTCGTTGGGGCAGCCATGGCCGAACTTGGCGATGGTTTCCTTATTCTTGGCTTCGGCACGATACAGCTCGGCGCCTTCCAGCAACACCTTGCGGATGCCGCGGGTCTGCGGGCTGTGCGGATCGTCCTCGGTTTCGCACTTGGCGTGGTGCTTGCGGTGGATGGCTGTCCACTCGCGCGTGACCATGCCCGTGGTCAGCCAGAGCCAAAAGCGAAAGAAATGCTGAGCAATCGGATGCAAGTCCAGCGATCGGTGCGCCATGCAGCGATGCAGGAAGATGGTGACGCCCGAGATGGTGATATGAGTCATCACCAGCGTGTAGATCACGATCTCCCACCAGGACCAGTTGGCAAGGCCATTGGCGGCCCAGTCAAGAATAGTGTCGAACAAACTCTGTTCTCCGTCGGTTAAACAGGGGCTTTCCTTTGCGGCCGCCCCGGCGCCGCGCACAACGCGCAGAAAAAAGACTGCAAATCCACTGATTGCGTAATGGTCTGGCGTCCGCCACGGACCCGCCATCTGTTGGCGGGAACCCCTGGCGCGCAGTTCCGGCGCCGGCTATGGCAGGCGGGACAGGCACGAGCCGCTGCAATCTGGCGGCTGTCTGGTGTGGGGGCGGGATGATCGCAGCCCGCGACAACCCGGCATTCTACCGGATCGCGCAAGCCTGAGTCATACGCTTTTTCCCGGAGTTTGACGAGGGACGATCAACTTTTGTTCCATTGTGCAGCCCTCGCCTGTTTTCTTATGCGGTCATGCCGATTTCGCCACTTTCGGAGATGAGATGGAATCATCATCGAGTGACTGCAACTGCCCGGACGCGCCGAGCACGCGGACTTCCCGCTGCGGATATGGAATCGAAATGCCATGCTCGCGCAGTGTGCGCCAGATCGCGCGGTTCATGGCCGACTGCACGCCAAGCTTGCCGTTTTGCGGATCGGCAATATAGACCACCACCTCATATTCGATGCCGCTGTCGGCGAATATCACCAGGAATGCCGCCGGCGCCGGATCCCGCAGCACGCGCGGCAGGTCGCGCACGCATTCCGTGAGCAGCATGATCACGGTTTCGGGGTCGGCAGCGTAGTCTGCCTGCACGCGCGTCGCCACGCGGACATTGGTATTCGAAAATGAGTGGTTCTGCACCGATTGCGCGACCAACTGCTCGTTAGGCACCAGCGTTTCGCCGTCGCCGTTGCGCACGACCGTGTAGCGGGTGCGGATCTGCGAGACGATGCCGGTGTACTTGTCCACCGTGATCTGATCGCCCAGCTTGACCGAGCGATCGAGCAGGATGATGAAACCGGAAATGTAGTTGCTGGCGATCTTTTGCAGACCGAGGCCCAGGCCAACGCCCAAGGCGCCACCGAACACGGACAGCACCGTCAGGTCGATCCCCACCAGCGACAAGCTCAGGAGCAGCGAGACGAGCAGCAGCAGCGCCTTCGAAATGCGGGTCAATACGACCTTCAGGTTCACATCGAGGCTGGCCGAGCGCATCAGGCGCTCTTCCAGCCATGATCCGAACCACATCGCCACCAACACGGTCAGCAGGATCCACACCACTGCCATGAGGATGTCGGCCAGGCTCACCTTCTGCTTGCCGAGCGAGAAGCGCATGGCTTCCATCCATCCCGTCACATCGGACAGCACGCCCAGTACGTACAACGCCATGGTCACCCAGACCAGCGTGGTCAGCACCTTTTCCACCAGCAGCAGCATGCCGTGCACCTGACCACTGCCCGAAAGCACGCGCCGCAAGATGTAGAAGGTGAAGTAGAGCGCGGTAATGCCAAACAGCGGCACAAGCGCCAGGCGCAGCACACTGATGGCCATAATCGGCTGCAGCGCGAAGCGGGCCACCATGACGAGCAGCCAGCCAAACAGCGGAAACATGGCCCGCTCGAGGCTTGCGGCGGCAAATCGCAGCGAGAAGCTGGAAGACGCGTACCGGTCCTCGAGCCGTTTGACGATAAAGCGCGCCAGCGGCCACGCCGCCAGCAGGCAGCCCGCAAGCACCGCAAGCTGCCAGATGAAGCCCGGCCCACCCGCGTCGCGGATCAGGTCATCGAGCATCTTGCCGAACGTTGCATGGGAGGCCGTCAGGTCGGCCAATGGGTTTCCGCTCATGGAGAATCTGCCTGGATACCCTGTTGCCGCACCGGCAATCGCGCGGGCCGCGCGATTGCCGGCAGGAGGGATTACTGCGTACGCTCCAGCACGGCGGCAAAGAAGCCGTCGGTCTGATGCAGGTGGGGATATAGCGCAAACATGCCGCCTTCTGTCGGCAATGCAGGCACTTCGATCTTCTGCTCCGCCAATACCTGCTCCGCCGGAATCAGGCGGAAATTCGGGTGGGAAGCTAGGAAATCGCGCACGATTGCCTCATTCTCGGCCTCAAGCACACTGCAGGTTGCGTAGACAACGCGCCCGCCGCCCTTGACCAGCCGTGCTGCGGCGTCAAGGATCGCGCTTTGCTTGGCTGTCAGCTCCAGCACCGACTCCGGGTTCTGGCGCCATTTCAGGTCCGGGTTGCGGCGCAGCGTGCCAAGTCCGCTGCAAGGCGCATCGACCAGCACGCGGTCGATCTTGCCTGCCAGGCGTTTGACCTTGGCATCACGCTCGGAATCAATGAGCACCGGGTGCACGTTCGACAGCCCGCTGCGCGCCAGGCGTGGCTTGAGATTGGCGAGCCGCTTTTCCGAAACATCGAACGCATAGAGGCGGCCAGTCGAACGCATGGCCGCGCCCAGCGCCAGCGTCTTGCCGCCCGCGCCGGCGCAGAAATCGACAACCATCTCACCACGTTTCGGCGCGACCAGGCTGCACAGCAGCTGGCTGCCCTCGTCCTGAACTTCCACCATGCCATTCACGAACAGCGGCAACTTGTTCAGCGCCGGCTTGCCTTGCATCCGGATGCCATCGGGCGCCATCGGCGTAGGTTCGGCGCGCAGCCCCGCAGCTTCCAGTTCGGCCAGGACCGCCTCCCGGCTGGTCTTGCCCACGTTCACGCGCAAGTCCAGCGGGGCCGGGCGCAGCCAGGCATCACCCAGTGCCGAGGCGAAGGCCTCGCCATGGCGTGCCACCAGGTCATCGAACAGCCACTCGGGCAGGTTGGCCCGCACGCGCGGCGACAGGCTCGCACGCTCGATCGTGGTCAGGCGGTCCAGCCACTCCGCCTCGTCCGGATACAGGAATGGCGTAAGCGTATCGCGCCCAAGCGTTGCGGCCAGGCCCAGCAGCGCCAGGCGGCGCGACGCCGAACCGCTGCCGCTTTCGGCAAACTGGCCGAACTCCACGCGCCGGCGCAACACTGCGTAGATCGCCTCGGCGATGATGCCGCGCTCGCGATGGCCAAGCTTGCTGTTCTCGCGGAAATAATGGCTCACCACGGCATCCGCCGGGCGCGCGAACAGCATGACTTTGCCAAGCAAGCGGTCGATATGCTGGATATGCGAAGCATGAAGCCCGCCCGGTGCACGCACTTGCTGACCGTCCGCGCCCGGGGCGCCTTGGGCCGAACGTGCCGCTTTGCGGAGAGGAGTGGACTTGCGGGCCCGCGAAGGTTGACGGGATTCCTTGGACGCCGGACGCGCCCCTGCCTGATGACGACTCATGGCTTTGCTCCTGCCGCCGGTACGCCAGCGGAGATGGCCATGAGCAATTGCGGCTCGGCCGGATTGACGTGTACGACCCCGTTCTGGACCTGCAGGCGCCCTTCGACGAACCATTGCACGGCACGGGGATAAATCACATGCTCGCAATCGAGCAGGCGGGCGGCAAGGCTCTCTGGCGTATCGACGGGCAATACATCGAGAGCCGCCTGGATCACGATGGGGCCGTGATCGAGTTCAGGCGTGACGAAATGCACGGTGGCACCGTGCAGCTTCACGCCGGCGTCGAGCGCTTGCTTGTGGGTATTCAGACCCGGGAAGCATGGCAGCAGCGACGGATGGATATTAAGCAGCCGGCCGGCGTACCGGTCGACGAAGCCCGTGGTCAGGATACGCATGAACCCCGCGAGCACGACAAGATCGGGCTCGTAGCCATCGATGGCATCGGCGAGCGCCGCGTCGAAGCTGGCGCGATCAGGATACTGGCGGTGGTCGACCACGCCGGTGGAGATACCGCGGGCCTTCGCAAATTGCAGCCCGGCCGCATCCGGCCGGTTGGATATGACCGCGGCGATGCGCGCCGGCCAGCCGCCAGCCGCGCAGGCCTGGACGATGGCTTCCATATTGGAGCCCCGCCCTGAAATCAGGATGACGATTTTTTTCATCGCGCAATTCTACCAAGCGCAGACACTAAACTCCGGCAAAGGTAATACATTAGGTACTTAATTCACGATAACCGGAGATGGGACATGCAACCGGCACGCAACAGCCGGCCCGTAAACCCCCATTTGATGGATTGTGACGCTTCGCACCCTCTGATAGAGTGGGTCCTACGTCCACGCTCCAGTTTTGTGCATGCTGGTGACAACAAGGACGAAACGGGAAATTAGACGGGAATTAGCATGTCGAACGCTGCACCGACGTTGTTGGTGGTCGATGATCATCCTATGGCCTTGTCAGGCACTACCGCGTTCCTGACGGAGGTGATGCCTGATGTTGCAGTCCATGCCGCCGGCAGCGCCAGGGAAGCGCTGACCAGCCTCCAGCAGGGCCTGCGCCCAGATATCGTGCTGCTGGATATCTGGCTGAACGATGGCACCGGCTTCGATGCCATGCAGTCTTTCAAGACAGTCATCCCGGGTGCCCGCTTCATTTTCATGTCGGCCGAAGCCACGCCGGAGATCGTCGGCCGCGCCCGCGCCTTGTCAGCCTGCGGCTTCGTGGGCAAGCACCTGGACGCTCACGCCTTTACCTCCGCGGTACGCAAGGTGCTCGCCGGTGATACCTCGTTTCCGAGTGATGAAGCGCTCAACGGTCGCGCGCAGTCCTTCGGGCCCGCCCACGGCATTCCGGTCACGCCCTCGGAGCTCGGCCTGACGCCGCGTCAGGGCTCCGTGCTCGCGCTGGTGCTGGAAGGTTTGCCCAACAAGGTGATCGCACGCCGGCTGGGGCTGACCGAGAACACGGTGAAAGAGCATGTCTCGGCCATCCTGCAGCGGCTCGGCGTCCGGACACGCATGCAGGTCATGTCGCGCATGGAGCGCTTCCGCTTGCGCCAGTAAAGCCGCGCCGCGGCCAGGGCCGTCCCCTCAGCCTGCGGAACGCAGCCAGCGGCGCAACAGCATCCGCAGCGACGCCGGGTCCACGGGCTTGGGCAACACGAAGTATCCCGCCTCTTCCGCCGCCGCCAGCGCGGCGGATTTCAGATCGCCGGTCAGCAGCGCGCTACGCGCCTGCGGCTGGGTGTTCTGCCAGCGCTCCAGCAAATCCAGGCCGTTTTCGCTGCCCGGCAGACGCAGATCGCAGAAGATAATGTCCGGCCGCAAGCCCCTGGTAAACAACTCGTCCGCTTCAGCGCCATGCGCGGCGCAGGCGACACGGATGCCCCACGCCTCCATCAGCGCGATCCAGGCCTTGCGGATCTGGGTATCGTCGTCGACTACCAGCACCGTGCCTTGCAGCTTGTCCGGCTTGGAATCCTCGGCCGCGGCCATGGCGCGCATCTGGCGCACGCTGGCTACGGTCTCGGCCGGCACCGTGGACAGCGCGAACCAGAAGACAGAGCCCTTGCCAGGTACCGAACGTACCCCATAGGTGCCGCGCATCAGGCGCACGCACTCCTTGAAGATGGCCAACCCGAGGCCCAGGCCCTGCGACGGGTCGCGCTGCGGGTTATGGACCTGGTAGTACGGCGAGAAGATGTCCGGCAAGTGGTCGGGCAGGATGCCGGCCCCGGTGTCCCACACCTCCAGCCGCACATGCTTGCGACGCTGGCGCGCCGTGATCAGCACGCCGCCGCGCTTCGTATAGCGCAATGCGTTCTGCACCAGGTTGAACAGCGCGCGGCGCAGCAACACAGGCTCGGCCATGGCGTACAGCTCGTCGGGGACGCGCGGTGTCAGCGTCAGGCCGCTTTCCCGCGCATCGGCGGCGAACTGGCTCATCACGTCGCGGATCAGCGCGCTCAGCTCGCATGGCTCCAGCGTGGGCAGCACCTTGCGGCCTTCCAGCTTGGACAGGTCCAGCAAGGAGCGGAACAGCAAGTCGATGGTTTGCGTCCCGGCCGCCACCTGCTCGACAAGCGGATGGAGCACCGTGGACTGGTTGCGCGCACGCAACGCTTCCACCAGCATCACCAGCGCGTGCACCGGCTGCCGCAGGTCGTGGCTGGCCGCGGCCAGGAAGCGCGATTTCTCCTCGCTCGCATGCAAGGCGCGCTCCTTTTCGTCCTGGAACTGCTTGGCCAGGCGGCGGCTGTCGACCTCGAGCTGGATCGCCCTGACCAGCGTGCCCTGCAGGCCAAGAGCGTGGCGCCCCAGCATCAGCGCGTAGATGATCAGCAGCAACTGCACGTAGATGCCGTGGCCCGGGAAGGCAATTTCGGCCACCAGCAGGTTCGGGACCACGACCGGCACGCCGGCATAGACCAGGTTTGACGGCACCGGCGCTTGCGATACCGCCCCGCCCGCCAGTACGCCCAGACTGAGCAGGTACAGCACGCTGGAGAAGACCTCGGAGCCCGTATACATATGGAGCAGCGCCGAACTACCCCACGCCAGCCCGGTCAGGAAAGCCAATCCGCGCATATTGCCCCACCACTTGCGCGTGTGTGCGGAACGGCTCATGGAAGCACCGTCGCGCTGGTAGCCCAGGTAGAACCATGCGCCGCCGCCGGCCAGCACCAGCATCACCACGCCCCAGCCCAGCAGCGCGGCATGGTCGGCCGAATCCCAGAAGGCAAGGATGGTCAGGGCCGGCAGCAGCACCGCCGCCACCGTGCCCGACGGCGATGCCTTATGGACAATTGCCATCAGCTTGGCACGCGTCTCGATATCGAGCTGGGCGCCGGGAGGCGGCAGGAATCGCGGCAACAGCCGATTGAGCAGCGCGTTCAAGTGGATGTGAGGGTCAAAGCTGGGACAGGCCGGCCGCCAATGCGCCGCGCGTCTGGAGTGGCGCATATCATGCCGCCTTTTGCGGCATTGCGCCACGTCGACAGGCCGGTTGCGCCACAAAAACAGCGGACCTTACCGCCTCAGGGGCACCCGGAAGGGGCAATCGGACCCATTCGCCTTATAATGCCCGCTTTACCCGAAACATTTCCCGCCGTCCCCGTGAAAGTCTTCCGCGGCCTGCCCAACGCCGAGAGCCGCGCGCCCTGCGCGCTCACCATCGGCAATTTCGACGGTGTGCATCGCGGCCACCAGTCGCTGCTGGCGCGTGCACGCGCGGCGGCCGATGCACGCGGCCTGCCGCTGTGCGTGATGACGTTCGAGCCGCATCCGCGCGAGTTCTTCACGCCGGACAAGGCCCCGACCCGCATCGCCCTGCTGCGCGACAAGCTCGAGAGCCTGCGCCGCAACGGCGTCGACCGCGTGGTGGTGGAACACTTCAACGCCCACTTTGCCGGCCAGTCGCCGCAGGCGTTCGTCGAGAACGTGCTGTGGCACGGCCTGCATGCGCGCTGGGTGCTGGTCGGCGACGACTTCCGCTTTGGTGCCAGGCGCGCTGGTGATTTCAGCTACCTGCAGGACGCAGGCCAGCGCTTTGGCTTCGACGTGGAGCAGATGGGCTCGGTATCCGAGGGCGGCATCCGCATCTCCAGCTCGGCCGTGCGCCAGGCGCTGGCTGTTGGCGACCTCGAACATGCGCGCCGCCTGCTTGGCCATGGCTATGCGATCAGCGGCCACGTGATCCACGGCCGCAAGCTGGGCCGCGACCTGGGCTTCCCGACGCTGAACCTGCGCATCTCGCACAAGCGTCCGGCGGTCAACGGCATCTTCGTTGTGCAGGTCCACGGCATTGCCGATCATCCGCTGCCGGGCGTGGCCAGCATCGGCGTGCGCCCGACCATCGAGGACGCCGGCCGCGTCTTGCTGGAAGTCCACCTGTTCGACGTCAACGAGAACCTGTACGGCAAGCTGATCCGGGTGGAGTTCATGAAGAAGCTGCGCGACGAGGCGCGCTTCGACAACCTGGAAGACCTGACCGCGGCCATCGCCAAGGACAGCGCCGACGCGCGCGCCTTCTTCGGCCTGACCGCGCCGGACGCCTCCACCGGCCGCGCCGAGGGCGCTGGCGGCCGCGACTTCGCCACGTCCGCCACCGACCGAATTAGCTAGCGGCCCGGCACCGCGCGGTGCCGGTTCGCGCTCCGCCTCATCCCGTCTTTCCTGCGCGCACGCCCATATCGGCTCCCATACGCGGCCGCGTGCGCGCCAAACGAATTGCCCCGAGAATCGACATGTCCAACGACAAACGCGCCAAGCCCGAGAAAAGCAAATATCCGGTCAACCTGCTGGACACCGCCTTCCCGATGCGCGGCGACCTGCCCAAGCGTGAACCGCAGTGGGTCAAGCAGTGGCAGGACAAGCAGCTCTACAAGAAGATCCGCGCGGCCCGCAAGGGCGCCAAGAAGTTCGTGCTGCACGATGGCCCGCCGTACGCCAACGGCGACATCCACATCGGCCACGCGGTCAACAAGGTCCTCAAGGACATGATCGTCAAGGCGCGCGGGCTGACCGGCCTGGACGCCGTCTACGTGCCGGGCTGGGACTGCCACGGCATGCCGATCGAGATCCAGATCGAGAAGCAGTTCGGCAAGGGCCTGCCGGTGCAGGAAGTCCAGGCCAAGGCACGTGCCTACGCCACCGAGCAGATCAAGCGCCAGATGGTGGACTTCGAACGCCTGGGCGTGCTCGGCGACTGGGACCATCCCTACCTGACCATGAACTACAGCAACGAGGCCGACGAGATCCGCGCCCTCGGCAAGATCATGGAAAAGGGCTATGTGTTCCGCGGCCTGAAGCCGGTGAACTGGTGCTTTGACTGCGGTTCGGCACTGGCCGAGGCCGAGGTCGAGTACAAGGACAAGGTCGACCTGTCGATCGACGTGGGCTTCCCGTTCGCCGAGACCGACAAGCTCGCGCACGCCTTCAAGGTGCCGTTCGAGCAGCTGAACGCCAGGCCGGGCTGGATCGTGATCTGGACCACCACGCCGTGGACGATCCCGAGCAACCAGGCGCTCAATGTGCATCCGGAAGTCGAATACGCGCTGGTCGACACGCCGCGCGGCTACCTGATCCTGGCGACCGAGCGCGTCGAGGAACAGCTCAAGATCTACGAACTGGAAGGCAAGGTCGTGGCAACCGCCACCGGTGCCGCGCTGTCGGAGATCCGCTTCCGCCATCCGCTGGCGAAGATGGACGCCGGCTATGACCGCCTGTCGCCGATCTACCTCGGCGACTACGTGACCACCGACACCGGCTCGGGCATCGTGCACTCGGCGCCGGCCTATGGCGTGGAGGATTTCCAGTCGTGCAAGGCGCACGGCATGAGCGACCACGACATCATCAGCCCGGTGATGGGCAACGGCGTCTACGCGGGCACGCTGCCGCTGTTCGGCGGCCTGTCGATCTGGGATGCGAACCCGAAGATCGTCGAGGTGCTGAAGGCGTCCGGCAACCTGTTCAACTCGCACAAGTACACCCACAGCTACATGCACTGCTGGCGCCACAAGACGCCTATCATCTACCGCGCCACCTCGCAGTGGTTCGCGGGCATGGACGTGGATCCGGTCGAGCAGGACGGCAAGGCGGTGCCGACGCTGCGCGAGACCGCGCTGGCCGGCATCGAGGCCACCGAGTTCTACCCGTCCTGGGGCAAGCAGCGCCTGCACAATATGATCGCCAACCGCCCGGACTGGACGCTGTCGCGCCAGCGCCAGTGGGGCGTGCCGATGGCCTTCTTCCTCCACAAGGAAACCGGCGCACTGCACCCGCGCACGCCCGAGCTGCTGGAAGAAGTGGCAAAGCGCGTCGAGCAGCACGGCATTGAAGCCTGGCAGGCGCTGGACCCGAAGGAACTGCTCGGCGCCGAGGCCGACCAGTACGAGAAGAACCGCGACACGCTCGACGTGTGGTTCGATTCGGGCACCACGCACTGGACCGTGATTCGCGGCTCGCATCGCGACGACCTGTATGACCCGTCGGCCGATGAAGCCGATGGCCGCCTGGCGGACCTGTACCTGGAAGGCTCGGACCAGCACCGCGGCTGGTTCCACTCGTCGCTCCTGACCGCGTCGATGCTGTATGGCAAGCCGCCGTACAAGGCGCTGCTGACGCACGGCTTCACCGTCGACGGCGAGGGCCGCAAGATGTCGAAGTCGGTCGGCAATACCGTGTCGCCGCAGGACATCGCCAACAAGATGGGCGCCGAGATCATCCGCCTGTGGGTGGCCTCGACCGACTACTCGGGCGAGTTGTCGATCTCGGACGAGATCCTCAAGCGCGTGGTGGAAAGCTATCGCCGCATCCGCAACACGCTGCGCTTCCTGCTGTCGAACCTGTCCGACTACGACCACGCGAAGCACGCTCTGCCGGCTTCGGAATGGCTGGAGATCGACCAGTACGCCGTGGCGCTCACCGAGCGCCTGCAGAAGGAGGTGCTGTCGCACTACGAGGCGTACGAGTTCCACCCGGTGGTGGCCAAGCTGCAGACCTTCTGCTCGGAAGACCTGGGCGGCTTCTACCTGGACGTGCTGAAGGACCGCCTCTACACCACCGCGCCGGACTCGAAGGCCCGCCGCGCGGCGCAGAATGCGCTGTACCACATCACGCAGGCCATGCTGCACTGGATGGCGCCGTTCCTGTCGTTCACCGCCGAGGAAGCCTGGCAGGTGTTCGCGCATGGCACCGGCCACACCGACACCATCTTCACGAGCACCTACTACACGCTGCCGGAAGTGGACGAGGCCGACGACCTGCTGCAGAAATGGCATACGCTGCGCGAAGTCCGCGCGGAAGTCACCAAGCAGCTCGAAGCGGTACGCGTGGAAGGCGCGATCGGCTCCTCGCTGCAGGCAGAAGTCACCATCCAGGCCGGCGGCCCGGTGCTGGCCGCGCTGCAGAGCCTGGGCGACGACCTGCGCTTCGTGCTGCTGACCTCCGCGGCCACGGTCGAGCACGCGCCCGAGGCTGGCGACCTGCTGGTCACCGTCGCGGCTTCGGACCACGCGAAGTGCGAGCGCTGCTGGCATTACCGCGCCGACGTCGGCGAGAACCCCGACCATCCGACCCTTTGCGGCCGCTGCGACAGCAACCTGTTCGGTGCCGGTGAACACAGGAGCCATGCCTGATGGCATCGTCCACGACCCGTTCCGCGCGCCCGGCACGCCGCAATAACAAGGCCTCGGGCAACACCACGCCGCTGCTGTGGATGGCGTTCGCCCTGCTGGTGGTGGTGCTGGACCAGTTCTTCAAGATCGTCATCGTGCGTACGTTCATGTACGGCGAATCGCGCCCGGTGACGAGCTTCTTCAACCTGGTCCTGGTGTACAACAAGGGCGCGGCGTTCAGCTTCCTGGCCGATGCCGGCGGCTGGCAGCGCTGGTTTTTCACCGGGCTCGGCCTCGTGGTCGGCGCGTTCATCGTCTGGCTGCTGTACCGCCACACGGGCCAGCGGCTGTTCTGCTTCGCCGTATCGCTGATCCTGGGCGGCGCCGTGGGCAACGTGGTCGACCGCGTGGTCTACGGGCACGTGATCGACTTCCTCGATTTCTACGCGCGCAACTACCACTGGCCCGCCTTCAACGTGGCCGACTGCGCCATCACCGTGGGCGCGGTGCTGCTGATCGTCGACGAGCTGCGGCGCGTTCGTCGGCACTGAGCCGGCACTGAGCCGGCACCAAGCCGCCTCCGGCAGCCTGCGCGCGCTGCCGGTATCATGCCGAAACCCCTTTCTCTGACGAGTCCCACATGGATTTGCGCGGCAAGCACATCGTTCTCGGCCTGACCGGCGGCATCGCCTGCTACAAGTCCGCCGAGCTGGTCCGCCTGCTGACCAAGGCCGGCGCCACGGTACAGGTGGCGATGACCGAGGCGGCAACCCATTTCATCACCCCGGTCACCATGCAGGCCCTGTCGGGCCGCCCGGTCTTCCTGTCGCAGTGGGATGCGCGCGTCGACAACAATATGGCGCACATCGACCTCTCGCGCGAGGCCGACGCCATCGTGATCGCGCCCGCATCGACCGATTTCCTGGCCAAGCTCGCCAATGGCCTGTGCGACGACCTGCTCACCACGCTGTGCATCGCGCGCGACTGTCCGCTGCTGGTGGCGCCGGCCATGAACCGCCAGATGTGGGCCGCAGCGCCGACGCAGCGCAACGCGGCGCAGCTGCGTGACGACGGTGTCGTCATTCTCGGACCGGGCAGCGGCGACCAGGCGTGCGGCGAAGTCGGCGACGGCCGCATGCTGGAGCCGGAAGAACTGCTCGACGACATCATCGCCTTCTTCCAGCCCAAGCCGCTCGCGGGCAAGCGCGTGCTGATCACGGCGGGCCCGACCTTCGAGGCCATTGACCCGGTGCGCGGCATCACCAATCTTTCGTCGGGCAAGATGGGCTTTTCGATTGCCCGCGCCGCACGCGAAGGCGGCGCCGACGTATTGCTGGTGGCCGGCCCGACCGGTCTGCCCACGCCGCGTGGCGTGGTGCGCACCGACGTGCGCAGCGCCCAGCAGATGCACGACACCGTGCTGGCCCAGCTGCGCGACGTGGACGTGTTCGTCGCGGTCGCCGCCGTGGCCGACTGGCGTCCCGCCGAGGTGGCGCAGCAGAAGCTCAAGAAGGCCAACGATACCGATACGCCGACGCTGCAGTTCGTGCAGAACCCGGACATCCTGGCGACTGTCGCCGCACGCACCGATGCGCCCTACTGCGTCGGCTTTGCCGCGGAGAGCGAGAACCTGGAGCAGTACGGCGAGCAAAAGCGCCAGCGCAAGGGCGTGCCGCTGCTGGTGGGCAATATCGGCCACCATACCTTCGGCCTCGACGACAACGAGATCGTGCTGTTCGATGCCGCCGGCATGACGCGCCTGCCGCGCGCCGACAAGCTCACGCTGGCGCGCCAGCTCGTGGCCGCCATCGGCCAGCGCCTGCCGGGCCGCGCCCGGCCCTGACGCAATATGACCGCGAACCGACCCCGGCTGCGCCTGTCCGTGCTCGACCAGAGCCCGGTCATCGCCGGCCATACCGCGCGTGACGCGCTGGCTGCCACGGTAGAGCTTGCGCAGATGGCCGACGCGCTCGGCTACACGCGCTACTGGTGCGCCGAGCACCACGGCCTGCGCGGCGTCTGCAATCCGGCGCCCGAAGTCATGCTGGCACGCATCGGCAGCGTCACGCAGCGCATCCGGCTGGGCTCGGGCGGCGTCATGCTGCCCTACTACAGCCCGTTCAAGGTCGCCGAGCAGTTCCGCATGCTGGAAGGGCTGTTTCCGAACCGCATCGACCTCGGCGTGGGCCGTGCGCCCGGCGGCGATATGCGCACAGCGCAGGCCGTCGCGATGGGCCAGTACGACCGCGGCGCGCAGTTCGAGGAGCAGGTGCGCGACCTGTCTTGCCTGCTGCGCGGCGACGTACCGCCCGGCCACCTGGCCGAAGGGGTACTGCTGCAGCCCGTGGTAGATACGCAGCCCGAACTGTGGGTGCTGGGCTCCAGCGACTACGGCGGCGCGCTGGCCGCCCGCCTGGGCTTACGGTTTGCGTTTGCTCATTTCATCAACGCCCATACCGGCCACCTGGTCGCGCGGCAGTACCGCGATGACTTCCAGTCCGGCTACGAGGCACGCCCCTACAGCGCCGCCGCTATCTTCGTGATCTGCGCCGACACCGATGCCGAAGCGGCCGAACTGGAACGCGCCGTGGACCTGCGCCGGCTGCAGATGGCCTATGGCGTCAATGCGCCGATCCCGTCGCTGGAACAGGCTGAAAGCCATGTCCCGACCGAGCGCGACCGCCTGATCATCGAACGCGAGCGACCGCGCACGATCTGCGGCACACCCGAACGCGTAACGGAGCGCATGCTGGCCCTGCGCGAGCAGTTCGCCGCGGACGAGCTGGTTGTGCTCAGCGTGACCGCCACCTATGCGGCCCGGCTGCGCACGTACGAGCTGCTGGCCGAAGCATTTGAACTGAATTCCGAAAACTGAACCCGGCAGGGCAAGCCGCCTTGCCGGCAATTCGCAGAACCGATCCTGAAATGAGCCAAGAACTGAACCCGTCCGTTGAAATCAAGGTGCTGGATTCCCGCCTGAACGAGTGGGGCCTGCCGTCCTACCAGAGCGACATGGCCGCCGCCATCGACCTGCACGCCTGCGTCGACGCGCCCGTGTCGATCGCGCCGGGCACCGCCGCGCAACTGGTGCCGGCCGGCATCGCCGTGCATATGGGCAACCCGTACATGGCGGCGACCATCGTGCCGCGCTCGGGGCTGGGCCACAAGAAGGGACTGGTGCTGGGCAATTCGATTGGCGTAATCGATGCCGACTACCAAGGCCAGATCATGGTCAGCGTGTGGAACCGCAACGCACCCGGTACCGAGCCCATCGTGATCCAGCCGGGCGAGCGCATTGCGCAGATGATGTTCGTGCCCGTGCTGCGCCCGGTATTCACGACGGTGGAAGAATTCTCGGAAAGCAGCGAGCGCGGCGCCGGCGGTTTCGGCTCGACCGGCGTGCACCACGCCAAGGCCAGCGCCTGAGCCTGCCGTGCTTCAGCCCTGTTGTTCGAACAACAGGGCGACGCCGCCGGCGGCGCTCGCCGGAATCAAGGTCTCGTGCGGCCCGAGGTCCTGGGCACGGATGCCCGCCGCACGCCAGATCAGGCGTGCTTCTGCCAGCGCGTCGGTGCGCAGGCGGATTGCCGCATAACCAGGCACCTCGCGCTGGACGTGCGACGTCCCGGTTGCCGCTGCCAGTGCCTGGGGCGTACTGACGACCAGCGTGGCGTCGTCCACCGCCAGACTGCAGATATGGTCGCTCAGCTGGGTCAATTCGCCGCCGGTCAGTTCCGCATAGGCACGGCCGGTCGCGTCCACCAGCGCCGGCGCCACCACCAGGAACATCGACGAGATCGCCCGCGCGCCATTGGCGTGCCGCGTCCATTCCGGCCGCCACAGCAGTTCGGGCGTGCGATGTTCGCAGACGAAATAGCGCGCGCCCGGCGCGTCGTCGAGTGCCGTGACGCGAAACGTGGCGGCGTGCTCGCTGCCATCGTCCAGTACCACCGGCCGGGAAAACTCGATCGGGTCCGAAGTATGCCAGCCCCCCTCGCGCAGGCGAGCTGCCGTGGCGAAGGCATCGGCGCTCTTGCATGACATCGCCGCACAGCCGCCGCCGCGGGATTGCACTTCCCAGTAGTACTGCCGGCTCGGACTGGGCGCCGTGACGTGCAGCAGTTCGATGTAGTCGCGCGCCAGCATGACGCAGTGGTTCTGTGAACCCAGCGTGTGATAGCCGCGCGGCGTCAGCGTAAAGCCGAGCCGGCGCCAGGCCTCGGCGCCGGCATCGAGATCGGAGCAGACCACGACGGCATGGTCGAACATTTCAGCTTTGCTTGCCATTACTCGAACTGGATATTGGCTTTGCGCGCCACGGCCTGCCATTTGTCGTGCTCATGGCGCACGAGGCTGCCAAGTTCGGCGGGCGTGCCGCCGACGATCTCGAATCCTTGCGCGGCCAGGGCATCGACCACGCGCGGTTGATGCAGCGATTCCACCAGTGCGTCGTGGATGCGGCTCACGGTGGCGGGTGCCATGCCTGCCGGGCCGAAGACGCCGATCCAGGAATACGCCTCAAACCCGCGCACGCCCTGCTCCGCCACCGTCGGCACCTGCGGCAGTTGCTTCAGGCGGCCGGTGCCGGTAACACCGAGCACCTTGATGGTCTTGGCCGCGACGTGGGCCTGTACGGCTGCATAGCTGCTGAAGAAGATGTCGACCTCATTCGACAGCACGGCCTGCACGGCCGGGCCGCCGCCCTTGTACGGCACGTGCAGCATGTGCACTCCGGTCTCCGTTGCCAGCGCTTCCGCCGCAAGCTGGTTGAGGCTGCCAATGCCGGACGAGGCATAGCGCACGCCGTCATGCTTGGCCTTGGCCAGCGCCACCAGCTCGCGCACGTTCGAGGCCGGCAGTGCCGGGTTGGCGGCGATGACCAGCGGGAAACGCACCAGCTGCGAAATTGGCGTGAAATCGCGGAACGTGTCGTAGGGCAGTTGCTTGTAGGCGAACGGGTTGATCGCGTGGGTATCGAACGCCATCAGCAAGGTATTGCCATCGGGCTTTGCGCGCGCGACCGTGCTCGAGGCGATCAGCCCGCCCGCGCCCGGCTTGTTGTCGACCACGACCGTCTGGCCCAGCAAGGTCTTGAGGCCCGGCTGCAGCTGGCGCGCCACGATATCTACACTGCCACCCGGCGGGAATGGCAGGACCATCGTGATCGGACGGCCACTCATGGGCGAGTCGGCGGGCGCGCTGGCGGCAAAGGCTTGCACCGCCGTCAGGGGCGTGCCGGCCAATGGCAGGGCTTTGAGCAGCATGCGGCGCAGCCGCGTGCGTTCGGGACGGGACATCGGTCTTTCAGGAAGAGGCGGCCAGCCGGCTGCCGGGACAAAAAACAAAGGGCGGCATTTCTGCCGCCCCTGTATTTTGCCCGAGGATGGCCGCAATTGCAGACAATGTCCGCGTGCGCCGGTCAGACCTCCGCGCGTTGCTCGCTTTCCGGCGCCTCCGGCGGCTCCGGATCGGCTTCGGAGAAGTCGAGCTTGATCTGGTCCTGGTCGTCGAGATCGACCACCACCTTGCCTCCGGACACCAGCTTGCCGAACAGCAGCTCGTCGGCCAGGGCCTTGCGGATCATGTCCTGGATCAGGCGTTGCATCGGGCGGGCACCCATCAGCGGATCGAAGCCCTTGTGTGCCAGGAACTTGCGCAGTTTCTCGCTGAAGCTGGCTTCCACCTTCTTCTCGTGAAGCTGCTCTTCCAGCTGCATCAGGAACTTATCCACCACGCGCAGGATGATTTCCTCGTCCAGCGAACGGAAGCTGATCATCGCGTCCAGCCGGTTGCGGAACTCCGGCGTGAACATGCGCTTGATGTCGGCCATTTCGTCGCCCTGCTCGCGCGACGTGGTGAAGCCGATGGTGGCGCGGTTCATGGTCTCCGCCCCCGCGTTGGTGGTCATGATGATGATCACGTTGCGGAAATCAGCGCGCCGGCCGTTGTTGTCGGTCAGCGAGCCGTGGTCCATGACCTGCAGCAGGATATTGAAGATATCCGGATGCGCCTTCTCGATTTCGTCCAGCAGCAGCACGCAGTGCGGCTTCTTGGTGACGGCCTCGGTCAGCAGGCCGCCCTGGTCGAAGCCAACGTATCCCGGCGGCGCGCCGATCAGCCGGCTGACCGCATGGCGCTCCATGTATTCGGACATGTCGAAGCGCAGCAGCTCGATGCCCATGATGAAGGCGAGCTGCTTGGCAACTTCGGTCTTGCCCACGCCCGTGGGGCCCGAGAACAGGAAGGAGCCGATCGGCTTGTCGGTCTTGCCCAGGCCCGCGCGCGACATCTTGATGGCCGACGCCAGCGCCTCGATGGCCGGGTCCTGGCCGAACACCACCGACTTCAGGTCGCGCTCCAGCGTCTGCAGCTTGCTGCGGTCGTCCTGGTTCACGCTTTGCGGCGGGATGCGGGCGATGCGCGAGACGATGTCCTCGATCTCGCTTTTGCCGATGGTCTTCTTCTGCTTGGACTTCGGCAGGATGCGCTGCGCCGCGCCAGCCTCGTCGATCACGTCGATGGCCTTGTCGGGCAGGTGACGGTCGGTGATGAAGCGCGCCGACAGTTCGGCCGCGGCGGTCAGCGCCGAAGCCGCGTACTTGACGCCGTGGTGCTCCTCGAAGCGCGACTTCAGGCCACGCAGGATCTGCACGGTCTGGTCGACCGACGGCTCGACCACGTCGATCTTTTGGAAGCGCCGCGACAACGCCGCGTCCTTTTCGAAGATACCGCGGTACTCGGTGAAGGTGGTCGCGCCGATGCACTTGAGCTGGCCCGACGACAGTGCCGGCTTGAGCAGGTTGCTCGCGTCCAGCGTGCCGCCCGAGGCGGCGCCCGCGCCGATCAGCGTATGGATCTCGTCAATGAAGAGAATCGCGTTCGGATTGTCCTTCAGCGATTTCAGCACGCCCTTGAGGCGCTGCTCGAAATCGCCGCGGTACTTGGTGCCGGCCAGCAGCGCGCCCATGTCGAGCGAGTACACCGTGGCCTTTTCGAGGATGTCCGGCACCTCGTTCTTGGTGATGCGCCAGGCCAGGCCTTCCGCAATCGCGGTCTTGCCGACGCCAGCCTCGCCGACCAGCAGCGGGTTGTTCTTGCGCCGGCGGCACAGCACCTGCACCACGCGCTCGACTTCGCTTTCGCGGCCGATCAGCGGGTCGATCTTGCCGGCCTTGGCCAGCGCGTTCAGGTTCTGGGTGTATTGCTCGAGCGGGCTTTCCTTGCCGTCGCCGCCTTCGCCTTCGCCCGTGCCGTCACCATGCTTGGCTGGCTCGGACTGATCCTTGCGGATGCCGTGGCTGATGAAGTTGACCACGTCCAGGCGCGTCACACCCTGCTGTTGCAGGTAGTAAACGGCATGCGAATCCTTCTCGCCGAAGATGGCGACCAGCACGTTGGCACCGGTCACTTCCTTCTTGCCGTTGGAGGTGGACTGCACGTGCATGATCGCGCGCTGGATCACGCGCTGGAAACCGAGCGTGGGCTGGGTGTCGACCTCATCCGTGCCGGGGACGACCGGTGTGTTGTCAGCGATGAAATTCTTCAGGCTGGTGCGCAAGTCCTCGATATTGGCCGCGCAGGCGCGCAAGACCTCAGCCGCCGTCGGGTTGTCGAGCAACGCCAGCAGCAGGTGCTCCACGGTAATGAACTCGTGGCGTGCCTGCCGGGCCTCAACGAACGCCATGTGCAGGCTCACTTCCAATTCTTGCGCAATCATGCTTCCTCCATCACGCACTGCAAGGGGTGGCCCGCTTGCCGCGCGTGCGTTGACACCAGCTCGACTTTTGTCGCGGCGATATCTCTGGTGTAGATACCGCAGACGCCCTTACCTTCCCGATGAACGGTGAGCATGATCTGCGTCGCCGTCTCACGGTCCCTGCTGAAATACTGTTGCAGGATCATGACTACAAACTCCATCGGAGTGTAGTCGTCATTGAGCAGCACCACCTTGTACATAGCGGGCGGCTTGAGCGCCTGCTCTTTCCGCTCCAGAATGGTGCCTGCTTCGCGTTGTGGGACATTCGCCAGCCGTGTAGCCATGGCTTTATTCTAACCCTTACTCGCAACTCTGCAATTTGGGGAAGAGTGGCAGGATTCAAGAGCCGCGCCACCCATTCCGCGTTGTTCGGACAGCGCCAAAGGCACTGCGATGCACGTGGGTGGCACACGTCCGCAGACAGCCGCCGCGCATGCCCCGCCACCGTGCGCACCCCCACACGGTACCATCAGCCGCCGTCCCTTTCCCGCCACACCCTGTCGGCAGTGGGGAATCCGCCAGCTTGACAGTAGATTGGTTTGCCAGAAGAATCGGTCGCACACCGGGTTCAGGCCAGCGAGCCAAGCAAAAGGGGCCGGACCGGGTGATCCGTGAGCAGGGAGGCTTACGAACCAGTGGCGGCCTGCCTGGCAGACAAAGCCGGCGGCGTCGCCACGCGATTCACCATGCTGCGTCATTGCCGACCGCATCCCGAAGGGAAGCGGCTGTCATGGCGCCGCAGCGCGTGTCATCCAGCTGGCCGCAGGCTTCCCCGCTTTGAAATCTGCTATTTCGTTGGGGGAGTATATGGCAAGCGGTATCGTCAAATGGTTCAATGACGCCAAGGGCTTCGGTTTCATCAAGCCGGACGAGGGCGAAGAAGAACTGTTTGCGCACTTTTCGGCAATCCAGATGGCGGGCTTCAAGACGCTGAAGGAAGGTCAGCGCGTCTCGTTTGAAGTGGTCCAGGGCCCGAAGGGCAAACAGGCCACCAACATCCAGGACGCCTCGGCCTGAAGTGCGCCGCGACCGCACCCGGGCCGGCAGAGCTCCGGGGTGGTCACCAAGGATGCGGGGGGAACTCCCCCGGAACGGGATCCGCGCCAGCCTGGCCGCCGCCCTCAGGGCAGCGGCAATGCCGTTGCACGGCTCTCAGCTGCACGCTACCGCATCCGCCCGAAAGCCCGGCTTCGTGCCGGGCTTTCTGCATTCTGCGCGGTGGCCATGCCGCAAACCCTGGGACCCGCTCAGATCCAGCCTTCGATCTTCAGCCCGCTGGCCTGCTCGGCCTCTTCCCGGCTGACCCGCCGCACGGTCTGGCCGAAGGTCCAGACATGGCCTTCCGGATCGCGGGCGGCGTAGACACGATCGCCGTAGAACTGGTCTTCCGGCTCGCGCATGATCACCGCACCGGCGGCACGGGCGCGTTCGCAATGCGCATCCAGCCCGTCCTGCAGATGGACATGGACGGACTGCGTGTTCTTGCCCTGCACGCTGGCGGGGCTTGCCGTGTAGTCGGCCCACTCGCTCCCTATCATCAGGTAGCTGTCTCCGAAACGCATTTCGGCATGCGCGAGCTGGCCCTGGCCGTCCGTGATGACCATGGTGCGCGTGAAACCGAACGCCTGTTCGAGCCAGTCGAGCGCACCCAGCGGCTCCCTGTAGAACAGGGCCGGGGCTAGCGCGGTGCGGCGAAACGGATCTTCCATCTGCGGACTCCCGGCGTTTGCGGACACCCTCACGTTCTAGCCAACGCGTGCGCGCCGGGCAAGAAAAAACCCCGGTAGCCGCATGGCGGCGCCGGGGTCTTGCCTGCAGACGCGCGCGGGCGCCTGCCGGACCAGTGGATCACATATTGTCGGATCACATATTGTCGATCATCACCTGGCCGAAGCCGGAGCATGACACCTGCGTCGCGCCTTCCAGCAGGCGCGCGAAGTCATAGGTGACCTTCTTGGACAGGATCGACTTTTCCATCGAGGCGATGATCAGATCCGCCGCCTCGGTCCAGCCCATGTGGCGCAGCATCATTTCGGCCGACAGGATTTCCGAGCCCGGATTCACGTAGTCCTTGCCGGCGTATTTCGGCGCCGTGCCGTGGGTGGCTTCGAACATGGCCACGGAGTCGGACAGGTTCGCGCCCGGCGCGATGCCGATGCCGCCGACCTGCGCCGCGAGCGCGTCGGAGATATAGTCGCCGTTCAGGTTCAGCGTGGCGATCACCGAGTATTCGGCCGGACGCAGCAGGATCTGCTGCAGGAAGGCGTCGGCGATAGCGTCCTTGATGACGATGTCGCGGCCGGTCTTCGGATTCTTGAACTTGCACCACGGGCCGCCGTCGACCAGCTCGGCGCCGAATTCCGCCTGGGCCAGCTCATAGCCCCAGTCACGGAAACCACCTTCCGTGAACTTCATGATGTTGCCCTTGTGCACCAGCGTCACCGACGGCTTGTCGTTGTCGATGGCGTACTGGATGGCCTTGCGCACCAGGCGCTGGGTGCCCTGCTTCGACACGGGCTTGATACCGATACCCGAGGTTTCGGGGAAGCGGATCTTCTTCACGCCCATCTCGTTCTGCAGGAAGGCGATCAGCTTCTTGGCCTGCGCGCTTTCGGCTTCCCATTCGATGCCGGCGTAGATGTCTTCGGAGTTCTCGCGGAAGATGACCATGTCGGTCTTTTCCGGCTCGCGCACTGGCGAAGGCACGCCCTTGAAGTAGCGCACCGGGCGCAGGCACACATACAGGTCGAGCTGCTGGCGCAAGGCCACATTCAGCGAACGGATGCCGCCACCGACCGGCGTGGTCAGCGGGCCCTTGATCGAGACCACGTAGTCCTTGAGCACGTCCAGGGTCTCGTCGGGCAGCCACACATCCGGGCCGTAGACCTTGGTCGACTTCTCGCCGGCATAGATCTCCATCCACGAGATCTTGCGCTTGCCGGCGTAGGCCTTGGCCACCGCGGCGTCCACTACCTTGATCATCACCGGAGTGATATCCAGGCCCGTACCGTCGCCTTCAATGTAAGGAATGATCGGATTGTCCGGGACATTCAGCGAGAAATCCTGGTTGACCGTGATCTTCTCGCCAGCCGGGACCTTGATGTGTTGGTACATGACGTCTCCAGTACGGAACGGTTAAGACGGCCGCCTGGCACACGACCCGGCAGCAAAATGAGGGAGGCGCAGCGTAGGCATTGTAGCTGGAGGCAAGCGACCGCCTGCGTTGCGCCGCACCATGTCAGTCTTATATAAGACACAAGACTAGCCAACTATTATGCAGCAATTCCTTGTGATCCGCCATTGAGCCAGGCCGCGCCAGGCCGGCAACTGGCCGGACTGCGGCATACTGCTGCCCCATGACGCTGATTGCCCTGAACAAGCCCTTTGGCACCATGAGCCAGTTTTCCGAGCACCCCTCGCGGCCGACGCTGGCCGAGTGGATCGCGACACCTGGCGTGTACCCGGCTGGCCGCCTCGACGCCGACAGCGAGGGCCTGCTGCTGCTCACCGATGACGGCGGTCTGCAGGCGCGGATCGCCGATCCGCGCCACAAGCTGGCCAAGACCTACTTCGCGCAGGTAGAGGGCATCCCCGACGAGCACGCGCTGGCGCGTCTGCGAGAGGGCGTCGATCTCGGCGATTTCCGCACCCTGCCGGCCAAGGTCCGCGCGGTCGGGGAGCCATCCTGGCTCTGGCCCCGGCATCCGCCCGTACGCTATCGCGCCGCCATCCCGACCAGCTGGCTCGAACTGCAGATCCGCGAAGGCAAGAACCGCCAGGTCCGCCGCATGACCGCAGCGGTCGGCTTCCCGACCCTGCGCCTGGTGCGCGCCACCATCGGCCGGCTTGACCTGCGCGAGCTCGGCCTGCAGCCCGGGCAGTCCCGCGTCGTGGCACCGGACCTGCTCGGCCTGCCACCCGCGCGTGCCCCGCAACCCGCGCCACGCGGCTCCGGGGAGGGTCCCGCCCGGGCACGCGGGACTGGCGCCGGCAACAAAGGCCGAGTGCGTTACAAAAACTAACACCCATCACGTCAACGCAGTGGGCGGTGTCCTCGTTGTTGTCGGTGACGCGCCCAATTGCGCGCCAACTTTCCGACTACAGTCACTCTTCGAGGTAATCGCAATGAAAAAACTGATCGCTGCCCTGGTTGTTGGCCTGTTCGCTACCGGCGCTTTTGCCCAGGCTTCGGCTCCGGCTGCTACCGAAGCAGCTCCGGCCGCCAAGGAAGCTCCGAAGGCCACCAAGAAGAAGAGCTCGCACAAGAAGCAGTCGAAGAAGGCAGCTTCGGCTCCCGCCGCTTCGGCTCCGGCTGCGCAGTAAGCACGCAGCCGCGGCAGCAATCCGCCGCAGACGCAAAAGGCAGGTTGCCCGGCAACCTGCCTTTTTTTATATCCGCCAGGCCCGCCGCTCGGTCCGCCCGTGCGTGCGTTATGCTTGCGCCTGCCATCGAATCCCAGCCGCATTGCCATGCGAATCCTGACCAAGACCCTGCTTTCCCGCTGCGTCCTGCTGGCCGCCACCATCACCGGGCTGGCCCACGCACAGAGCGCGCTGCCCGTAGTGCCCCTTACGGCGGGGATGTACGCCATTCAGGCAGAGGTCGCGTCGACGCCCGCGGCGCGCGAGCAGGGGCTGATGTACCGCAAATCTATGCCGGCCAATGCCGGCATGCTGTTCGTGTTCGAACAGAAGGCCGGACACTGCTTCTGGATGAAGAATACGGACCTGCCGCTGTCGATCGCCTTCCTGGCCGATGACGGCAGCATCGTCAATATCGAGGACATGGCGCCGCAGACGCAAGACAACCACTGCCCCAAGGCGGCGATCCGCTACGCGCTCGAAATGAACAAGGGATGGTTCGCGCAGAAGGGTATCCGGACCGGCGCGAAGATCGGCGGGCTGCCGCAGCCGCGCTGAGCGCAGCCCGCAGCCTCGCTCGGCGCCGGCATTGCACAGGCGCCCGTACGGGAATCAGTCCCGGAAGTTGTTGAAGTCCAGCGGCGCCTCGGACACGTCCTTGCGCAGCATCGCGATCACGCTCTGCAGGTCGTCGCGCTTGGTGCCGGAAACCCGCACGGCATCGCCCTGGATGCTGCCCTGGACCTTGATCTTGCTGTCCTTGATCATGCGCACGATCTTCTTGGCCAGGTCGCCGGTCACGCCCTTCTTGATGGTGATGACCTGCTTGACCTTGTCGCCGCTGATCTTCTCGACCTTGCCGTAGTCGAGGAAGCGCACATCGACATTGCGCTTGGCCATCTTGTTGATCAGCACATCCTTGACCTGGCCCAGCTTGAAGTCATCGTCCGCGAAGGCGGTCAGTTCGCCTTCCTTTTGCTCGACCCGTGCGTCCGAACCCTTGAAATCGAAACGCGTCGAGATCTCCTTGTTGGCCTGTTCGACCGCATTCTTGACCTCGACCATGTTGGCTTCGCACACTACGTCAAACGACGGCATTGCATTCTCCTTGTTGCTCGCTTGTCCGGCATCCGCGGCCCGGACGGGCCGCGCCGGCACTTCCGTATAATCCAGCCTGCCTCGCACCCATGGGGCGCCCGGCCGCGCTGTGGCGGCCGCATCACCTCTAGCTTGCATGGCAGATTTCCACGAATTTTATCCCCTGCGCCGCCACAATACATTCGGATTCGATGTCCGCGCGCGCTATGCCGTCCATGTCCGCAGCGAAGCCGACCTGCTGGCCGCGCTGGCAGACCCGCGCGCCAGCGGCCTGCCGCTGGTGGTGCTTGGTGGCGGCAGCAATGTCGTGCTGACCGCGGATCTCGATGCGCTGGTGCTGCTGATGGAGATTCCGG
The DNA here is from genome assembly GCF_057798915.1 of Cupriavidus sp. 22TCCZM01-5. Taxonomy (NCBI): domain Bacteria; kingdom Pseudomonadati; phylum Pseudomonadota; class Betaproteobacteria; order Burkholderiales; family Burkholderiaceae; genus Cupriavidus; species Cupriavidus sp. 22TCCZM01-5. Next base: position 55,158 of record NZ_JBYOJR010000026.1, read on the forward strand.
GATACCGCGTGGAGACCGATCCCGACGCATGGCTGGTCACTGCCGGTGCCGGCGAGAACTGGCATGGCCTGGTCTGCCGCACCATCGCCGACGGCCTGCCCGGCCTCGAAAACCTGGCGTTGATCCCCGGCACCGCAGGGGCGGCGCCGATCCAGAACATCGGGGCCTATGGCGTGGAACTGCGCGAACGCTTCGCGGGCTTGCGCGCGCTGGACCGTCAGACCCTGCGCTTCGTGGACCTTGACCTGGAACAATGCGCGTTCGGCTACCGCGACAGCCTGTTCAAGCAGGCGGGCCGCGACCGCTACATCATCACGGCGGTGACGCTGCGCCTGCCGCGCGCCTGGCAGCCGGTGCTTGCCTATGGGGAACTGGCACGGGAACTCGAGGGCCATGCGGCACCCGATGCCGCAGCGATCCGCGATGCGGTGATTGCCATCCGTTCGCGCAAGCTGCCGGATCCGGCGCAGATCGGCAATGCGGGCAGCTTCTTCAAGAATCCTCTGGTCAGCGCCGAGCAGCGGCAAGCGCTGCTGGCCATCCATCCCGACCTGGTCAGCTATGCCCAGCCGGACGGCACGTTCAAGCTCGCCGCAGGCTGGCTGATCGACCGCTGCGGCTTCAAGGGCCTCGATGACGGCCCGGTAGGCGTCTATGGCAAACAGGCGCTGGTGCTCGTGCACCATGGCGGCGGCACTGGCGCAGCGCTGCTGGCGCTGGCCACGCGTATCGCCGATACGGTCCAGGCCCGCTTCGGCGTGCGCATCGAGCCGGAACCGGTCGTGCTCTGACCGGCTCCGTGGCCACGATCAGGCGAAGTGGCAGACGTAGTCGAGGGTTTCCTGCACTTCGATATCGAAGCTGCTGTTGCCCGGCACGCTGAACTGCTGGCCGGCGCCATAGGTCTGCCAGGCATCCGAACCGGCCAGGCGCACGCGGCATACGCCCGCGTTGACTTCCATGATCTCCGGGGCGCCGGTGTTGAACGTCAGCGTCGACGGGAAAATCACACCCAGCGTCTTGCGCGTGCCATCGGCGAACAGCACGGTGTGGCTCACGCACTTGCCGTCGAAATACAGGTTGGCCTTCTTGACGACCGATACGTTGTCGAACTGGCTCACTTCCATCTCCTTGATTGCATTCATGTGGATGCGGTCACGTAAAAAGAGGGGCCATCGCGGCCCCTCCCCTTGTGCCTGCCGGCGTGCGCTTCAGTAGCGGCCGCAGAGCAGGTATTCCATCAGCGCCTTCTGCACGTGCAGGCGGTTTTCCGCCTCGTCCCAGACCACGCTCTTCGGGCCATCGATTACCGCGGCCTCGACTTCCTCGCCACGGTGGGCGGGCAGGCAGTGCATGAACAGCGCGTCCGGCTCGGCGCGGTCCATCATGGCCGTGGTCACCATCCAGTCCTGGAAGGCGCGCTTGCGCGCCTCGTTCTCGGCCTCGAAGCCCATGCTGGTCCACACGTCGGTGGTCACCAGGCTGGCACCCTGGCAGGCCGCCAGCGGATCGTCGAACACCTTGAGCTGGCCTGCGGCCGATGCCGGCACCATTGCCGCATCGAGCTGGTAGCCCGGAGGCGCCGAAAAATGGAAGGTGAAACCCAGGCGCTCGGCCGCCTGGATCCAGGTGTAGGCCATGTTGTTGGCGTCGCCGATCCATGCCACGGTCTTGCCGCGGATGCTGCCGCGCTGCTCGATGTAGGTGAACACGTCGGCCAGGACCTGGCAAGGATGGTATTCGTTGGTCAGGCCATTGATGACCGGCACGCGCGAATGCGCGGCGAAGCGTTCGATGATGTCCTGCCCGAAGGTGCGGATCATGATGATGTCGACCATGCGCGAGATCACCTGCGCCGCATCCTCGATCGGCTCGCCGCGGCCCAGCTGGGAATCGCGCGTGTTGAGGAACACCGCGTGGCCGCCGAGCTGGTGGATGCCGGCTTCGAACGACAGGCGCGTACGCGTCGAGTTCTTCTCGAAGATCATGGCCAGCGTGCGGTCGTGCAGCGGGTGCCATGTTTCGTAGTTCTTGAACTTGGCCTTGAGGATCCGTGCGCGGTCCAGCAGGTACTCGTACTCGTCGGGAGTCAAGTCGCTGAACTGGAGGTAATGCTTGATCGGGGTTGAGCTCATAAAACAAAAGAAGGCGGCCCAGAGGAGACACGCCGTCACGGCCTGCATGACAGAAGCGCGTCGCGGAGCCGCCTTTCGCGTCGCATACGCAATTTACGTGCAACGATCATAAGGGATTATTTCTGCTTTGGCGAGTCCGGAAGAATCCGGCCCGGCACCCGCTGACAGCTTCCTGACAGGAATTCGGGCTTATGCGCAAGTCTTATATAAGATATAATACTCGCTGATTCACGCGGGGCCCGGCATACCCTTGCCGCTGCCCGCCGCCGGCATCAAAAGTGCCCCCGCAGACACCGACGCCCCGCCACCCCGGCCGGAAAGAGCGAACCAAACGTTCGCCGGCCGCGTCAAACGGGCGCCCGTTCCGCGGGTTTTCCGTCGAGTCACCTCGCCTCACCCGCAGTCGCCCAGTCTCATGAACCCCAATGTTCGCGAATACTTCATCCAAGGCATTACCAAGGAGGGCAAGACCTTCCGCCCAAGCGACTGGGCAGAACGACTGTGCGGCGTGATGGCGCAATTCCGCCCCGAAGGCGATACCGGCGATCCCCGCCTGACCTACTCGCCCTACGTGCGCCCGATCTTCGCCGGCAACACCAAATGCGTGGTAGTCGATGTGCGCCTGCGCGAGATCGAGCCCAAGGCCCTGGATTTCGTCCTGAACTTCGCCCGCGACAACAACCTGCAACTGGTTGAGGCCTGCTCGCTCGAATAAGCAGCCGGAGCCGCAGAAGATGCGGCGACCGGAAAGCAAAAAAGCTCGTCGGATGACGAGCTTTTTTGTTGGGCGGGCCCTATGCAGTTCCCGCAGGAGGCCGCCGCAGCGGCCTGGCAGCTATCAGGCAGCCATGGCCTTGATGGCGGCCGACAGACGCGACTTGTGACGTGCAGCCTTGTTCTTGTGCACGATCTTCTTGTCGGCAATGCTGTCGATGGTAGCTTGCGAATTCTTGAAGATTTCAGCAGCTGCAGCCTTGTCGCCGGCGTCGATGGCCTTGCGAACGGCCTTCACGGCGGTGCGCAGGCGCGAGCGCAGGCTGGAGTTGTGAGCGTTCTGAGCAACGGCTTGGCGAGCGCGCTTGCGGGCTTGTGCGGAATTTGCCATTTAAATAAATATCCTGAATTCAGATGCGTGCCGCGGGGGACACAACAATTAAGTCATATCAAGCGACCCGGGATGCACTGACACACGAATCCGGAACGCAGCTGTCCTTGTGAATCGGCAATTATACACACACGCAGAAGCCACACGCAAGGCCGACCTCGGTATACCACGCGACGCCGGGCTGCAGCCGGGACGATCCGTATAATAGGCGCCACTTTCGTCGCACGCGGCGTGCAGTTGCGGCAACTTTGCCGCGCGCCGGGCGTCTGAACCGCCATCCCGGCGCCTGCGCGCGATCCGCGGCCCGCACGCCACCATGCCCGCCAGCCCGCGCCTGCCCGATCCACCGCTTCCCGCCCACTCACCTTGAACCTGCTCAAAGCGCTCGCCACCATCAGCAGCCTGACCATGCTCTCGCGCATCACGGGCCTGGTGCGCGAAATCCTAATTGCCCGTGCGTTCGGCGCTTCGGACATGACCGACGCCTTCAACGTGGCGTTCCGGATTCCCAACCTGTTGCGGCGTATCTTCGGCGAAGGCGCGTTCTCGCAAGCCTTCGTGCCGATCCTGGGCGAATACCACGCCAAGCGCGGCGATGCCGAAACCAAGCACCTGATCGACGCGGTCGCCACGGTCATGACCTGGGCGCTGATGGGCGTGTCGCTGCTGGGCGTGATCGGTGCGCCACTGGTGATGACCGTAGTGGCAACCGGCTTCCGCGGGCAAGGCGAGACCTACATCGCCGCCGTCTTCATGACGCGCGTGATGTTCCCGTACATCGGCCTGATTTCGCTGGTCGCTCTGGCTTCCGGCATCCTGAACACGTGGCGCAAGTTCGCCGTGCCGGCCTTCACGCCGGTGCTGCTGAACCTTTGCCTCATCTTCGCGGCCCTGTTCGTCGGCCCGCGCATGGCGCAGCCGATCTATGCGCAGGCGTGGGGCGTGCTGATCGGCGGCATCCTGCAACTGCTGATCCAGGTGCCCGCGCTCAAGCGCCTGGGCGCCATGCCGCGCGTGAGCTTCAGCGTGCGCCAGGCCTGGGCCGACCCCGGCGTGCGCCGCATCCTCCGGCAGATGGGTCCGGCGCTGCTGGCCGTGTCGGTGGCGCAGATCAGCCTGATCATCAATACCAACATTGCCTCGCGCCTGGCCGCGGGCAGCGTGTCATACCTGACCTATGCCGACCGGCTGATGGAATTCCCGACCGCGCTGCTTGGCGTGGCGCTAGGCACCATCCTGCTGCCAAGCCTGTCGAAGGCGAGCGCGCAGGGCAATCGCGACGAATACTCGGGCTTGCTCGACTGGGGCCTGCGCCTGACCTTCCTTCTGGCAGTGCCGTGCGCGGTGGGCCTGTTCGTGTTCGGCACGCCGCTGACCGCGGTGCTGTTCAACTATGGCAAGTTCGACGCCCACGCCGTCGAAATGACGCGCCAGGCGCTAGTGTCCTATGGCACCGGCCTGCTCGGCCTCATCGTCATCAAGATCCTGGCTCCGGGCTTCTACGCGCGGCAGGACATCCGCACGCCAGTGAAGATCGCAATCGTAGTGCTCGTCATCACGCAGGCCTGCAACTACGCGTTCGTGCCGTGGCTCAGCCATGCCGGCCTGGCGCTCTCGATCAGCGTCGGCGCCACCATCAACGCCCTGCTGCTCTTTGCGGGCCTGGTCCGGCGCGGCTACTACCGGCCCGCGCCCGGCTGGTCGCTATTCCTGGCCCAGCTGTTCACCGCGGTGCTGCTGCTGTCGGGCCTGCTGCTCTGGTTCGTGCGCAATTTCGACTGGGTCGGGCTGGGCGCGACGCCACTTCTGCGCATCGCGCTGCTGGCTTCCTGCCTGGTACTTGCGGCGGTGGTCTACTTCGGTACACTGTGGCTCATGGGACTGCGATACGCCGCTTTCAAGCGCCGGACGGTCTAGGCTCCTTCATCGATGCTCATTCATCGATGGATCCGGCCCTAGCCAAAGTGAGCGCGAGGGCACGGTACGGCCGTGCCGCATCAGGAATCCGCAATGACAAGTACGAAAGTCCTTGATTACTTCGCCAGCCTTGTGGCGGACGAGAACGGCATCCCCCTCACTGAAACCGCACTTTCCATCGCACAGGACGCCTACCCCGACCTGGACCTGCAAGCCGAACTGGCCGCGCTGGACGTGCTGGCGCTGCGCCTGAAACGCCGGATCGCCGAAGGTACGCCGGCCATCCAGCGGCTGCGCCTGCTGAACCACTTTTTCTACCGCGACCTCGGTTTCGGCGCCAACGCCAACGACTACTACGACCCGGACAATTCATATCTGAACGTGGTCCTGAAGCAGCGGCGCGGCATCCCCATTTCATTGGCCGTGCTGTACATGGAACTCGGCCAGCAGATCGGCCTGCCGTTGAAGGGCGTGTCCTTCCCGAACCATTTCCTGGTACGCATGACGATCCCCGCCGGGGAAGTCATCCTCGACCCCCTGACTGGCGAAACCCTGTCGAAAGAACAGCTTCAGGAAATGCTTGACCCCTACCTCGAACGGGAGGGGATTTCCGATCCCGGCCAGGTGCCGCTGGGCCTGTTCCTGCAGGCCGCCAGCCACCGCGAGATCATTGCGCGCATGCTGCGCAACCTCAAGGCCATCTACCTGCAGGAGTCACGCTGGCAGCGGCTGCTCGCGGTGCAGAACCGCCTGGTCATCCTGCTGCCCGGATCGATCGAGGAAGTGCGCGACCGCGGCCTGGCCTACGCCAATCTGGAGTGCTTCCGGCCTGCGCTGGAGGACCTGGAAGCGTATATGAAGGCGCGCCCGGACGCCTCCGACATTGCGCAGATCCGCGACCGCATGCCGGCCCTGCGCATGATGAGCCGCAGCCTCAACTGAAACCGCGCTGAGACCGCGCCGAGACCGCGGCAGCGCCTGCTCAGCGCTCGACGCTCGACGCGCGGCCCTTGTTGCCGCGCACGAGCTTCCACAGACCGCCCAGCACGAGCGGCACCACGGCCGCGCCGATACCGGCCAGCACGATCAGGTTCAGGTACTGCTTGATGAACGGCAGGTTGCCGAAGAAGTAACCCGCGAACACCAGTCCCGCCACCCACGCCAGCGCGCCGATCACATTGAAGAACTGGAAGCGCGCGAACGTCATCTGCGAAACACCGGCCACGAAGGGCGCGAAGGTACGCACGATCGGGACGAAACGGGCCATCACCAGCGTCTTGCCGCCGTGGCGCTCGTAGAAGTCGTGCGTGCGGCGCAGCGCTTTCTGGTCGAGGAAGCGCCAATGGTGGTCGAACACCTTGGGCCCGATCCAGCTGCCGACCCAGTAGTTCACGGTATTGCCCGAGACCGCCGCCGTCAGCAGCAGGCCGATCAGCGCCCATTCGTTCATGGCACCCGTGGCGCAGAACGCCCCGGCGATGAACAGCAGCGAATCGCCCGGCAGGAATGGCAGCACCACCAGCCCGGTTTCGGCAAACACGATCGCGAACAGGATGGCGTAGACCCAGACGCCATACTGCTGGATGACCGTGCCGAGGTATTTGTCGACATGCACCAGCATGTCGATGAGCTGCAGAGCGAGATCCAAGTCTTTCCCCGTTGTGTTGTAGGTTGATCCAACAAGCGCGACATCATACAAGAGCCGACCGACGTATCGGTCACCTGCCGGGCCCGGCCCAGCCATCCCGCGTGCGGCACGGCACGTATAATCGCCGGATGCCAGCCTCCGCCTCCCGCACCGCGCAGCCGCCGCGGCCGATCCGCCCCCTGCCCGACCAGCTCATCAGCCAGATTGCCGCCGGCGAAGTCGTCGAGCGCCCGGCTTCCGTGGTCAAGGAGCTGCTCGAGAACGCGCTCGACGCGGGCTCCAGCCAGCTAGGCATCCGGCTGGAAGAAGGCGGCGTGCGGCGCATCGTCATCACGGATAACGGCTGCGGCATTCCGCCGGCCGAACTGCCCGTCGCGCTGATGCGCCACGCCACCAGCAAGATCGCTTCGCTGGATGAACTCGAGGCGGTGCTGACCCTCGGTTTCCGCGGCGAGGCCCTGGCCTCGATCGCTTCCGTATCCCAGCTGACCCTGACCAGCCGTACCGCGCATGACCCGCATGCCACGCAAGTCAGTGCCGATACCGGCGCATTGCAGCCGGCATCTGGCGGAGTCGGCACAACGGTTGATGTCCAGCATCTCTACTTCAACACTCCGGCGCGCCGAAAGTTCCTCAAGTCGGAACAGACCGAACTCGGGCATTGCCTGGAAATGGTCCGGCGCGCGGCGCTGGCCCGTCCCGACGTGGCGATCTCGGTCCACCACAACGGCAAGCCGCTCGAACACTGGAATGCCGGCGACGTGGCCACGCGTACGGCGCAGGTGCTCGGCAGCGACTTTGCCCGGGCTCGGCTGCCGCTCGATGAAGAGGCCGGCGACCTGCATCTCTATGGTTTCGCCGGGCTGCCCACCGCCTCGCGCGGGCGGCCGGACCAGCAGTACTTCTTCGTCAACGGCCGCTTCGTACGTGACAAGCTGCTCAACCATGCGGTGCGCAGCGCCTACCAGGACGTGCTGCACGGCGACCGCTTCCCGTCCTACGTGCTGTGCCTGGACCTGCCGCCGGAGACGGTGGATGTGAACGTCCACCCGTCCAAGATCGAGGTGCGCTTCCGGGAATCGCGCGCCGTGCACCAGTTCGTCTATCACGCCGTGCAGCGCTGCCTGGCACGCCAGGCCGGCGAGAACGGCGACAGCCTGCACACCGGCACGGACGACGAGCCCGTGCCCGCGCCGGGCGCCATCCCGCTGCAAGAGCCGCGCGCCCCCTACGGCGGTGCCGGGGGCAGCGGCAGCCAGTGGATCAACTATTCGGCGGCGCGCCAGACCGAGCTTGGCATCGCCCAGCCGCGCCAGGCCTACCTGGGCATGGTACGTGACGCCACGGCGCCGCGGCCCTATGTGCCTTCGTCCCAGCCGCCCGCATGGCTGGCCGATGCGCAGGCCGCGCGGGTCGAAGAGCCGCCGGGCCTGCTCGATGGCATTGCCGTGGCCAAGGTCGCGGCCCCTCCCGCGGATGACACGACGGAAACCGCCGACGACCACCCGCTCGGCTACGCCATCGCCCAGTTGCATGGCGTCTACGTGCTCGCGCAGAATGCGCGCGGCCTCGTGCTGGTCGACATGCACGCGGCGCACGAACGCATCCTGTACGAGCAGATCAAGGATGCGCTGGATGCGCGCGACCTCGCCGTGCAGCCGCTGCTGCTGCCCGTGACCCTGCCCGCGAACCCGGTGGAGATCGGCACGGCCGAGGAGCATCGCGAAACGCTGGAGCTGCTCGGCTTCGACATCGCGCCGGTGTCGCCGACCACGCTCGCCGTGCGCGCCGTGCCGGCGCTGCTGCAGCAGGCCGATGCCGAGGCGCTGGCGCGCGACGTGCTGCGCGACCTGAACGCCTACGGTGGCTCGCGCGTGCTGGCCGAGCGCCGCAACGAACTGCTGGCCACGCTGGCCTGCCACAGCGCGGTGCGCGCCAACCGCAAGCTCACGCTCGAAGAGATGAATGCGCTGCTGCGCCAGATGGAGCAGACCGAGCGCGCCGACCAGTGCAACCACGGCCGCCCGACCTGGGTGCAACTCAGCGTGGCCGAGCTGGACCGCCTGTTCCTGCGCGGCCAGTAAGCCCGCCTTGCCTCGCCACGCCTTGCCCAAGCCCTGATGTCCGCCTTGCCATCGTCCGAACACCCGCCCGTCGTCTGCCTGCTCGGCCCGACCGCCTCGGGCAAGACCGCTGCCGCGCTGGCCCTGGCGCGGCAGGCGAGCGTCGAAATCATCAGCCTGGACTCGGCGCTGGTCTATCGCGAGATGGACATCGGCACCGCCAAGCCCACGCCTGACGAACTGGCCGCGGTACCGCACCACCTGATCGACATCATCGATCCGGCCGACAGCTACTCCGCCGCGCAATTCGTCACGGACGCCGAACGGCTGATCGGTGAGATCCGCGCGCGCGGGCGCCAGCCGCTGATCGTGGGCGGCACCATGCTGTACTACAAGGCGCTGACGCAGGGCTTGAACGACCTGCCCCAGGCCGATCCCGCTGTGCGCGCCGAACTCGACGAACTTGCCGCCGAACGCGGCTGGCCCGCGCTCCACGCGATGCTCGCGCAAGTCGACCCGGTCACGGCCGCCCGGCTCGCGCCCAACGATGCCCAGCGCATCCAGCGCGCACTGGAAATCCACCGGCTCTCGGGACAGCCCATGTCCGAACTGCTGGCACGGCAGGCAGACGGCCGTACCTTCACGGGCACCGCCGACCAGCGCTACCGCGTGATCGCACTGGAGCCGTCGGACCGCAGCGTGCTGCACGCGCGCATTGCCGCGCGTTATGACGCCATGCTGGCCGGCGGCCTGATCGAGGAAGTCGAACGCCTGCGCCGGCGCGGCGATCTCCACCCCGGCCTGCCGTCGATCCGGTGCGTGGGCTACCGGCAGGTCTGGGAGTACCTCGATGGCGACAGCGACTACGCGACCATGCGCGAACGCGGCATCGCGGCCACGCGCCAGCTCTGCAAGCGCCAGATCACGTGGCTGCGCAGCACGCCGGAGCGCCTGTCCGTCGATTGCCTCGCGCCGGACTATGTCGCGCAGGTCGCGCGGCTGGCCGGGATGTGACGAGAGCGGCGATAATCGTCGCCCGTCCCGATGATGCCCTGCGCCATGCCGTCTCCTTCCTTTGCCATCCGCCCCGCCACGCCAGCCGACAGCACCACGCTGTTCCGCCTGATCTCGGCACTGGCCGAATACGAAAAGCTGACCCACCTGGTCGAAGCCACGCCGCAGAAGCTGGAACAGGCCTTGTTCGGCGCGCAGCCGCAGGCCGAGGCCGTGCTGGTCGAAGCCCATACGCCTGATGGCGTGCAACCCGTCGGCTTCGCGCTGTTCTTCCATAATTTCTCGACCTTCCTCGCCAAACCCGGCCTGTATCTGGAAGACCTGTTCGTCGAACCGGCCTGGCGCGGGCATGGCCTTGGCAAGGCGCTGCTCAGACACCTGGCGGCGCTGGCCGTGGCGCGCGGCTGCGGCCGCTTCGAGTGGTCGGTGCTCGACTGGAACACGCCGTCCATCGAGTTCTACAAGGCGATGGGCGCGGACGTGATGCCGGACTGGCGCATCTGCCGCGTCACCGGCGACGCATTGGCCCGCCTCGGCGCGCCGGACTGACCTGCCTATTTCGGCAAAGCATCCCCTGCCCCGCTGATCTCCGCTGCCACCCGCTCGATGCAGCGGATCGCCTTCACCGCCATCGGCGAAGGTGTCCGGTTGCGCAGGCTCACAATGCCCATGCCGGCCTTCATCGCCGGCAATCCCTGCACGTCCAGCACAACGAGCTCGCCGGAGGCCAGCTCGGCCCTGACCGACGCATCGGTTGCGCCAAGCACCATGTCCGTGGACAAGGTAACCGCCCGGATCACGGCAAAGTCGTCGCATTCGAGCGCCAGCACGGCCGCCTGGCCATCCGGCAGGCCGAGCGCCCGCGAGAATGCCGCCGTGACCACGCGCGGCGCCTTGACGCTTGCCACCCCGTACTCCCAGGCGTCGCGGATCGTGCAGGCCTTGCCGGTCAGCGGATGCCCCGCGCGCACGAAGAAGCGCGCCGGCTGGGCGGGCAGCGGGCGCACGTCCAGCGACGCGTCCTCCGTGAGGTCACGCACGTCGGCGACGAAGAACTCGATGTCCTCCGCGCGCAGGCGCTCGAGCAACAGCACCCAGTTGCTCTCCTCGACGCGCAAGGCGACCTGTGGATGCAGGCGCCGAAGCTCCGACAGCACGCGCGGCAGCAGGGTCGCCGCCGGAAACGGCCCGACCCCGAACGCCGTGTCGCCAAGCCGGGAGTCCAGGTAAAGATCGACATCGCGCTGCATGCAGCGCGCCTCGAACAACAGCCGCCGCGCGCGTTCGAGCACGAATTCCCCAGCCGGCGTGGGCCGGATATCGCCGGCTTCGCGCTCGAACAGCCGTACCCCGAGATCACTTTCGATGGCCTGGATGCTGCGGCTGAACGCGGGCTGGCTCAGGTGAACCTGCTCCGCCGCGCGCGCGAAGTGAAGCGTATCGGCAAGGGCCACCACGTGGCTGAGCCGGCGAAGGTCCATGACAACCTCATTGCGTCTGAAGCATTGGAACGATGTTCATTATGCATTGGACGCATTGACCGCGCCAACCTAGAGTTTCCGCATAACCGGCATGACCGCAGATATCGGAGACAACGCACATGAACCTGCAGCTACAGAACCTGCTGATCGGCAGCATCATCCTCGGCTTTGCCGTGATGGAATTCGCCACGCGGCGCTACCAGCAAAGCGTGCGCGCCGACGCCAACGACACCAAGCTCGAAGTGCTGATGTTCGTCAGCCTGGTCGCCGTGACGCAGCCGTTCGCGCTGCTGGGCGCCAACTGGCTGTGCAACTGGCTCATGCCCGACATGCGCGGCGCATGGTCCCACCTGCCGTGGTGGGCGATGACGGCGATCCTGCTGGTCGCCGACGACATGACGCAGTACTGGTGGCACCGCGCGTCCCATACGCCGTGGCTGTGGCCGCTGCATCGCGCGCACCATTCGGCGTCGTACATGAGCATCCGCGTCACGTACCGGAACAATTTCTTCTACTACCTGATGATGCCGGGGCTGTGGAGCGCGGGGGTGCTGCTGTATCTCGGCTTCGGCAAGGTCTACGCCGTGTACATCGTGGTCAAGATGATGGTGATCCTCGGCGCGCACTGCGCCTGGCGCTGGGACGAGCCGCTCTACCGCATCCGCGTGCTGCGGCCGCTGATGTGGGTGGTCGAACGGACCATCTCCACGCCGGCCACCCACTGGGCCCACCATGCGCTGACCAATGCCGACGGCATCGGCCACTACAAGGGCAACTTCGGCAACCTGCTGTTCTTCTGGGATGTGCTGTTCGGCACGGCCCACATCACGCGCAAGTACCCGGCCAAGGTCGGTCTCGAAGACGACCGCCGCTTCGGCGCCGAGCACTGGGGCGCGCAGATGTTCTACCCGCTGCGCCAGTCGCAACGCCAGCATACGGCGCTGCGCTTTGGCGGCCAGGCCTACGGCGACCAGGACGCCGCCGCCGATGCCACGGCTGCCGGCAATCCATGACGTATCGCACTTGAATCAACAGGAGAACCCGTGGGTGCCATTGACCTGCTTGCCGATCACGCGGTGATGCCAGAGGAATTCCAGACCTGCTTCGCGCGGCAGCGCCGCGCGTATCTCGCCGATCCGGCGCCCGGTTATGCGCAGCGCATCGCCGACCTGAAGACGCTGTCGCGCCTGCTCACGGAGAACCGCGCGCAGATCGTCGAAGCGATCGGGCGCGACTACGGCAGCCGTTCGGAGTTCGAGACCCTTTTCGCGGAATTCTTCGTCGCGCTCGAATCGATCCGCGACGCGCGCCGGCAGCTGCGCAAGTGGATGAAGCCGCAACGGCGCCATATCGACGTGCTGATGTACCCGGGCGCGCGCAACCGCGTCATCCCGCAGCCGCTGGGCGTGGTCGGGGTCATCGTGCCGTGGAATTTTCCGCTCAACCTCGCGTTCTGCCCGCTTGCCGCGATCTTCGCGGCGGGCAACCGGGCCATGGTCAAGATGTCGGAAAACTCGCGCCACCTCGCGCAACTGCTGGCGCGCGTCAGTCCGCGATACTTCCCCGAAGACAAGCTGAAGTTCTTCGAGGACGGCGGCGGGCGCGGGCCAGCCTTTTCCTCGCTGCCGTTCGACCACCTGCTGTTCACCGGCTCGGGCGCCACGGGCCGTGCGGTCATGGCCAATGCGGCGCGCAACCTCACGCCGGTCACGCTGGAACTGGGCGGCAAGGCGCCCGCGATCGTGGCACCCGACTTTCCCGTCCAGGCCGCTGCCGAGCGCATCCTGTGGGTCAAGATGTTCAATGCCGGGCAGATCTGCACCAATGTCGACTACGTCTTCCTGCCCGAGGACGCGGTAGAAGCGTTCGTCGCGCATGCCAGGCGGCTGATCGCCGAGCGCTTCCCCGATCTCGGCAGCAACGACTACACCGCCATCATCGACCAGCGCGCCTATGACCGCCTGTGGGCATCGCTGGAGGATGCCAGGGCCAAGGGCGCCATGATCGTCGAACTTGCCGCGGGACCGGCCCCCGACGCCGCAACGCGCAAGTTCCCGCCGTGCCTGGTGCTCAATCCGCGCGAAGACATGCTGGTGTCGCAACGCGAGATCTTCGGACCGATCCTGCCCGTCCGTACTTATCGCGACCGGCAGGAAGTGGCCGACTACATCAACGCGCATGACCGGCCGCTGGCGATCTACCCGTTCACGCATGACAAGGCGCTGCAGCAGTACTACATCACGCATGTGATGTCCGGTGGCGTCTCGGTGAATGATGCGCTGCTGCACGTGGCGCAGCATGACCTGCCGTTTGGCGGCGTCGGGCCGAGCGGCATGGGTCACTACCACGGCCGGGAAGGGTTCAACACCTTCTCCAAGCTGCGGCCGGTGTTTTATCAGGGACGGGTGTCGATGGTGCAGAAACTGTTCCAGCCGCCCTATGGTGCAAAGGTCGCGCGGATGATGGAGCTGCTGATCAGGTTGAAGGGGTAGACCACCCTGCCCGACAGGATTCCAAAAGCAAAGGGCACGTGCTGCGCACGTGCCCTTTGCTCGTCAAACGCTGCCGGCGCCCGGCCGGCAAGAACGCTGCGGCGATCAGACCACCACGGTCTGCGCCTGGCCTTCGGCGCGCTCGCGGATCTCGCCGATCTCCCACACGGCCTCGCCGGCCGCCTGCAGATGGCGGATCGCGCGTTCGGCATCTTCCTTGGCCACGATCACGACCATGCCGATGCCGCAGTTGAACACGCGGTGCATTTCATCGTCCGCCACGCGGCCCTGCGCCTGCAGCCACTGGAACAGCGGCGGCAGCGTCCAGGCGTCGCGCTGGAGCACGGCCGTGGTGTTCTGCGGCAGCACGCGCGGCACGTTTTCGGTCAGTCCGCCGCCGGTGATGTGGGCCATGCCCTTGACCGGCAGGGTTTCGATCAGCGACAGCAGCGGCTTCACGTAGATGCGCGTCGGCGCCATGATGGCATCCTGCAGGCGCTGGCCGTGGAAGTCGGCGTTCAGGTCCGGCTTCGCCACGTCAATGATCTTGCGCACCAGCGAATAGCCGTTGGAATGCGCGCCCGACGAGGCCAGGCCCAGCACCACATCGCCCGGGGCGATCGTGGTGCCGTCGATGATCTTCTTCTTTTCCACCGCGCCGACCGCGAAGCCGGCCAGGTCGTACTCGCCATCCGGGTACATGCTCGGCATTTCGGCGGTTTCGCCACCGATCAGCGCGCAGCCGGACAGTTCGCAGCCACGGGCAATGCCCTGGATCACGGTCGCAGCCGTGTCCACGTCCAGCTTGCCGCAGGCGAAGTAGTCCAGGAAGAACAGCGGCTCGGCGCCCTGCACCAGGATGTCGTTCACGCTCATGGCCACCAGGTCCTGGCCCACGGTGTCGTGGCGGTTCAGCTGGAACGCGAGCTTGAGCTTGGTGCCCACGCCATCGGTGCCCGACACCAGCACGGGCTCCTGGTACTTCTTCGACAGCTCGAACAGCGCGCCGAAACCGCCGATGCCGGCCATCACGCCTTCGCGCATGGTGCGCTTGGCAAACGGCTTGATGCGGTCGACCAGGGCATCGCCGGCATCGATGTCAACACCGGCATCGCGGTAGGAAAGGCCTGCCTGGCCAGCGGTCGGGGAAGCGCTCATGGGAACCTGCTTGTGTCAGAGGAGATAAAGTGGAGACTTCGCCGCTCCGACAGCCCCGGCAACGGCAGGGGGCGGGCGCGAGTCCAGTAGAATCGCGATTTTAACGGATACAGGCGCCCCGCTTCCAGTTTCGCCGGTTCCGCCCTATGCGCCCACGATGAACGCTCCCCTGCTGAACGATGAGACCAAGCGCATCCTGCTCTGGATTGCGGTCGCCGCAGGCCTGTTTGCGGCCATCGTCGCGCTGGCGCCGATCCTGACGCCATTCCTGCTGGCGTTCATCTTCGCCTACATCCTGACCCCGGGCGTGGACTGGATCGCGCGCCGCCGTGTGCCGCGCGCCATCGCCGTGGCCTTGATGATCCTGCTGCTGGCGGTCATCTGCGTGGTCCTGGCGCTGCTGCTGATCGCCGTGCTGCAACGGGAAATCCCGCAGTTCCGCGAGCAGCTGCCGATGCTGCTGAAGAAGCTCAACGCCGTGGTGGCGCCGCGCCTGGCCGATTTTGGCGTGCGCGTGCGCTTCGATTTCCCGGGCCTGCGCGCCATGCTGTCGGACCGGTTCACGGCCAGCCCCGAAGACCTGCTGGCGGTGCTGCTGAACTACGCCAAGGTCTCCGGCTCGGCGTTGATCGAGGTGGCCGGCATGGTATTCATCATTCCCATCGTCATGTTCTACCTGATGATGGACTGGCACATGGTGATGCGGCGCATCGAAGGCCTGGTGCCGCGCCGCTGGGTACCGAAGGTACGCGAACTCACC
Organism: Cupriavidus sp. 22TCCZM01-5; assembly: GCF_057798915.1. Lineage (NCBI taxonomy): Bacteria > Pseudomonadati > Pseudomonadota > Betaproteobacteria > Burkholderiales > Burkholderiaceae > Cupriavidus > Cupriavidus sp. 22TCCZM01-5. The sequence goes on from NZ_JBYOJR010000026.1 coordinate 70,931, forward strand.
AGCGAGACCGATGTGCTGCTGTCGCAATACCTGCGCGGCCAGATCCTGGTGATGGTGATCCTGGCGTCGATCTATTCGATCGGGCTGACCGTTGCCGGCTTTGACGTCGGCGTGCCCGTTGGCGTGTTCACGGGACTGGCGGTGTTCATCCCGTACATCGGCTTCGGCGTCGGCCTGACGCTGGCCATCCTGGCCGCGCTGCTGCAGTTCGGCGACTGGTACGGGCTGGCCGCGGTGGCAGTCGTGTACGGCTTTGGCCAGTTCATCGAGAGCTTCTACCTGACTCCGCGGCTGGTCGGCGAGCGCATCGGGCTGCACCCGCTGGTGGTGATCTTCGCGCTGCTCGCGTTCGGCCAGCTGTTCGGTTTCTTCGGCGTGCTGCTGGCGCTGCCAACGTGCGCGGTGCTGCTGGTCGGGGCGAGACAGCTTCGCCGCGCGTACCTGGCCAGCGACCTTTATCGGAAATGACGGTAACAACGGGAAAAATGACGGACAATAGTCGGCTTGAGCCGATTCCAAGCGCAGCGCGCGAGCTGCCCCCCGCAAGCAAGCCATACGTCATGTCCCCGCGTCCCAAGCAACTTTCCCTCGAGCTTGGCAGCCCTCCGCCTTCGACCTTCGACAATTTCGTCGTGGCCTCGAATCGCGAGGCGGTGCAGCGCCTGCGCGACCTGCCCGGCGCAGTCGCGCAGGAGCGCGCCGTGGACCGGCTGGTCTACCTGTGGGGCGAAGTGGGCTGCGGCCGCACCCACCTGCTGCACGCCGTGTGCGAAGCCACGCCGCAGACCGGCATCAACTGCCGCTACCTGAGCCCGCATCATCCGCTCTCGGACTTCCTGTTCGATCCGTCCTGTCAGCTCTATACGGTGGACGATGTCGACCTGCTCGACGAAGCACGCCAGATCGCGGTGTTTTCGCTGTACAACGAAGTCCGCGCGCACGTACGCACCGCGCTGGTGGTGGCTGGAGGCCTCGCGCCGCGCGCCATGCCGGTGCGTGAAGACCTGCGCACCCGGCTCGGCTGGGGCCTGGTCTACCAGGTGCAGCCGCTGTCCGACGAGGACAAGATGTCCGCAGTGCTGCAGGCGGCACGCGAGCGCGGGCTGCAACTTTCCCCGGAGATCACGCACTGGCTGGTGACGCGTCATTACCGCGACATGCCCAGCCTGATGGCGCTGCTCGACGCCCTCGACACATACTCGCTGGAGCGCAAGCGTCCGGTGACCCTGCCCCTGCTGCGCGAAATGTTCGCGGAGTTCAGGGAATAGTCGCCCACCAGCCTACCGATGGCCGGCGTGCTGGCTCGCCGACCGGCCCACCTCCCTTAAGGTAAAATCGCGCCCCATGAATCTGGCACTCTTTGATCTCGACCACACCCTGATCCCGACTGACAGCGACCACGAATGGGGCCGTTTCCTGGTGCGCCAGGGCGTTGTCGACGAGGAATCCTATCGCCGCAAGAACGACGAGTTCTACGGCCACTACAAGGCCGGCACCCTGGATATCCAGGCTTTCCTGCGCTTTGCGCTGGCGCCGCTGGCCGCCAATCCGCGCGACCGCCTGGACGCCCTGCGCCAGCGCTTCATGCAGGAAGTGATCGACCCGGTCATCACGCCGCAGGCCCGCGCGCTGGTCTACAAGCACCTGGAAGCCGGCGACCTGTGCGCCGTGGTCACCGCCACCAACAGCTTCGTCACGGCGCCGATCGTGTCCGCCTTCGGCATCAAGCACCTGATCGCCACCGAGCCGGCAACCGTCGACGGCAAGCCCGGGAGCCAGTTCACCGGCGACGTCGATGGTGTGCCAAGCTTCCGCGAAGGCAAGATTACCCGCGTCGACGCCTGGCTCAAGAGCCAGGGCGCGCACTGGGACGATTTCGGCACGACCTTCTTCTACAGCGACTCGGCCAACGACCTGCCGCTGCTGGAAAAGGCCAGCGAGCCGATCGCCACCAACCCGGACGATCGCCTGCGCCAGCATGCCGCCGCCGCAGGCTGGCGCATCATGGATCTGTTCTGACGTGATCAAGAAGCTCATCAACCGGCTGCTGGGCAACCCCGGCCCCAAGCAGCGCCGCACCGGCCGCGCCCACACGCCGCGCATCGTCACGGCAGACGAACACCGCATTGACCCGACCCTGCTGTCGCGCAATGCCGTAAAAGTCACTTCAACGCTGCAACAGGCGGGCTACCAGGCCTTTATCGTTGGCGGCGCCGTGCGCGACCTGCTGCTTGGCATCAAGCCCAAGGATTTCGACGTCGCCACCAACGCCACGCCCGAGCAGGTGCAGGCGCTGTTCCGGCGTTCGCGCATCATCGGGCGGCGCTTCCAGATCGTCCACGTGACGTTCTATGGCGGGCGCGAGCAGGAAATCATCGAGGTTTCCACGTTCCGCGCGCTGGTCGATGCCGTGGCCAGCGAGACGCTGCCCGAGGGCCGGCGCCTCAAGCGCTCCGAACTCGACAGCAAGACCCATGCGATCGATGCCTCGGGCCGCGTGCTGCGCGATAACGTGTGGGGCTCGCAGGCAGAAGACGCGGAACGCCGCGACTTCACCATCAACGCGATGTACTACGACCCGGCCGCGCAGACCGTGCATGACTACCATCACGGCATGGAAGACATCCGCGCGCGCACGCTGCGCATGATCGGCGACCCGGTCACGCGCTACCGCGAGGATCCGGTGCGCATGCTGCGCGTGGTGCGTTTCGCGGCCAAGACCGGCTTCGGCATCGACGAGGCCACGCGCGAGCCGGTCGCGGGCCTGGCCACGCTGATCCACAACGTGCCCAGCGCGCGCCTGTTCGACGAGATGCTCAAGCTGCTGATGTCCGGCCACGCCTGGGCATCGCTGCAGGAACTGCGCAAGGCCGGCCTGCACAAGGGCCTGCTGCCGCTGCTGGACGTGGCGCTGGAGCAGCCCATGGGCCAGCGCTTCGTGCAGCTGGCGCTGGACAACTCCGATCGCCGCGTGCAGGCCGGCAAGCCGGTATCGCCGGGCTTCCTGTTTGCCGCGCTGCTGTGGCACCACGTGCTGCAGCACTGGAATGCCGAACGCGCGCGCGGCGAGCACGCGATCGCGGCCCTGAACACGGCCATGGACGCCGTGCTGGAAAAGCAGACCGGCCAGCTCGCGATCCAGCGCCGCTTCGTCACCGACATGCGCGACATCTGGGGCATGCAGCCGCGCTTCGAGAAGCGCGTCGGCCGCATGCCGTTCCGCCTGCTGGAGTCGCCGCGCTTCCGCGCCGGTTTCGACTTCCTGCACCTGCGCTGCCAGTCCGGCGAATTGCCGGAGGAGCTGTCCCGCTGGTGGCAGGACTTCCAGGACGCCGAGCCGGACGAGCGCGAGGGCCTGATCGACAACGTGCGCAACGCTCGCGGCCCGGCGGCCGATGGCGAAGGCCCGGCACGCAAGAAGCGCCGCCGGCGCGGTCCGCGGAAATCGGATAAAGTTTCTTCCCGGAGCGACACGGACGCGGGGCAGGAAGTCCATGCCGGCCGCGACCAGCCGGAGGAACATCAATGACACTCGCCTTCATCGGCATCGGTGCCAACCTGGGCGATGCCCGCCAGGCGCTGAAGGACGCCATCGTGTGCCTGGCCCAGCAGGTCGGCATCACGGTGCTGGCACGGTCCTCGCTGTACCGGACCGCGCCCGTCGATGCCGGTGGCGACGACTACTACAACGCGGTGGTCAAGGTGCAGACCTCGTTCACCGCTTGGCAGCTGCTGCGCATCTGCCACCACATCGAAGACCAGTTCGGCCGTGAACGCCCGTTCCGCAACGCGCCGCGCACGCTGGACCTCGACCTGCTGGTGTTCGGTGATGAACAGCACAACGACGAACGGCTGACGGTGCCGCACCCTCGAGTCACCGTGCGTGCCTTCACGCTCGTGCCGCTGCTGGAACTGGCCCCGGAACTCGTCATCCCTGGCGCAGGCCGTGCCATCGATTACCTTGCGGGCGTCGGCGATCAGCGCATCGAGAAAGTTTCCACCTGCAAGTGCATGCGTGCACAGGCCGCCGGCAACGCCGGCGTCAAGGACTGAGCTGGCCGGGACAGTCCCGACCCGCGCCGCAACGCTATGCTCGAACACCTGCGCCGCATCGTGGTGGAAGGTCCGATCGGATCCGGCAAGACCGCGCTGGCCCAGCGCCTCGCGCACACGCTGCACGCGGCGGCACTGCTCGATGGCGCCCGCACCACTCCCTTCCTGGAACGCTTCTACCGCGAACCCGCCCGCTACGCGCTGCCGCTGCAGCTCGCCTGCCTGAACAAGCGCGCTGACCAGCTCCAGCAATGGCAGAGCGCCCTGCTCGCAGGTCAGCGCATGGTGAGCAACTTCCTCTTCGTCCGGGACCGCCTGTACGCATCGCTGACACTGCCCGAGGACGAGCTGGCGCTGTATGACGCGATTGCCGCACGGCTGCAGCTGCCGCCCCAGCGCACCGATCTCGTGATCATGCTGCAGGCAACGCCTTCGCTGCTGCGCGAGCGCATTGCCCGGCGCGGGGCGCCCGGGGAGGCCGCCGGCATCGACGAGCCCTACCTGCAACGGCTCACCGACGCCTACGGCGAACTGTTCCATCGCTACGACGAAGCCCCGGTGCTGATCGTGGACACGGCCCATTTCAATCCGGTGGACAACGATGGGGATTTCCGTACACTACTGACGCGCATCGAGAACATGCGCGGTCGCAGGGCCTTTCTCAATCTGGCTGCGCCCTGACCGCCGCCGGGCCCGCCAAGCGACGCCCGGGGCGGCACATAACCATAACGACAGCCGCGCCGGCCGCCACAACGCCGGGCGCCACTCTCCTGACTCGCCACTGCCATGAGCTACCTCCTCGATCCCACCCGCAAGACCGTCACCATCACCCGGCTTCAGGCCATGCGCGACGCCGGTGAAAAGATCGCCATGCTGACCGCCTACGACTCCAGCTTTGGCGCACTGCTGGACTTCTGCGGCGTGGAAGTCATCCTGGTGGGCGATTCGCTCGGCAACGTGATGCAAGGCCAGCAGACCACGCTGCCCGTGACGCTGGAGCACATGGCCTACCACACCGAATGCGTGGCGCGCGCCAACCAGACCGCGCTGCTGGTGACCGACCTGCCGTTCGGCACCTACGGCACGCCGGAAATGGCCTTTGCCAGCGCGGTCGCGCTGATGCGCGCGGGCGCCCACATGGTCAAGCTCGAAGGCGGCGACTGGCTCGCCCCGACGGTCAAGTTCCTGGTCGAACGCAGCATCCCGGTGTGCGCCCACATCGGCCTGACGCCGCAGTCCGTGCATGCGTTCGGCGGCTTCAAGGTGCAGGGCAAGACCGACGAGGGCGCGGCCCAGCTCAAGCGCGACGCGCTCTCGCTGCAGGGCGCCGGTGCGCAGATCGTGCTGATGGAGGCGGTGCCGGCCACGCTGGCCGGCGAGATCACGCAAATGCTCAAGGTGCCGACCATCGGCATCGGCGCGGGCGCCGACTGCTCCGGCCAGGTGCTGGTGCTGCAGGACATGATCAACGTCTATCCGGGCCGCAAGGCCAAGTTCGTGCGCAATTTCATGGATGGACAGACCTCGATCGAAGGCGCGATCCGCGCCTACGTGGCCGCCGTGAAGGACGGCAGCTTCCCCGCCGCAGAGCACACCTTCTCCGCCTGACCGGTGGAGATCGGCGCCGCCACGCTGGCCGCGTTCCGCCTGCTCGCCAGCGGCGACGCGGCGCTCTGGTTCATTGTCTGGACCTCGCTGATGGTGGCGGTGCTGGGGCTGGCCATCGCCACAGCCCCTGCGGTGGGCGCTGCGTGGCTGATCGCGACGCACCAGTTCCCTGGCCGCCGCGCTGTCGTCGTGGTGGCGCAGGCCTTCCTCTCGTTCCCGACCGTGCTGGTCGGGCTCATCCTCTACCTGCTGCTGACGCGGCAGGGTCCGCTCGGCAGCCTGGCGCTGCTGTTCACGCCAGCCGGCATGGTGCTCGGGCAGGCGGTGATCGGTTTTCCCGTGATCCTCGCGTTCTCGCTGTCCACGCTGCAGGGCGCCGATCGGCGCCTGCAGGAGACTGCGCGCGTGCTCGGCGCGGGGCGCTGGCGCACCTTTTTCACGGTCGTCCGTGAACTGCGCTTCGGGCTGATGGCGGCCATTGTGGCGGGCTTTGGCCGCGTGATTGCCGAGGTGGGCTCGGCGCTGATGATCGGCGGGAATATCGAAGGCTCGACCCGCACCATCACCACGGCGATCGCGCTGGAAACGAGCAAGGGCGAGTTCGCGCAGGGGATTGCGCTCGGCATCGTGCTGGTCGCGCTGGCGCTGCTGGTGAATGTTGCCATGGCCTGGCTGCAAGGCGCCGGAGGCTTCCGCCGATGAACGCCTCGCCCACGCCCTTGCTGACTGTGCGCGGCCTGTCGCGCAGCATCGGCGCGCGCCGCCTGTTCGAGGTCGGCGAGCTTGCCTTTCCGCGCGCCACGGCCATCGTGTTGACGGGGCAGAACGGCGCGGGCAAGACCACGCTGCTGCGCATGGTGGCCGGCCTGGAACCTGCGCCCGGCGCCACCGTGCACTGGACCGACAGCAACGCCGCTGCGCGCAGCGCACCGCTGGATCCGCTGCCGCGCGAACTGCGCGAGCGCATCGCCTACCTGCACCAGCACCCTTACCTGTTCCGCACTTCCGTGCGCGAAAACATTGCCTACGGCCTGCGCGCGCGCGGCCTGCCGCATCATGAGATCGCGCGGCGCGTGGACGAGGCGCTGGCCTGGGCCGGTGTCGCGCACCTGCAGGACACCGCGCCCGAGCGCCTGTCGGGCGGAGAAATCCAGCGCGTGGCGCTGGCGCGCGCCAAGGTGCTGGAGCCGGAACTGATGCTGCTCGACGAGCCGACCTCAAGCCTGGACGGCCAGGCGCGCGAACAGGTCATTGCGCTGGTGCGCGAACTGGCGGCCGAGGGCCGCACCGTGGTGATGATCTGCCATGACCGCGACCTGATCAACCTGCCCGGCGTGGTGCGGTGGAAGCTCGGGGATGGGGTTCTGGATACGCACCATCGCTAGTGGCGCGACCGCTGCCCCGGTCTAGCGCACCGTTGCCCGCATCGCCCCGCGCAGCGAATTCACGGCCACAATCGCCTGCGCGCGCATCAGCATGGCACGCGTCACGATTCCCTCGCGGGCGGTGCCATCGAGCAGGGCATCGCCGTGCTCCAGCATCACGGCCCGCATCACGCCAGGCAGGATGTCCGCGGCCAATGGTGGAGTCAGCCATTCGCCATCCACCTTGACGAACATCGAACTGCGGCCGCCTTCAAGCAATTCGTCGCGCGTATTGAAGAACAAGCGATCGAAGCAGCCGTCGCCTTCCGCAGCCTGCCAGCCGGCGTCATAGACCGCGCGCACGCTGGTCTTGTGGCGGCGCAGGGGATCGGCATCCGGCAGCGCTTCGGCGGCGATATCGAGCATGACGGTCCGCGCCGCCAGCGGCTGCAGCGCCCCGCTGGCGAAGGCGAGCTTGCCAGCTTTATCGACGCTCATCCGCAAACGCCAGTTGCCTGCGCCAAGACGCGCTGCCTCGGCCTCGACAGCTGCCCTGACTGCCGCGCTGTCGAAGGCAAACCCGAACGTCGCTGACGATGAAGCCACGCGCGCAAGATGGCGGTCGAGGCGCAGGCAATGGCCGTCTTCCACACGCATGGTCTCGAACAGCGTGAAGCCCGGATCATGGCGGGTCAGGAAACGCGCCTTCCAGCCGCACTCGGCAAACTCGTCCGCCGCCACGCTGTCGTGCACGATACCGCCGCCCACGCCCATCTCGCCGGCACGCAGGCCGTCCGCCGCGCGCGGTGACAGCGCCAGCGTGCGGATGGCCACCGACATGGCAAAGCGGCACAGGCCGCCATCGCCGGGCCCGGGCGCATCCAGCCATCCGATTGCGCCCGTATAGAGCCCGCGCGGCGCGGGTTCGAGTTCCGCGATGATCTGCATGGTGCGCCGCTTGGGCGCGCCGGTAATCGAGCCGCACGGGAACAGCGCGCCGAACAGATCGCCAAAGCGCGTATCCGGCCGCGCGGTCGCCGTGACGGTCGAGGTCATCTGCAGCACGGCACCGAATGGCTGCACGACGAAGCGGTCCGGCACCGCCACGCTGCCCGGCTGCGCGATGCGGCCCAGGTCATTGCGCAGCAAGTCCACGATCATCACGTTCTCGGCACGGTTCTTGGCATCTGCGGCAAGCGCGGCCGCGGCTTGCGCGTCCTTTGCCGGATCGCCGGAAAGCGGCGCGGTGCCTTTCATCGGGCGCGTGACAAGGCGGCCATCGCCGTCATGCTGGACGAACAATTCTGGCGACAGGGACAGCACCCAGGCATCGCCCGGCAGGCAGGCCAGTACCCCGAACGGCACCGGCTGCGCGGCGCGCAGGGCGGCATAGAGCGCGCGCGGGTCACCGAAGGCCGAGAACGCGAGCCGCTGCGTGAAATTGACCTGGTAGGTGTCGCCGGCCTCGATCCATGCGTGGATGCGCGCGATCGCGGCATCGAAGGATTCGCGCGCGGTGTCGGCGGTGATATCCATGAGCCCGGCGGGCGCCTGGGCATCCGGCGCCGGCAGCCAGGCCCGCACTGCGTCGCATTCCAGCCGCCGCATCTCGCGGAACCACAGCAGGCGCACGGCGCCGTCATGGAACGGCAGCCTGTCATCCGTATGGGCAGGCGCACCGACCAGCGCACCGCCGAATTCATAAGGGGCAAACAGCGTGGCATGCCAGCCGTGGCGCCAGCCTTCGGCGAGCAGGGTGTCGAGTTCGGCGGGATTGCTGCCGGCTGGCAGCAGGTCTTCGCGGACCAGGCCGGTGTACAGGCGCGACGCCGCTTCGCCGGGCGATGCGGTGGCATCGTCCAGCAGCACGAAAGGTTCGGAATCGGGACAGGAATGCGGGGAAGGCACGGCGGGGAGCGGGGAAAACACAGCGCCTGCATTATGCGCTGCCGGCCCGCATCGCGGGCACAAAAGCAAACCGGCCACGCGCTGGCGTGGCCGGTCTTGCGGGGTCGGCTTAGCTGAAGAAGCTCTTCACCTTGTCCAGCCAGGACTGCTCCTGCGGACTGTGGCGCGAGCCGCCTTCATGCACCGAACGGTCGAACTGGCGCAGCATGTCCTTCTGGGACTCGGTCAGCTTGACCGGCGTCTCGACGTTCACATGCACGTAGAGGTCGCCCGGATAGCCCGAACGTACGCCCTTGATACCCTTGCCGCGCAGGCGGAAGGTCTTGCCGGACTGCGTCGCCTCGGGCACCGGGAAGGTGGCCTTGCCGTTCAGCGTCGGCACTTCCAGGTCGCCGCCCAGCGCCGCGGTGGCGAAGGAGATCGGCATCTGGCAGTGCAGGTCGTCGCCATCGCGCTCGAACACCGCGTGCTGCTTGATGTGGACTTCCACATACAGGTCGCCCGGCGGGCCGCCGTTGATGCCCGGCTCGCCGTTGCCCGACGAGCGGATGCGCATGCCCTCGTCGATGCCGGCCGGAATCTTCACTTCCAGCGTCTTCTGCGACTTCAGCTTGCCCTGGCCGTGGCACTTGGTGCACGGCTTCGGGATGTACTTGCCGCTGCCGTGGCACTTCGGGCAGGTCTGCTGCATCGTGAAGAAGCCCTGCGACACGCGCACCTGGCCGTTGCCGTGGCAGGTCGGGCAGGTTTCCACGCTCGATCCGGGCTCGGCGCCCTTGCCGTGGCAATGGTCGCAGTCGTCCCAGTGCGGCACGCGGATCTGGGCCTCGTGGCCGTGGGCAGCCTGCTCCAGCGAGATTTCCATGCTGTAGCGCAGGTCGGCGCCGCGATACGCCTGCGGGCCTCCGGCGCCACGGCGCCCGCCGCCCTGCTGGCCGAAGATGTCGCCAAAGATATCGCCGAAGGCCTCGGCAAACCCGCCGTAGCCGCCGGCGCCGCCGAAGCCGCCCGCCATGTTCGGATCCACGCCGGCGTGGCCGTACTGGTCGTAGGCCGCCTTCTTCTCCGGGTCGGAAAGCATCTCGTAGGCCTCTTTGACCTCCTTGAATTTTTCCTCGGCATCCTTGCTGTCCGGATTGCGGTCCGGGTGGTACTTCATCGCGAGCTTGCGATAAGCCTTCTTGATCTCGTCGTCGCTCGCGTTCTTGCCTACCCCGAGCACTTCGTAGTAGTCACGTTTTGCCATGGTGGCTCATTACCTTTTGGCCCGGAACCGCCACTGCAGCGGTTCCCGGCGAATAGCAAAAAAGCCGAGCGAGGCATCCGACCGCGGTTTCCCGCTGGGTCCGATGTCCGTCGCCCGGCGTCGGGACGGGGCGGCGCCGGCGCATGCGCGCGCCGCCGCCCTGCCCGATTACTTCTTGTCGTTGACTTCCTTGAACTCGGCGTCGACCACGTTATCGTCCTGCGGCTGGGCCTGCTGGGCACCGGCGCCAGCGGCACCCGCCGCGCCCTGCTCACCGGCCTTGGCCTGCATGTCGGCGTAGACCTTCTCGCCCAGCTTCTGGCTGACTTCCGACAGCGCAGCGACCTTGGCGTCGATCTCGGCCTTGTCGCCGCCGCGTGCGGCGTCTTCCAGTTCCTTGATCGCAGCTTCGATCTTTTCCTTCTCGCCGCCGTCCAGCTTGTCGCCGTACTCGGTCAGCGCCTTCTTGGTCGAGTGGATCAGCGCGTCGGCCTGGTTGCGGGCGTCAGCCAGCTCGCGGGCCTTCTTGTCTTCCTCGGCGTTGGCCTCGGCGTCCTTCACCATGCGCTGGATCTCGTCTTCCGACAGGCCCGAATTCGCCTTGATGGTGATCCGGTTTTCCTTGCCGGACGCCTTGTCCTTGGCGCCCACGTGCAGGATGCCGTTGGCGTCGATGTCGAACGACACCTCGATCTGCGGCGTGCCGCGCGGTGCCGGCGGAATGCCCTCGAGGTTGAACTCGCCCAGCAGCTTGTTGCCGGTCGCCATTTCACGCTCGCCCTGGTACACCTTGATGGTCACGGCCGGCTGGTTGTCGTCGGCGGTCGAGAACACCTGCGCGTGCTTGGTCGGGATGGTGGTGTTCTTGGTGATCATCTTGGTCATCACGCCGCCCAGGGTCTCGATCCCCAGCGACAGCGGCGTCACGTCCAGCAGCAGCACGTCCTTGCGGTCGCCCGACAGCACCGAACCCTGGATCGCGGCACCGACGGCCACGGCTTCGTCCGGGTTCACGTCCTTGCGCGCTTCCTTGCCGAAGAGCTCCTTGACCTGTTCCTGCACCTTGGGCATGCGGGTCATGCCGCCGACCAGGATCACGTCGTCGATGTCGCTGATCTTGACGCCCGCATCCTTGATCGCGGTGCGGCACGGCTCGATGGTGCGCGTGATCAGCTCTTCCACCAGGGATTCGAGCTTGGCGCGGGTCATCTTCAGGTTCAGGTGCTTCGGACCCGAGGCATCGGCCGTGATGTACGGCAGGTTGATCTCGGTCTGCTGCGAGCTCGACAGTTCGATCTTGGCCTTTTCAGCGGCTTCCTTCAGGCGCTGCAGCGCCAGCACGTCCTTCGACAGGTCGACGCCCTGGTCCTTCTTGAACTCGGCGATGATGTAGTCGATGATGCGCTGGTCGAAGTCTTCGCCGCCCAGGAAGGTGTCGCCGTTGGTCGACAGCACTTCGAACTGCTTCTCGCCGTCCACGTCCGCGATCTCGATGATCGAGATGTCGAAGGTGCCGCCGCCGAGGTCATACACGGCGATCTTGCGGTCGCCCTTCTCGTTCTTGTCCATGCCGAACGCCAGCGCGGCCGCGGTCGGCTCGTTGATGATGCGCTTGACGTCCAGGCCCGCGATGCGGCCGGCGTCCTTGGTGGCCTGGCGCTGCGAGTCATTGAAGTACGCGGGCACCGTGATCACGGCCTCGGTCACCGGCTCGCCCAGGTAGTCCTCGGCGGTCTTCTTCATCTTGCGCAGCACTTCGGCCGACACCTGCGGCGGCGCCAGCTTCTGGTCGCGCACGCCCACCCATGCGTCGCCGTTGTCGGCCTTGACGATGGAATACGGCATCAGGCCGATGTCCTTCTGGACTTCCTTCTCTTCGAACTTGCGGCCGATCAGGCGCTTGACGGCATACAGCGTATTGCGCGGATTGGTCACGGCCTGGCGCTTGGCCGGGGCACCGACCAGGATCTCGCCGTCTTCCATGTAGGCGATGATCGACGGGGTGGTGCGAGCACCTTCCGAATTTTCGATGACCTTGGGCGTGTTGCCTTCCAGGATCGACACGCAGCTATTGGTGGTACCGAGGTCGATACCGATGATCTTACCCATTTATTCTCTCCTATTGAGCCATCGCTATCCGCGCGGCTGCAATTCAACCTGAGTGCGAAATGTGGCCGTCCGGGGCCATTTCAAGGGCGGAATCTGCAAATCCGAGTAATTTTCTCGGTTACTGCCGTCCGATCAATCGCGCGCCCGCTCCCGTCCTTGAGCAATACACGCCGCGCTGCCGTCAAAACGATCTGCGGCAGCAAAAAGCAAATCATCAATCACTTTTATCCCTGATATTCGCCGTATCGCGCCCGCGCTGCCAGAGCACATCATTCCCGCCGCCGACGCGGTTGAGTACCCGGGCCAGCACGAACATCAGGTCGGACAGCCGGTTCAGGTACTGGCGCGGTGCTTCACTGAGCGCCTCCGTGGCGCCAAGCGCGACCAGCGCGCGCTCGGCGCGCCGGCAGACGGTGCGGCAGACATGGGCCAGCGCGGCGGCCCGGCTGCCGCCCGGCAGGATGAATTCGGCCAGGCGCGGCAGCCCGGCATTGTAGTGGTCCAGCCAGGCGTCGAGCTGGGCCACCTGTTCGGGCTTGAGCAAGGTGTAGCCAGGGATGGAGAGTTCGCCACCCAGGTCGAACAGGTCATGCTGGATATGCAGCAGCGCATCGCGCACGTCGGCCGGCAAGGCTTCGGTGAGCAGCACGCCGATCTGCGAATTGAGTTCGTCCACGTCGCCGATGGCGGCGATGCGCAGGCTGTCCTTGCCCGTGCGGCTGCCGTCGCCGAGGCCGGTGGTGCCGGCATCGCCGGTGCGGGTGGCAATCTTGGACAGGCGGTGGCCCATGCCGGTCTCCTCTGGAAGTCTTGGGGATGGCGCGCATTATGGCGTGCTTTGCCTCCCGCGCGAACGGATCGCGCCCCCGAGAGAATCCCGATCGTTCCGGCCATGCGGCGCGGGGGTGCATCAGGCGCCGCGCGGCGTAGAATGACGGCATTCCCCAATCAACAATCGGGCCGCGCCCCTTCCTCCGCCGACACCCGCCGACGGTTCCGGAAGCCTGGCCGCACGCCGCGGCGACCCGCCGGAGACCCTGCATGAACCACCCCACGCCACCCGCCGCCCTGGCACGCCGCCCGTTGCCGTCCGCCCTGCGTGACGCGCTGCAGGCCCGTTTCGGCGAGCGCTTCTCGACCTCCGCCGGCGTCTGCGAGCACCATGGCCGCGACGAATCGCCGTTCCCGCCGGCGCTGCCGGACGGCGTCGTGTTCGCCCACAGCACCGAAGAAGTCGCCGAGGTCGCGCGCCTGTGCAACGCGCACGGCGTGCCGCTGATCGCCTACGGCGCGGGCTCTTCGCTGGAAGGGCACCTGCTGGCCGTGGCCGGCGGCATCAGCCTGGACCTGTCGCAGATGAACCAGGTGCTGGCGATCCAGCCGGAAGACCTGACCGTGACCGTGCAGCCGGGCGTCACGCGCAAGCAGCTCAACCAGGAGATCAAGGACACGGGCCTGTTCTTCCCGATCGACCCGGGCGCCGACGCGTCGCTGGGCGGCATGTGCGCCACGCGCGCGTCCGGGACCAATGCGGTGCGCTACGGCACCATGCGCGAAAATGTGCTGGCGCTGACCGTGGTGACCGCCGACGGCCGCGTGATCCGCACCGGCACGCATGCGCGCAAGTCGTCGGCAGGCTATGACCTGACGCGCCTGTTCGTCGGCAGCGAGGGGACGCTGGGCATCATCACCGAAGTGACCGTGCGCCTGTACCCGCAGCCTGAGGCGATTTCCGCTGCGGTCTGCGCGTTCCCGAGCATGAGCAGCGCGGTGCAGGCCGTGATCCAGACCATCCAGCTCGGCGTGCCGATCGCGCGCGTGGAGTTCGTCGATGCGCTGGCGATCCGCGCCATCAACCGGCACGACAACCTGACGCTGCCGGAAATGCCGCACCTGTTCTTCGAGTTCCACGGCACCGAGGCCGGCGTGCGCGAGCAGGCCGAGACCGTGCAGCAGATCACCGCCGAGCACGGCGGCCAGGATTTCGAATGGGCCACGCGGCCCGAGGACCGCAGCCGGCTGTGGAATGCGCGCCATACCGCCTACTTCGCCATGCTGCAGCTCAAGCCCGGCTGCCGCGCGGTGACCACCGACGTGTGCGTGCCGATCTCGCGCCTGGCCGACTGCGTGGCCGAGACCGAGCAGGACCTGATCGCCTCGTCGCTGCCGTGCCCGATCGTCGGCCATGTCGGCGACGGCAATTTCCACGTGGCGATCCTGGTCGACCCGGACAAGCCGGAGGAAATGGCCGAGGCCGAGGACATCAACCGCCGCATCGTCGAGCGCGCGCTGTCGATGGGCGGCACCTGCACCGGCGAGCACGGCGTGGGCCTGCACAAGATGGATTTCCTGGTGCGCGAGCATGGCGAGGACGCACTGGACCTGATGCGCGTGATCAAGCAAGCGCTCGATCCCAACGGCATCCTGAACCCGGGCAAGATCTTCCGCTCCGTGCGCGGCGCGGCCAGCTGAGCGGGATGGCGTCGATGTTCAACCGCGTCCCGCCGCTGCACCTGCTGGTGGCCTTCGAAGCCGCGGCGCGCCTGGGCAGTTTCGCACGCGCGGCCGAAGAGCTGTCGGTCACGCCCAGCGCGGTGTCGCACCGCATCAAGAACCTGGAAGAGCTCTGGGGCGAAGACCTGTTCGTGCGCTCCAACGCCGCGCTGCGCCTGACCGCGGCCGGCACGCGCTACCTGCGCAACGTGCAGGATGCGCTCAAGTCGCTCAACGAACTCGCGCGGCCCGAGTACAACAAGCTGCGCACGCGCCTGCGCGTGGCGATCCCACCGACGTTCGGGCGCCAGCACCTGGTGCCGCGCCTGCCCGAGTTCGGCGCGCTGTACCCGCATGTCGACCTCGAGCTGCACCTGGCCATCCCGTTCCTCGATGTGAAGGCAGAGGACACCGATGTCGAGATCCGCTACGGCACCGGCCGCTATCCGGACCTGAAGACGACCAAGCTGCTGGTCGAACCGGTGTTCCCGGCCTGCGGGCGCGAGTACTACGAGCGCGTCAACGGCCGCGCCATCACCAGGCCCGAGCACCTGCACGGGCTGGTACTGCTGCGCAGCCCGCTGGAGCCCTGGAAACCGTGGTTCGAGACCGCCGGGCTGGACTGGCCCGAGCCGCAGACCGGCCCGCAGTTCAACGATATCGGCCTGATGCTGGAAGCGATCGCCTCCAACCAGGGCGTGGCGCTGGTGCGCCAGCGCATGGCGCGGCACTGGCTGTCGCTGGGGCAGATGGTGCGGCTGCTCGACGTCGAATCGGTCTCGCCGCACGGCTACTACATCGTCGAGCGCGAACAGGCGCCGCTCAAGCCCGAGGCGCGCTACTTCGTCGACTGGCTGTTGAGCCTGGACTGGTAAGGAAGAAAGGAAGGGTTTCGTGCGTTTCGTGCGTTTCGTGCGTTTCGTGCGTTTCGTGCGTTTCGGGCTGGAGCCCGACGCTGTACATTGCGCCGCACTTCCACGACAAGGTCGACATGGTGTACCGGTTGCCGCCGCGTCAGCCGCCTGAACCGGCGCGGCGCGGCCTTTGCTGCACGCGCCGCCCGGTGCTACGCTGCCACTGCAGGCCGCCCGCGCGACGCAGAACGCGCCGGCATGATGAGCATTTTTGATCGGCCTGCCGCGCCGAATTCACGTACTGCGGCGAGCCGGGGGCGCAAGCGCTGCGCTATAGTCACCCGTCCCCTCCCGGCCATATGCAGACCATCTGCCGGCCTCGCCGACAGGCCCCACAGGAGTTGCCATGAATGCCCCGCACGAAGCCCCACTGAGCGCCAGCCCTGGCAGCACCGGCGCCGACGACGGCCGCCGCAGCGCGCTGCTGGCGGGCCTGGCGCAGATCCTGCCCGACGCGGCGCTGCTGTGGAAGCCGGAAGACACCGTCCCCTATGAATGCGATGGCCTGGCCGCCTACCGCCAGGTACCGATGGCCGTGGCCCTGCCCGATACCGAGGAGCAGGTCTGCGCGATCCTGCGCCTGTGCCACAAGCTGGGCGTGCCCGTGGTGCCGCGCGGCGCGGGCACGAGCCTGTCCGGCGGCGCGATGCCGATCGCCGAAGGCCTGGTGCTATCGCTGGCCAAGTTCAAGCGCATCCTGAAGGTGGACCCGCACGCGCGCACCGCCGTGGTCCAGCCCGGCGTTCGCAACCTGGCCATCTCGGACGCGGCCGCGCCCCACAACCTGTACTACGCGCCGGACCCGTCGTCGCAGATCGCCTGCACCATCGGCGGCAACGTCAGCGAGAACTCCGGCGGCGTGCACTGCCTGAAGTACGGCCTGACCGTGCATAACGTGCTGCGCGTGCGCGCGGTGACGATGGAAGGCGAGGTCGTGGTGTTCGGCTCGGAAGCCCCGGACGCACCGGGCCTGGACCTGCTCGCCGCGATGATCGGCTCCGAAGGCATGCTGGCCGTGGTGACCGAAGTCACCGTGCGGCTGATCCCCAAACCGCAGCTCGCGCAGGTGATCATGGCCTGCTTCGACGATGTGGAGAAAGGCGGCAACGCGGTGGCCGCGGTGATCGCGGCCGGCATCATTCCGGCCGGGCTCGAGATGATGGACAAGCCCGCCACCGCCGCGGTGGAAGAATTCGTGCACGCCGGCTACGACCTCGACGCGGCCGCCATCCTGCTGTGCGAGTCCGACGGCACGCCCGAGGAAGTGGCCGAGGAAATCGAGCGCATGAGCGCGGTGCTGACCGCCTCGGGCTGCACGCGCATCGTGGTGTCGCAGAACGAGGCCGAGCGCCTGCGCTTCTGGAGCGGGCGCAAGAATGCGTTCCCGGCGGCCGGCCGGATCTCGCCCGACTACTACTGCATGGACGGCACCATCCCGCGCAAGCACATCGGCACGCTGCTGCGGCGCATCGAGGAAATGGAGCGCAAGTACGCGCTGCGCTGCATCAACGTGTTCCATGCCGGCGATGGCAATATGCATCCGCTGATCCTGTTCGATGGCGCGGACCAGGACGAATGGCACCGTGCCGAGCTGTTCGGCGCGGACATCCTGGAAGCCTGCGTGGAACTGGGCGGCACGGTCACCGGCGAACACGGCGTGGGCGTCGAGAAGCTCAACTCGATGTGCGTGCAGTTCTCGCGCGCCGAGTGCGAAGCCTTCTTCGGCGTCAAGGCCGCGTTCGACCCGGCGCGCCTGCTCAATCCGGACAAGGCCATTCCCACGCTCGCGCGCTGCGCCGAATACGGCAAGATGCACGTGAAGAAGGGCCTGCTGCCCCACCCGGACCTGCCGCGCTTCTGACCGGCGCGACCCAGCCATGCCGCGCCAGACCAACGAAATGCTGCGCCAGCGCCTGGGCCGCCCCGAATCGGGGTGGCGCCAGCGCTGGTACACCATCATCTTCGAGGCCGACACCCGCAACGGACGCCTGTTCGACATCGCGCTGCTGTTCGCGATCGTGGCCAGCGTGCTGATCGTCATGCTGGACAGCCTGCAAGGCATGCACGAGCGCCTGGGTCCGCTATTCACCGTGCTGGAGTGGATGTTCACGCTGCTGTTCACGGCGGAATACGTGATGCGCATCCTGGTGGTGCGACGGCCCTGGCGCTACCTGTTCAGCTTCTATGGCGTGATCGATTTCATCTCGATCATGCCGACCTGGCTGGCGTTCTTCCTGCCGGAGCTGGCATTCCTGATCGACGTGCGGCTGCTGCGGCTGCTGCGCGTGTTCCGGATCCTCAAGCTCACGGTGTATTTCGAGGAGGCCGAGATCCTGTACCGCGCGCTGGCCAACAGCCGGCGCAAGATCTTCGTGTTCCTCGGCACGGTGTTCATCATCACCGTGATCCTGGGCACCGTGATGTATGTGGTGGAAGGCCCGCAGCATGGTTTTACCAGCATCCCCGTGAGCATGTACTGGGCCGTCGTGACGCTGACCACCACGGGCTTCGGCGACATGGTGCCGAAGACGCCGCTGGGGCAGTTCCTCACCTCGCTGACGATCCTGCTGGGCTACGGCATCATCGCGTTCCCGACCGGCATCGTCGGCGCCGAGCTGGCGGCCAGCATCATGAAGCGCCCGCTCACCACGCGCAGCTGCACGCATTGCCTGACCGAAGGGCACGATCCGGATGCGCAGTATTGCAAGCATTGCGGCAGCCAGCTGCCCGAATACCAGAACGACCGTCCCGAGGTACCGGGCGGCAGCGGCGGCAGGCGCCGCAAAGATGCCTGACACGGCGACACGACCCAGCACAAGAAACGGACCCACATGCAAGCCACTCTCGACTCCTTCCGCGATGCCGTGCGGCATGCCACCGAGACGCGCACGCCGCTGCGTTTGCGCGGCGGCGGCAGCAAGGACTTCTACGGCCAGTCCATGGACGGCCAGTTGCTGGATACGCGTGCGTATCGCGGCATCGTCGAATACGATCCGGCCGAGCTGGTCATCACCGCGCGCTGTGGCACGCCGCTGGCCGAGATCGAGGCCGCGCTGGCGGAAGAGCGCCAGATGCTGGCGTTCGAGCCACCGCACTTCGCAGCCTCTGGCCAGCCCAGCACCGCGACCTTCGGCGGCGCCGTGGCCGCCGGCTTGTCGGGTCCGCGCCGGCAATCGGTCGGCGCGCTGCGCGACTTCGTGCTGGGCGCGCAGATGATGGATGGCAATGGCGAGGTGCTGAGCTTCGGCGGCCAGGTGATGAAGAACGTCGCCGGCT
Organism: Cupriavidus sp. 22TCCZM01-5; assembly: GCF_057798915.1. Lineage (NCBI taxonomy): Bacteria > Pseudomonadati > Pseudomonadota > Betaproteobacteria > Burkholderiales > Burkholderiaceae > Cupriavidus > Cupriavidus sp. 22TCCZM01-5. Next base: position 89,902 of record NZ_JBYOJR010000026.1, read on the forward strand.
ATGACGTGTCGCGGCTCCTCGCGGGCTCGCTCGGCACGCTCGGGCTGATCCTGGAAGTTTCGGTCAAGGTGCTGCCGGCCCCGTTCGGCGACGCCACGCTGCACTTCGCAATGAGCCAGGCCGAGGCTATCGACCGCCTGAACCAGTGGGGTGGCCAGCCGTTGCCGATCGCGGCATCGGCCTGGCATGAAGGCCTGCTGCACGTGCGGCTGTCGGGCGCCACCGCGGCTGTGCGCGCGGCGCGCGCCAGGCTTGGCGGCGAAGCCGTCGCGCAGGAAGAAGGCGTCGCGTTCTGGCAGTCGCTGCGCGAGCAGACGCATGCGTTCTTCACCCCCGCCCTGCAGGGCCGTACGCTGTGGCGCCTGGCGGTGCCACCGACGACGGCGCCGCTGGACCTGCCGGGGACCCAGCTGGTCGAATGGGGCGGCGGCCAACGCTGGTGGCTGCCCGACGCCGGCCCGGACGGCAACCATGCCGGACTGGTGCGCGGCATCGCACAGGCCGCCGGCGGACATGCCACGCTGTTCCGCAACGGCGACAAGTCGGTCGGCGTGTTCACGCCGCTGGCCTCCCCGCTGGCCGCGATCCACACGCGGCTGAAGGCCAGCTTCGATCCGGCCGGCATCTTCAACCCGCAGCGCATGTACCCCGGCCTCTGAGCCGCGCGCCCCGTTCAACGCCAAGGCAACCACACCCCACACCATGCAAACGACCCTGGCCGATTTTCTCCGCAATACGCCCGAAGGCGAGGAAGCCAAGTCCATCGTCGGCAAATGCGTGCACTGCGGCTTCTGCACCGCCACCTGCCCGACCTACCAGCTGCTTGGCGACGAACTAGACGGCCCGCGCGGGCGCATCTACCTGATGAAGCAGGTGCTGGAGGGCAATGCCGTCAGTGAAAGCACGCGGCTGCACCTGGACCGCTGCCTGACCTGCCGCAACTGCGAATCGACCTGCCCGTCGGGCGTGCGCTACGGGCGGCTGGTGGACATCGGCCGGCAGGTGGTGGACGACCAGCTCGAGGCACGCGGCATCCGCCGCCCCGCGCGCGAACGCGTGACGCGCTGGGTGCTGCGCGAAGGCCTGACGCGTCCGGCGCTGTTCGGCACCGCGCTGAAGCTCGGGCAGATGATGCGACCGATGCTGCCGGCCACGCTGCGCAACAAGGTGCCGGAACTCGGCAAGACCGCCGAAGCCGGCCAGTGGCCGCGCACCGTGCACGCGCGCAAGATGCTGTTGCTCGACGGTTGCGTGCAGCCCGCGATGTCGCCCAACATCAATGCCGCGACGGCGCGCGTGTTCGACCGTGTCGGCGTACAACTGGTGGTGGCGCAAGAAGCCGGCTGTTGTGGCGCCATCCGCTTCCACACCGGCGACCATGGCGGCGGCCTCGACAATATGCGCCGCAATATCGATGCGTGGTGGCCGCACATCGAAGCCGGCGCCGAAGCGATCGTCATGACCGCTTCGGGCTGCGGCGCGATGGTGAAGGACTACGGCCACGTGCTGCGCAACGATCCGAAGTACGCCGAGCGCGCACGCCGCGTCTCGGCGCTCACGCGGGACCTGTCGGAGATCCTGCCGGACTTTGCCGATGCGCTGCATGCGCGCGCCGGCGCGGTGCCGCGCGACGGCCGCCGCGTGGCCTACCACCCGCCGTGCACGCTGCAGCACGGCCAGCAGATCCGCGGCAAGGTCGAAGCGCTCTTGACCGGCCTCGGCGTGGAAGTCAAACTCTGCGCTGACAGCCACCTGTGCTGCGGCTCGGCGGGCACGTATTCGGTGCTGCAGCCGGAACTGGCCTACCGCCTGCGCGACGACAAGCTCGCCAAACTGGAGGCCACCCAGCCGGAAGCCATCGTCTCTGCCAATATCGGCTGCATCTCCCACCTGCAGGGCGGCACCGAAACGCCGGTCATGCACTGGATCGAACTGGTGGACAAGATGCTGGGCTGAGCCGCTCCGGACGGGGCGGTGTGGTTGTCGTCCCTCTCCCATCGGGAGAGGGAGAAACAGTACAAGCCAAGACGCCCCATGCTCCAGACCTTTGCCATCCTCCTGGTATTCCAATCCGTCGGCGAGGTGATCAGCTACGCGCTGCACCTGCCGGTGCCCGGCCCCGTGCTGGGCATGATCATGCTGTTCGGCTGGCTGGTCTTCGACGACCGCCTGCTGCCCATCATCCAGGGCACCACCAGCGAACTGCTCAAGCACCTGTCGCTGCTGTTCGTGCCGGCCGGCGTCGGCATCATGGTCCACGCCAGCCGCATCGAAGGCGAATGGCTGCCGATCCTGATCGCGCTGGTAGTCTCGACGTGGCTGGCCATCGCCACCACCGCCGTGGTCACGCGCATGCTGATGCGCAAGCCCAAGGAACCGGCGCCGCAGGCAGCCGGCGCCGCGGACAACCGCGGAGAACAGGCATGATGACGCCCCGCCTCAACGAGATCTGGGTCTACCTCGCCGCGAGCCCGCTGGTCGGCCTGACCGCCACGCTGCTTGCCTATGTGTTCGCGTTCCGCATCTATGAGCGCTCGCGCTTCTCGCCGCTTGCCAACCCGGTGATGATCGCCGTCGCGCTGCTGGTGACCGTCCTGACCGTCACCGGCACGCCATACAAGACCTATTTCGACGGCGCGCAGTTCGTGCACTTCCTGCTCGGCCCCGCCACCGTGGCGCTCGCCGTGCCGCTCTACCTGCAACTGCCCAAGCTGCGCACGCACGTATTCCCGCTGCTGGTCGGGCTGGTGGCCGGGTCGCTGGTGGCCGTAGTGTCGGCCGTCGGCATCGCATGGTTGCTCGGCGCCTCGCGCGAGACCGTGCTGTCGCTCGCGCCCAAGTCGGTGACGATCCCGATCGCGATGGGCGTGGCCGAGAAGATCGGCGGACTGCCGTCGCTGACCGCGGTGCTGGTGATGGCCACCGGCATCATCGGCGCCGTGAGCGCGACCAGCGTGCTGAACCTGCTGCGCATCCGCGACTACACCGTGCGCGGATTCGCCACCGGCGTGGCGGCGCACGGCATCGGTACCGCGCGCGCATTTCAGGTGAACCAGGAAGCCGGCGCCTTCGCCGCTCTCGGCATGGGCCTGAACGGCGTGCTGACGGCCATCATGGTGCCAGTGCTGGCAGCGTGGATGCCGCACTGATCCTGCTGCCACGCTCCTGACAGGACGCTGTCAGGAGCCCCCGCGCAAGATGCGGACTCCTTTCCCCGTGACCCAGGAGTCCATCATGAGCAATGGTCTGATCAACTGGCTGGAGATCCCCGTTGTCGATATGAAGCGTGCGATCCACTTCTACGAGCAGGTGTTCGAAACGACGCTCAGGCGCGAAACCATGAGCCAGGTCGACATGGCGGTGTTCCCGAACCCCGACCCGGGCGGCGCGCTGGTGGCCGGTGAAGACTACCGGCCCAGCCAGCACTATGGCACGCTGCCCTACCTGCATGCCCCGGGGCTCGACGCGCTGCTGCAGCGCGTCGCCCATGCGGGCGGCAAGACCGTGTTTGGCCCGCTGCAGCTGCCTGGCGACATCGGCCGCATCGCGCATATCGCCGACAGCGAGGGCAACCGCATCGGCCTGCATGAGCCGTTCACGGGCTGAACCGGAGGGCATGTGAGCCGCCGCGCCGACCGCCTGTTCCAGATCGTCCAGGTCCTGCGCGGCCGCCGCCTGACCACGGCGGCGCTGCTCGCGCAGCGGCTCGGCGTGTCCGAACGCACCGTCTACCGTGACATCCAGGCACTGTCGCTGTCGGGCGTGCCGGTCGAGGGCGAGGCCGGCATCGGCTACCGCCTGCGCGCCGATTTCGATGTACCGCCGCTGATGTTCACCGCTCTGGAAGTCGAAGCGCTGGTGGCCGGCCTGCGCCTGCTCAAGGCCTGGGGCGGCGGCGCGCTAGCGGCTGCGGCCGACCCCGCGCTGGAAAAGCTGATGGCCGCGCTGCCGCCGCCGCGCCGGCTGGCCGCGCAGCAAAGCCGCGTGTTCGCGCCGGAGTATGTCAACCGCGCGCAGGTGCGCGAGGCCTTTGACGTCGTGCACGGCGCGCTGGGCGCGCAGAAGCTGCTGCTGCTCGACTATTGCGATGCGGAACAGCGCATCACCGAACGCGTGGTGCAGCCGCTGGGATTGTTCTTCTGGGGCAATGCGTGGCTGCTGGCGGCATGGTGCACGACGCGCACCGACTACCGCAGCTTCCGGCTGGACCGCTGCCGCGAAATCCGCATGCTCGACGACCATTTCCACGAAACGCCGGACCGCTCGCTCAATGGCTTCCTGCGCGCGGTACGGGCCAGCGGCACGTAAGCTTCACGCGCCGGGATCGGCGATCAGCGTCTCGATGTCCGCGCGGATCTCTTCCGGCTTGGTCATCGACCCGTAGCGCTTGTAGACCGTACCATCGCGGCGCAGCAGGAACTTGGTGAAATTCCACTTGATCGCCTGCGTGCCGAGCACGCCGCGCTTCTCGCTGGTCAGCCACTGGTACAGCGGATGCGCATCGGCGCCGTTCACGTCGATCTTGGCAAACATCGGGAACGTGACGCCAAAGCGCGATTCGCAGAACTGGCCGATCTGCTGCGCGTCGCCGGGCTCCTGCTTGCCGAACTGGTTGCACGGGAAACCCAGCACTTCCAGCCCGCGCGCTGCATACGCGTCATGCAGCGACTGCAGGCCGGCGTACTGCGGGGTAAAGCCGCACTCGCTGGCGGTGTTGACGATCAGCAGCACCTTGCCGCGGAACTGCGACAGCGGCACCGGCTGACCGGCAAGGGACTTGGCTTCGAACTGGTAGACATTGCTCATGGCGGACTTGGCTCCTGGACCGGACGCGCGCGCGGATCAGATTACGTTCAGGTGTTCGGTACCGGCACCGAGGTCGGCATCCTTGCTGGCGGCGCTGTGCAGCTTGATCATCAGCCGCAGGTCATTGAGCGAATCGGCATTGCGCAGCGCGTCCTCATACGTGATCTTGCCGCTTTCGTGCAGGTCGAACAATGCCTGGTCGAAGGAAATCATGCCCTGCTCGCGCGATTTCTTGATCACTTCCTTGAGTTCGTGGATCTCGCCCTTGAAGATCAGGTCGGCCACCAGCGGCGTGCCGATCATGATTTCCACGGCCGGCACGCGCCCCTTGCGGCCCGCGCGCGGCAGCAGGCGCTGGGAGACCATGGCCTTCAGGTTCAGCGACAGGTCGATCAGCAGCTGCTGGCGCTTTTCCTCGGGGAAGAAGTTGACGATGCGGTCGATGGCCTGGTTGGCGTTGTTGGCGTGCAGCGTGGCCAGGCACAGGTGGCCGGTCTCCGCGTACTGCATCGCGTATTCCATGGTCTCGCGGTCGCGGATTTCGCCGATCAGGATCACGTCGGGCGCCTGGCGCAGCGTGTTCTTCAGCGCGATATGCCAGGACTCGGTGTCGATGCCGACCTCGCGCTGCGTGACCACGCAGTTCTGGTGCGCATGCACGTATTCGATCGGGTCCTCGATGGTGATGATGTGGCCGTAGGAATTCGCGTTGCGGTGGTCCAGCATGGCCGCGAGCGTGGTCGACTTGCCCGAGCCCGTGGCGCCGGTCACGATCACCAGGCCGCGCTTGGACATGACAATCTCATGCAGCGTCGGCGGCAGGTCCAGGTCCGCCACCGACGGGATGCGCGTGTTGATGGTCCGCACCACCATGCCGGCCTTGCCCTGCTGGATAAATGCCGAGACGCGGAAGCGCCCGGCCTTGGGCGCCGAGATGGCGAAGTTGCACTCGCGGCTGTCGTCGAACTCCTTGACCTGGCGCTCGTTCATGATCGAGCGCACCAGGCCCAGCGCCTGCGTCGGATTGAGCGGCTGCTGCGAGACCGGCGTGACCTTGCCGTCGACCTTGATGGCGGGCGGGAAGTCCGAGGTGATGAACAGGTCCGACCCGCGGTTGCTCACCATGAGCTCGAGCAGGTCGTTGATGTACTTGGCGGCGGATTCGCGGTCGAGCATGGCGTGGTCCTGCGAAGAAGAGGCCGCCCCGGTGGCGCGGCCGGAGGGCGAGGCGCGGGCCTCAGCCCATGAAGGCGTCGGGGTTCTTGGCAATGGCCCGTGCGTCGCTGTAGCTGATCATGCTGCGCTTGATCAGGTCCGACAGGCACTGGTCCAGGGTCTGCATGCCCAGCCCGCTGCTGGTCTGCATCATCGAGTACATCTGCGCGATCTTGTTCTCGCGGATCAGGTGGCGAATCGCGGGCGTGGCGATCATGATCTCGTGCGCGGCGGTGCGGCCGTTGCCGTCACGCGTCTTCAGCAGCGTCTGCGAGATCACGGCCTCCAGCGATTCGGACAGCATGGTGCGCACCATGTCCTTCTCTTCGGGCGGGAACACGTCGACCACACGGTCGATGGTCTTGGCCGCGGAGCTGGTGTGCAGCGTGCCGAAAACCAGGTGGCCGGTTTCCGCCGCCGTCAGCGCCAGGCGGATGGTTTCCAGGTCGCGCAACTCGCCCACCAGGATCACGTCCGGGTCTTCACGCAGCGCGGAGCGCAACGCATTGGCGAACGAGTGCGTGTGCGGACCCAGCTCGCGCTGGTTGATCAGGCTCTTCTTGGAGTTGTGGACGAATTCGATCGGGTCCTCGACCGTGAGGATGTGACCCATGTCGTTTTCGTTGCGGTGGTCCACCATTGCCGCCAGCGTGGTGGACTTGCCCGAGCCGGTCGGCCCGGTCACCAGCACCAGGCCGCGTGGCTTCATGCACAGGTCGGCGAATACCGCCGGCGCGCGCAGTTCTTCGAGCGTGAGAACCTTGGAGGGAATCGTACGGAATACCGCGGCCGCGCCGCGCTGCGTGTTGTAGGCGTTGACCCGGAAACGCGACAGGCCGGCGATTTCAAACGAGAAATCGATTTCCAGCCGCTCTTCGTAGCTCTTGCGCTGGGAGTCGCTCATGATGTCGTACACCATGGCGTGGACATCCTTGTGCGCCATGTGGGCGACGTTGATGCGCCGCATGTCGCCGTGAATACGCACCATCGGCGGCATGTCCGCCGAGAGGTGTAGATCGGACGCCTTGTTCTTGACTGCGAAAGCCAATAGCTGCGCGATGTCCATCTATAATGACCCCACCCGATTAATTGTTAGTACTTTTCGTACTTCTTTTTACTTCTTCTGTATGTCCGCCGGATTATGTCTGTAATTGCCGCCAACTTGCAAGCTGTGCACCGCGGCATCGCGGCGGCGGCACAACAAGCCGGAAGAGTCCCGGAAGACGTGGCCTTGCTGGCTGTTTCCAAGACCGTTGCACCCGGCATTGTGCGCGAGGCAATCGAGGCCGGGCAGCGCGCTTTTGGCGAAAATTACGTGCAGGAAGGCGTGGAGAAGATCGTTGCGCTGGCCGACCTGCGCAGCCAGGTCGCGTGGCATTTCATCGGACCGCTGCAAAGCAACAAGACACGGCTGGTGGCCGAGCATTTCGACTGGGTGCATGCGGTTGACCGGCTCAAGACCGCGCAGCGGCTGTCGGCGCAGCGTCCAGCCGGCATGGCGCCGCTGCAGGTCTGCATCCAGGTGAATATCAGCGACGAAGCCAGCAAGAGCGGCGTCGCGCCTGAAGACGTGCCGGAACTGGCCCGCGCCGTCGCCGTCCTGCCCGGTCTTCGCCTGCGCGGACTGATGGCGATTCCCGAGCCCGCGAGCGACCCCGCCGCGCAGCGCCGGCCGTTTGCGGCGATGCGTGGACTGTTGCAGTCGCTGCAAGCGGCGGGCCTGCCGCTCGACACGCTGTCGATGGGCATGTCCGGCGACATGGATGCCGCCATCGCGGAAGGCGCGACCATCGTGCGCATCGGCACGGCCATCTTCGGCGCGCGCGCGTGAGCGCCGCGACTGCATTCCCCCTCTCCCATTCCAGCCAGAGACTGACATGCTCGATACCCTGACCTTCGGCTTCCTTGGTGGCGGCAATATGGCCACCGCCCTGATCGGCGGCCTGATCGCGCGCGGCGTGCCCGCCGCCTCGATCCGCGTGGTCGATCCGTTCCCCGATGCACAGCAGCGCCTGGCGCGCGACCTGGGCGTGCACACGTCCGGCGCGCCGGATGCGGCCTTCGGCGCGTCCGACGTGCTGGTGCTGGCGGTCAAGCCGCAGCAGTTCCGCGAAGCCGCGGCCAGCCTGCTGCCGTACCTGCCCGCAAGCGGCGCCGGCAACCTTGTGATCAGCGTGGCCGCCGGCATCCGCCTGCAGGACATGCAGCGCTGGCTCGGCGGGCGCACGCGGCTGGTCCGGGCGATGCCCAATACGCCGGCGTTGTCGGGCATGGGCATGACGGGACTGGCTTCACCCGCCGGCTTGTCGGCGCAGGACCGCGCCATTGCCACCGCGGTGGCCGAAGCCGTGGGCAAGTGCGCGTGGGTCGAAGGCGACGACCAGATCGATGCCGTCACGGCCATTTCGGGCAGCGGCCCCGCCTATGTGTTCTTCTTCATCGAAGCGATGGAACGCGCCGCCACCGAACTCGGCCTGAGCGCGCAGCAAGGACGGGAACTGGCCGTACAGACCTTCCTGGGCGCCGCCACGCTGGCCGGCCAGTCGCCGGAAGCGGTGTCCACATTGCGCGAACGGGTGACGTCCAAGGGCGGTACGACCTATGCAGCGCTGACGGCCATGCAAAGCGCCGGCATCGCTGACGCGTTTGTGCGCGCCATGCATGCGGCGGCGGCACGCGGGAAGGAAATGGGGGAAGAGTTCGGGAAGGATTGAGCGGGCGGCGTGGTTAGCGGCGTTCTGCCAACGCCGCCTGCCATTCCGCAAGCTTGCTCCCCTCTCCCATGCATGGGAGAGGGGAGGAACATTAGCGGATCGCGTAGGCCAACGCAGTCCCCGCGAACACACACGCTCCAAGCCAGTTGTTATGGCGGAACGCCGCAAAGCACCGCATACGGTCGCGGTCACGGATCAGCGAGTAGTGATAGCCCGCGCAAACCGCAGCGGCAGCCAGGCCCACCCAATACGGCCACCCCAGCGACAGCATCACGCCGGCCCACGCCATCAGCGCCAGGAAGGCCGCATAGCAAACCATGATCGCAGCCACATCGAAACGGCCGAACGTGATGGCCGAGGTCTTGATGCCGATCAGCAGGTCATCGTCGCGATCGACCATGGCATAGGCCGTGTCATAGGCGATAGCCCAGAAGACATTGCCCAGCAGCATCACCCACGCCACCAGCGGCACCTGGGCCTGCACGGCGGCAAACGCCATCGGAATGCCGAAACCAAAAGCGATACCCAGGTAGGCCTGCGGAATCGCGAAAAAGCGCTTGAAGAACGGATAGGTGCCAGCGACCACCGCGGCCACTACGGCCAGCCACTTGGTCAGGCTGTTGAGCGGCAAGATCAGCGCGAATGCAAGCAGCGCCAGCACCGCCGCCACCGCCAGCGCTTCCCATGCCGCAATCCTGCCAGCCGTCAGCGGCCGTTCCTTCGTGCGCTTGACGTGCTTGTCGAAGTCCCGGTCGGCGTAGTCGTTGATCGCGCAGCCCGCGGAGCGCATCAGGAACGTGCCGGCAAAGAAGATGCAGAACACGCTCAGGGCCGGCGGGCCGCCAGCCGCCATCCACAGCGCCCACAGCGTGGGCCACAGCAGCAGCAGCGTGCCGATGGGCTTGTCGATGCGCACCAGGCGCGCATAGAGGGCAAGGCGTTCAGACATGGGAGCTCGGGGACAGGAAAGCAGCACGGCAGCAGCGGGGGCAGGAGTCATCGGAGGGGCACGGGTTCAGCGCACAGCGAGGCACTGAACGAAAACGCGCCGCAGCCAGGACGGTTGCGGCGCGTCGTGCCGGCATGGCAGTCAGGCGACGATCAGGCCAGCATCGAGCGCAGCATCCACGCGGTCTTTTCGTGCGTCTGCATGCGCTGGGTCAGCAGGTCGGCCGACGGCTCGTCGCTGGCGGCGTCGACCAGCGGGAAGATCGAGCGCGCGGTGCGCACCACGGCCTCCTGGCCTTCGACCAGCTTGCGGATCATCTCGGTGGCTTCCGGCACGCCGTCTTCTTCCTGGATCGACGACAGGCGCGCATATTCCTTGTAAGTGCCCGGCGCCGGGTAGCCCAGCGCGCGAATGCGCTCGGCGATGGAATCCACGGCCAGCGCCAGTTCGTTGTACTGCGTCTCGAACATCAGATGCAGCGTGTTGAACATGGGGCCCGTCACGTTCCAGTGGAAGTTATGGGTCTTGAGGTAGAGGGTGTAGGTGTCGGCCAGCAGCTTGGATAGGCCTTCGGCGATCTTCTTGCGGTCCTTGTCGGAGATGCCGATATTCACGCTCATCTCATTCTTCTTTGCCATGGTAAGTACGCTCCATTCTGGGAAAGCACGAGGATTGCCACACGGCTGGGCCGGACCTGGCCGGGCGGCATAGCCCCGACATTATTGCATTACCCTGCAAGCCCAGACAAACCCGAGCCAGTTCGGGCCTTTATGGCGGTGCTGGCGCTTTCGGGAATGATGGGAGGTTTGTGGCTGTGACTGGCTCGTCGTGCTTGGCGGGGCGGGCGCTGCTGTTTCGCCGGCGTAGCCGGCGAGTCACTTTTTGTCCGAGCGACAAAAAGTAACCAAAAAG